>JANXMQ010000009.1 GCA_025354565.1 Akkermansiaceae bacterium
TCCCGAAGGCTAACATTCCAAGAGGTCCAGAACCAGCCCGGCCAAATCGAAGCTCCCGATCTGGCAAGTACCTTCACGCCCAAATCCAGCCTTAAAAAATAATCAAAAAAACACCTTGTTTCGATCTGATACTACTGACCCTCGCCACTGACCCTCGCCACTCTCTGTGGGAGACGCCGCTGTCGATGAATTTGATGAGGGGAAAATGTTACGATGTGCGACCCCTTTTAGTCGCTTGGCGGCATAGGCTGAAGAAGGTTCCGCAATGACTTTTAGCAACCCGTCTATATTCCGCGTCTCAATGGCTGGTCTTGTCCGCTGGCGCGGGTTTGTGGACGACGGCGAATGCCTGCTGGACTTGGTGTTTCTGGATTTCACAATCGGTCTCGATGCGGATGGCGCTGAGGGCCGGTTTCGTCACATCCCGCGGGGTGACAACGAGATCATAGCTGCGACCTTCCTCGACGACTTTCAATTCGCAGGAAAACTCCTCGGTCGATGGCTTGATGGCGGTGACGTGGATCGGCTTTCCTTCCGCCATGCGGATGTGGACGGTTTGGGGTTCGGGCTTGCCGCCGCTTTCCCATTTGAGGGTTTTCGGCTCCAGGGTGATCGGCGTGGGGATTTGAATCCGCACGCTGATGGATTGGGACGGTGGGTTGGTGGGAGCGGTGTCGAGCCAGAGGGCGATGATTTTCTCGACGCTTCCGGAAGCATTTCCGATGTTGAAAACGGCGCGCAGGACGCCGGTCTCGCCGGGGCCGTAGGTGAGCTTGCCGCCGGAGAAGAGGATTTTCATGCAGGCACAACCCGCATCGGCTTTGGCGATGGTGACCGGATTTCCGCTCTTGTTCGTGAAATTGAATTCCACGGCCGCCGTTTCGGCGTCGGCGGTGATGTGGACTTCTTTCGACGTCTCGGCGAAGTCCAGACAGGCGGCTTGCGCGAACGCGGCCAAGGCCAGATAGAACGGAATCAGGAATTTCATCGGGGAAAAAGGGTGAGGCTGGTCGGGGAAAACTCGCGAATTGGACACCGGATCTTCAGTCGAAGACGGCGGGTCAAAAGCCTTCCGCATTTGAACGGATCAAGTCGTGCCCGGCGGGGCGGGTGCCGCAGCTGAAATCGTACAGGTCCCCGTGCCGCTTTGGCAGGCGTTGAAGATAGTTAGGGTCAATTGGCTGTTGGTAACCACGCAGAGAATAGGCAATTCGATGGATAGACCGGTTTTCTGTGAAGTGACCGTCAGCATAAAGGTCGCGCCTATAGGGTCGTTGAGCATGGAGTTACGGGCGATGGTCAGCACCGGGGTTCGATAGCCGGTAATGCCAGCGACGGTATAGGGGTCCGGGCGGGACGGATACGTGATGACCCAGTGGTAGAGCAGGGTGCCGCCATTGCAGCTCGCGGGATCGAAAAATGCCGAAGCATTAATCACGGTGGGGACGTTGTTCCCAAAGGCATTTTGCTGGCCATCGGCGTAGACGGTGAGCGGCACGGGAGCGGCGGATCCTCTCTTCAGGGTGATCGATGAGCCATACATCAGAGCAGGCGGCTGGCGCACGCCGCAGGGTTCGTTATTCAAACGATAGAAACGCTTCGGGTCGGTGGAATTCCGCGCCATGGAAAAGGTGTTGTTCAACTCGGCAGGCGGATAGAGGCGCGTCCAGGTGTTTGAAAGCAGGTCGGTCGAAGTTTCCAAAATGAATTCACGGTCGGTCGTCGGCCAGCTCAAGGTGTCGGTGGTGTTCACCCGTGAGAAATTCAGAACAGGCGGCGGTGGAGGTGGCACGGTGAACGACAGATCCGCCGGCACGAAGGCTCCCGGCGCGAAGGTGAAGACGCGCACATCGTCGATCTTGCCTTGAAACAGGTTGGCTGCCGGAACGACCCCGTTGGTGCCGATGCCGATGAAGCCGCTGGCGGAATTCGGCAGATCGGTGGTGGTGCCGGAGGCCACGCCATTGACGTAGAAGGTGGCGACGGTGTCGGTACAGACGATGGCGAGATGGGTCCAGACGCCGGGAACGACATCGCCGGTGCCGAAGAAAGTCCTGCCGCCGAACAGCGCGCCGAATTTCCCGGTGGCATTGTTCTGGAGGATACCCCAGCCGTTCGCGCCGGATTGGCCGTTGTAGATGATGAAATGCTCGCCACCAGTCGCAGCGGGTTTCACCCAGGCCTCGACGCCGAAGTTCGTGGTGAGGTTATGCCAATTTCCGGTGGTGGCATACTGGGTGGTGCCGTTGAACTCCATGGAGAGCGTGCTGTTGGCATTCGCCACATCGGCGGAATACAGCGGCGATCCGATGAGGGTGAGGTTTTCGCTCGCCGTGGTGTCGGTCGAGGAAAAACCAGCAGCGCCCCCGGCAGTGGCACCGGCATCCGCCTCGCCGAGCCGGAAGTGACGGACGGTGGTGATTTCCGCCTGAGCAGAAACGGCGAGCACGAGAATCAGCGCTGCGAGTGGGATGCGGTTCATGTGGGGAGGGGTGAACAGGCGGAGGCCGCGAACTGCGAACTTCTGTGATCGATCTTCTAGCAAGACGGGGATCTGGCGTCGAGGCGTAATCCTTGGAAACCGGAGGGCGGCAAGGATTGATGTGATCCGTTGGTTTCCATCCGCGTCATGGGTCGAGTGCGCCCGCCGGTCTTGCTTTTCCAGAGAGTCTTGCCACCGTTGCTTCCCGATGACGGCAGGTGATCACCACTTTCGTCGCGAAGACCGCTCGGTCCGCTGGCAGCGGCTTACTTCCCACATCGCGGAGCATCCGGAGGATCTCGCCATCGTGTCAGCTTCGCGATGGATTTATCTTGTAAGTCGGAGTATTTCATGTGGACTGCGGGCACCTTACCAACTTGGAGCGGAAATTTCTAGTTAGAAAAAGTTCCGCTCAAATAAACAACACTTGACGACTCTGATGACCAACGCCTCTTCCTTCCTTTGTGCTGCATTTTTCTGCTCCGGTCTTTCCACCGTATCTGCGATCACCGCAATCGGACTTCCAAGCACTACCCTCACCGGCACTGGCGGCCTCATCAAAGTTTATGAAGCTCTGTCGGGCATCAACACCTATTACTATCTTGATATCCTGAATGAGGCCTCCGCCGCTCAGGTCAGCGCTTTCGCGGTGTCGATTAATGTCAGCGATGCGACGTACGGCGGGATTGGCGTGAGCTTGGGTGTCGACAACGGCTCTGGTGTTTTCAATAAATCCCTCTGGTCCAACTATTCGACGATTCCTTTCGCGACCCTCTTCGGGCCGACCGACAATTTTTTCATCTACATCAAGGGGACGAATCCGATCACGGTTTCCAACGACATTGATGGAATCAGCGGCTTGACGACTTCAAACTACCATGGCTTCCGGCGCGGACCAGCTAACAGCCAATATGTAGCATTCAATTCCTCCGGTGCGCCTATCGACGCCAGCCTGACAACCGTGCCCGAGCCATCCAGCGCCCTGCTTGGCGGGCTTTCAGCGCTCGCCTTGCTGCGTCGCCG
>JANXMQ010000047.1 GCA_025354565.1 Akkermansiaceae bacterium
ACTTAGAGCTAAAAACTCGACCAGTCTCAATAAGGTGGGTTTTAAGGGGGGCTATTCTCAATTCAACGCCAACTCAGGTTGATCAAAATACGTACAGCCGATTCTCAGCGCGTTAACTCGCTAAGTCCGACAGGCTGCTAGATGGATAACTTATCGTTGCCGACGTAATAGTCGCATGCTCGAAGCGCCCGAAAAGGGAGCGAAGCAAGAATTCAGGGTTGTCGGCATTAACACAGAGAGCCATCGTCGCTTAATTAAATTAATGGCATGCAGGAAAATCTCCATGAATTCCTCAGACCCGGACCAAGCAGCTTTCGAAGATGTGGTCTTTATAGCCGTATTTACTCAGTGAGGGGCGGAAAGCGCGAGAGTGAAGCTCATTTCCTGGCCTTTTCGCGATGCTCGGTGCGATACGCGAAGGGCGTCACATCGCAACACCTCTTGAACGACTTGCTGAGGCGTTCGGCATCGCCAAGCCCGCAGGCTTCGGCAATGAAATGCAGCTTGTGATCGGTGTCGCGCAGCAGTTGCATGGCGTATTCGATGCGGCGCTTCATGAGTTCCTGATAGATCGAGCGCCCGACATTCATTTCAAACCGGCTGTAGAGGCCGCGCCGCGAGATACCTGAATTGCTGACCACGTCCGTGACGCTGATGTTCTCGCGGTAGTGCGCCACGATGAATCGGAGGGCCTTGGACACGTAAATGTCGGCGATTGCCACGATGTCGGTGCTCTCGCGCACCGTGACTCCCTCGGGCTTGATGCGGATGGTTGTTTCATCCAGCAGCACCCCGTCGAGAACCTGGTCGAGGGCCTCGGCCGCCCGATATCCCGCCAGCCACAGGTTGTTGTTGACGCTGGACAGCGGGATGGGACCCAGCATGCTGTAGATTGGATCATTATCCACTCCGATGACCGCCACATCGTCGGGAATGCGCAGGTTGGCGGTTAGACAGGCACGGACCACATCGTTGGCTTCGGCATCATACTGCGACATTACGGCCAGCGGCAGCGGCAGATTGACGAGCTCTGCGGATAGATTGGCAATCAATTTGAGATATTGGTCTCGATCTATGAAATCTGTTTTGCTCTTGGGGACGAAGTCCAGCTTGAAAAACTTCTTACCTGCCATCTCGATGACCTTGCGGAAGCCCTGCATTCGTTCCTGCACCACCGGGAATGAGCTCACACAAAAGAACGCGAAATTATTGAATCCGCGGCTGAGCAGGTGTTCGGCGGCCTGCGCCCCGATCATCTCATTGTCCGGCATCACCCGGCACCGGATGAGCGGCGATTTAAGCGGCCCAAGGTTCACCACCGGAACGCCCTTTTCCTCGATCAGGCGGATCAGCGGCTGCTCATCCGGGTCAATGATCATGGTAATGATTCCATCGCCACTCCAGTGGGTCGGGATGATACCGCTGTGGCACATGTTGTCGTCGAGAATCCAGTTGGCCTTTTTGGCGTATTCCGCGACTCCCTGGTTGATCGCCGCCACGTTCCAGCCCAACGCCAGCAGCACGCTCCGCCGCGCCAGGCGCTGCTGTAGGATTTTCATGCGCTCGTCCTCGGGCGCGGCCGAGCCTTTCATGACCCGGCTTTTTTGCGGCGCACGCGGAGCCTTATCACGGATTCTTTGAGGCGCTTTCACGAGGTGATGGGATAGTGTGGGTCTGCGCCGACAGGTGGCGCGGCATCTCCTGGACGTGCCAGACAGCCTTGTTGTTGGAATGAAGGAAAATCCCTCCCGAGGCAACCATTTTGCACAAAACGCCGAATTATTGCACGCAGCCGCCAAGTGGCAGCAAGGGGGCGGGACAAAACGCCGTTCGCTTTGCACGATCTGCCATTCCCAGGCGCGGCGGAGTTGCATACGGTTTTGGCATCGGATGAAAGCACAACACGCGGGTTGCGGGAATCAGCGGATCATCGCACTGCCCGGCAGTGCCGGTGCGGGCGCTCGGGTCGTCACCAGCAATGAAATGCTGCAACGCGTGTTCGATGGGATGGAACATTTTTCCCGGATGAATGGCGTTTATGTTTCCCGGGACTGCGTGGTGTGGAACGGCCTGTCAGTCGGGGACGGCCAGATGTTGGAATACAGCCAGACTTGGCAGGTTCACAGCGTCCAAGGCGGCACAATCAAGCTCATGCCAAGCGCCCCGTTTTTCAACTAACCTATTTCCCGATCCACCACCTCCATGAAGAATCCCTCATATCTAGCAATCCGCCTGCTACTGCCGCTCTTGTTCTGTCAACCATGCCTGCATGCCGCAGCGCCCGGCGAGGACAAGCCTGCGAAGAATTCCTCCTGCGAGCAGATTGCCGATGGCATCTGGCGCATCCGGCTCGGCAAACCCGAGGCCTTGAGTCCGACCCGGTTCCGCAGTGGAGAAATCCAAATGCAGTCGCTCAAGAAAATGGGCGGGCCCCAGGAGTCGCCGATCCAGCCCGGGGACATCCTCTATCAAGTGTCTGCGCGCGGCTGTGCGGTGACCTTGCCGATGAACGCCAGCGAGCGGATCTACGGGCTGGGTCTCAGCGCGCGAGGGTTCGACAAGACCAACACGCGGCAGAAGATGATTCCTTCCGACAGCCCCGAGGTGGATGGTGGGCCGTCGCATGCTCCCGTGCCATTCTATGTTTCCACCTCTGGCTACGGGGTGTTCGTGGACACCGCGCGCTACGCGGCCTTCAATGTGGGCAACACCTCGCCGCTGGAAGCCGCTGATGCCGGGGCGGCCGGCGGCATCGCGCTGTCCACCGAGGATCTCTACAAGGCGCGCACCCTTAGCAAGCGCAACATGCTGGTTGATATTCCCGCCGCGCAAGGAGTAGATCTCTATATCTTTGCCGGCCCGCAAATGGTGGATGCGGTCCGAAGGTATAACTTGTTTTCCGGCGGGGGCACCATGCCACCGCTGTGGGGCCTTGGCATTTCGTATCGCGGCAAGAGCGATTTCACCGCCCAGGATAGCTTGGCGCTCGCCAAATCGTTCCGCGAGCAGGGCATCCCGTGCGATCTGTGGGGCTTGGAGCCCGGTTGGCAAACGGCGGCCTATCCCTGTTCATTTGTGTGGGACAAAAAGCGCTTCCCGGATCCTGCCGGGTTCGTCAAGGAAATGGCCAACATGGGCATGAGGCTGTGCCCGTGGGAGCATTGCTTCACCCGCTCGGACTCCCCGATTTATAATGACCTCAAGCCGTTAAGCGGCAGCTACCGGGTGTGGGATGGACTGGTGCCGGATTTCGCCATGCCGCAGGCCCGCAATATTTTCATCGCGCAACACGATAAGGAACTGTTTTCGCTCGGCTTGCAGGGCGGCATGAAACTCGATGAGTGCGACCACCAGCCGTATGCGGCCAACCCATGGTCCTTCCCCGAGGCCAGCCAGTTTTCATCCGGCCTGGACGGCGAGCAGATGCACTCGTTGTTAGGGGTGCTTTACCAGCAAACGATGCTCGAGCCATTCACCCGCCGCAACCTCCGTATGTGGGGGCTCGTCAGGCAAACTCATGCCCTCGCCGGGCCGCTGCCCTATGTGATCTATTCGGACAGCTATGACCACCGATCCTACATCCGCGCCCTCGCCAACCAAGGGTTCTGCGGGTTGCTGTGGGTACCGGAAATCCGCGACACCGCCACGGTCGAAGACCTCTACCGGCGCGTCCAAACAGTGATCTTTTCTCCGCAGGCGCTCATCAACCCGTGGTATATGAAACTCCCGCCCTGGCTCCAGATCAACATGGACAAGAGCAATGCCGGAGAGTTGATGCCCGAGCATGCTGAGGCGACCGCCGTTATCAAAAAGCTCTTCGAACTGCGCATGAGCCTGATCCCCTACTTTTACTCGGCCTTCAATGACTACCGTCTAACGGGAACACCACCCATCCGCGCAATGGTGATGGACTGGCCGGCCGATCCGGCCACCTACGCTTTGGACGATCAATTCATGTTCGGCCCCTCACTGCTGGTGGCACCAATGATTGCCGGCCAAAGCAAGCGCGCGGTGTATCTGCCGACCGGAACATGGCATGACTTCTGGAGCGACGAAGCGTTCGCGGGCGGTCGCACCATCGAGGTGACCAAGCCGTTTGACCAGGTGCCGGTGTTTGTGAAGGACAACTGCCTGCTGCCGCTGGCGGTGCCGTTGCAGCACGTCACCAGGGACTCGGTCTTTGATCTAACGGTGCGGGTGTATGGGAAAACCCCGCAACCGATGGTTCTGTTTGAGGACGACGGCGAATCCAACGACTACCTCGCGGGCAAGCAGTCGCGCGTCACCCTGAGCTGGGCGAATGGTGGCGGGCATGTCGAACGGGCTGGAGGATACACCGGTGCGGCGCGCATCAAGGTGAGCCAATGGACGCCCGTCCAATCCGGCGCGGCGCAGGGCGGAAACCAAATCATGGCCAATGGCGATTTCGCGGCCAACGCGGCGGATTTTTCCGCCAAGGATGCCACCGGTTACGTCAGCCAGTGCAAGCCGATCACGGGCTGGTTGGCCAGCGATGCCAGCCGCGTCGGGCTGCAGCCGTTGGTCAACGGCCTCAGCAACATGGGACCCAAATCCTACGCGGGTGTCAGCCACTATGCGTTCATCCAGACCGCGGGCAACCAAATCTCCCAGCCACTCACCCTAACACCCGGTGTCCGCTATGCCATCCGCTTCCAGTATGCGGCGCGTGACCTTGCGGATGCCACCAGCCCGCCCACGCAAGTGCTGAGGGCCAGCGTCAGCAGCGGGAGTTCGCCCCTAATCACCAAAGATCTGGTGGGCTCCACCGCCGGGTTTGCCAGCGAGACACTTGAGTTCACCGCTGCGGAAGGTTCCGCGACGCTGGTGTTTGCCAACGCGAGCGGCGCCGGCGAATCGTGCGTGACCGTGGCCGCCGTCTCAATCACACCGGGAAAATAATCCAATGCCACGTCGGACCGCTTCCAGCCGAGCCAAGTCGCTGCCGATGGACACCATAGGGTCCCGGGCGAATCGTAGTGCGCCCCTCCATGATTTTCATATATTGCACCTTGTAGTTCCGGCCAAAGCCATGGCGCCGAATACCGCTGAGGCTGCCGCCAGATGCCGCCCGCCTAATCGTCGTTTGTCCGGCTGGAGTTGGTGCGGTTGTGCGGGCTAACGGGGTGAAGGACATGCACGATTTCGCGCACGGAAGGTTGGGAAATAGGGAGTGTAATGGTGTTTGAAGGTGATAGTTCTCCCCTCACGCCAATCGGGCACTCCTCATTCACCCTTCCTTTTTGATCAGTGACGCCGCCGGCGCAGCACGGCGAGCATGCCGAATCCACCGAGCAGTGCGGCGACGTTGGGCTCGGGGACGACGGTGAGATTCACCTGATTTGCAATCGAAGTATCGACCGACCAAGAAAGCCCTGCGCCTAAGCCCGGCAAGCTGCCTAATGCGAGGGTGTTGTCGGACAGAACGCCAGTGTAGTCGAACAAGCGCCACGCATCACCGGTGGTAGCACCCAGGAAATCGCCGCTGGTGGCCGTGACGTTGAGAATCCCATCGAGAGTGAAGGCGGAAATTCCCGTAACGAGGTCGTTGATGCCACTGCCAACTGCCTGGTTGGTAGGATCGAAGTCAAAGTTGAGTATGCTGGTATTGTTGAGGCCAAGCGTGGGGGTGATGCCTGCAAGCGTCAAGGTGCCGACTCCGGTGACGCCTGGGGAAAGGGTTGCCCCACCTTGGATCAGTGTCGCGCCCACCGTGCCGGAGCCGGCGAGGGTGGCTCCGGAGGAAACGGTGGTGAGGATGCTGGTGGAGCTATTGCCATGTACCACTATACTGCTACGCGTCAAGATTTGTGATTTTGCGCTATAAGGAGTGGCGACCTTATTGTCGCCTCTTTGCCGTCAACATGAAAGAAAGGGACAATAAGGTCCCTTCTCCTTATTCCACAAATCCTGATGCGCGGCAGTATAACTTTCCACCAGTGACGTTTGTCGCGCCGGTGTAGGTGTTTGCGCCGGAGAGGGTGAATGTGCCGCTGCCGGATTTGACGAGCGCGATGTTATCACCGCCAGCACTCTGGCCCGTTGCTACGGCGGCTGTGTTTACGCCGATGACGCCGCTGAAGCTGCTGTTTGCGCTGCCATTGATCGTGAGGGTGGACTGGCTGCCGCCGCGGTTGGTGACGAAGCTACCCAAGCCGCCCGCGCCTGCGGTGCGGTTAAGGCCGGCAAGGGTCTGATTCTGGCCGTTGAGATCGAGCACGGCGTTATTGCCGCCCTGAGTGCTGCTGTCTTCCAGCGTCAAGACTGTCCCGCTGGGCTATGCGCCTCCAAGAAGGTGCGGCGTCATGCCTTTCCCAGACGTAGAGCTTTCCGCCGCCGGTAACCTGACCGTTGATGACCATGCTGTTCCATGATCCGCCACCTGTGCCGATGCGGCTGTCGCCCGCCAGGGTAATGCTGCCATTGAGCGTGACCAGACCGGCACCGCCGTCCTGATTGATGGCCCCGCGGTTTTGGGCCGGCCCCATACTGTTAAGGACGAAGTTATTGGCGATCGTCGCGCCGTTATTCGTCCAAATTGTAAACGAGGAATTGTTCGACGAACCCGTGCCGTCCACCGTGACCGTGCCGCTGCTCACACTGCCGCCTACGTCGTATTGCACCAACACAGTGCCAGCCTTGATGGTGAACGCACCGCTCCCGGTGATCGCATTGCTCCCCACCACGTTCAAACCGCTGGTATTGTTCCAGACCAGCGTGGCGTTGTTGGTCACGGTGCCAGTGCCATACGAACCGGTGCTGCCGCCCTTGCCGATCTGCAGCGTGCCGGCGGTGATCGTCGTGCCGCCGGAGTAGCTGTTCGCGCCCGAAAGGACCATCGTGCCGCCACCGTTCTTTTGCAGGCCACCGGTGCCGATCAAAGTGCCGGTGACGTTGAGATCGACTGCGCCAGAACCAGCGTTCACGGTGAACGTGACGGTGGGAACGGCGAGGTTGACATTCTGGGCACTAATCAAAGAAGCCGTCCCGCCCGCCGACGATGTGAAGGTATTAAGGAGGTGGATGCCGCAGGTGCTGAGGGCGGCGCCTTCCGGGGCATCGGAAAGGGCACCAGTATTAAGGGGGCTGGTTGAGAGATACCGGGTTATTGGGAATCAGGGTGCCGGAGTCACCACGAGGCGGGCGAATTTTTTCGCATCCGGGGCGCGCGGCACGGTGAGGGTGACGGTGTCGTAGCCGACAGAGGTATTCTTGAGCACGGTGACGCCGGGATTGTTCGCCTGCGCGGTGCCGGGAACATTGTAGCTGTCCGGCCAGGTGCTTAGGTTGGTGCCGACCTGAATTGCCACGCTGGTGGTGCCGTCGATCGAGGCTTGGGACCGTTGGAAGGTGAAGACTAGGTTGGCACCGCTGATAGAGACGGCAGGCAGTTTGGAGAGGTCGTTGGTGTCCTTGGTGCCACCGAGGACGTATTCCACGCCGTTGCTCACGCCATCGCCGTCGTAGTCTGCACCGGGAGTGCCGGTCGGCGCGTTGATGGCTTTCCACGAGGCGTATCCGGAGGTGGAGTCAACAAGGAAGCCGCTTGAATCCAGAGCGACAGCGCCGCCGCCGGGTTTCGTGATTTTTGCGAGTTGCCCGGCGGTCAGGCCGGTAGCGCCAGTGCCAAAGCGGAGGGAGGAGCCGGAGACGTAGGTGCCGGTGAGGGTGAGCGTGCCGCTCCATGAAAGCAAATGACTGTCTGCAAAGGCCAAGGCGGCACCGCTGCCCAGATGGATGACGCCACTGCCCGAGACGGCCAGCGTACCGACGGTGTCGGTGAAGGTAGCGGCATCAAGGGAGGCGGTGCCGATAGTGATTTGGGTTCCGTTAGGGAGGATGTCGCTCGCGCCAAGAGCGAGGGTGCCGCCGTTCACGGTGGTTGCGCCGGTGTAGGTGTTCGCGCCGGAGAGGGTGAATGTGGCGCTGCCGGATTTGACGAGCGCGATGTTATTGCCGCCAGCACTCTGGCCCGTTGCTCCGGCGGCGGTGTTCACGCCGATGACGCCGCTGAAGCTGCTGTCTGCGCTGCCATTGATCGTGAGGGTGGACTGGCTGCCGCCACTGTTGGTCACGAAGCTGCCTAGCCCGCCAGCACCGGCAACGCGGTTCAGGCCGGCAAGGGTCTGGCTGTTGCCGTTAAGATCAAACACGGCGTTATTTCCGCCGACAAAGCTCTGATCTTCCAGCGTCAAGACCGTCCCGCTCGGAAGCGCGCCGCCGTTGAGTGTGAGATAGGAGTTCGCGGAGCCGTCGCCACGGACGAGCACGCTGCCGGTGAAAGTGCTCGCGGAGCCGCCGAGCCCCCAATACTGCGTGTGCCCCGGAATGGCGCCGCCAGCCTCAAAGGTCAGGTTGCCCGTGCCGCCGATAGGGTTGCTGAAATTCGTCGTCCCACCAGCGCTGTAGCCGCGAAGCTTCGCGTCACCGGACAGGGTGACGGTGCCGGAGAACGTGGCCGTTTGTCCGTCGTTGTGGAAAACCATCGTGCCGTTGCCGTAGCCGTAGTTGGTGCTCCCCGGATTGCCGCCGCCGCCGAGGGTGAAGTTGTTCGGGATCGTGCCGCTCACCTCGTCCAGCAGCAACTGGCTGTCCGTGCCGGTAATGGTCACCGCGCCGGTGCCGAGAGAGGCGGCATTGCTGATGCTCAGCCGACCCTGCTCGATCTCCGTGCCGCCGGAGTAATTATTCGCGCCGCTGGTCAGTGTGAGCTGGGTGGAGGGTGACGCAAATGGGCTCTCATACACGAAGAGTTTACCACCGCCGGTGACTTGGCCGTTGATGACCATGCTGTTCCACGAGCCGCCGCCGACGCCGATACGGCTGTTACCCGCGAGCGTGATGCTGCCATTCAGCGTGACCAGTCCCGCGCCGCCGTCCTGATTGATGGCCCCGCGGAGTTGTTCCGGCCCCATGCTGTTGAGGACGAAGTTGTTGGCGAGCGTCGCGCCATTGCCCGCCCAGATCATATACGAGGAACTGTTCGACGAACCAGTGCCGTCCACGGTGATCGTGCTGCTGCTGACGCTCCCGCCGGTGTCGTAATTCACGAACACGATGCCAGCCTTGATCGTCGTCGCGCCGCTGTAAGTGTTCGCGCCGGTGAGCGTCAGGGTGCCGTTTCCGGTTTTCGTCAACCCGCCGACGTAATAAAACTGGTTGCTTTGCGTGAGTGAGGCTCCGCCCGCGACATTGATCGTGGCAGTGGTAATGAAGGCGATGGCTGTCTTGAGAGTGCTGTTGCCACTCAGAACGCGCAGCGCGCCGTTTCCGCCCACACCCGCACCGTAGAGGTGCATGTGCTCGTCGATGCTCAGGCTGCCGTCGATTTCCAAGGTCGCCCCGTCTCTGACGAAAGTCATCGTGTTGCCATCGAAGCCGCCGACGCCGAGGCCGCTGCTGTTTTGGATCCGCAGCGTGCCCTGCTGGATGTCGGTCTGGCCGCTGTAGCTGTTCGCGCCGGAAAGGACCATCGTGCCGCCCCCGTTCTTTTGCAGGCCGTTGCCGATCAAAGTGCCGGTGACGTTGAGATCGACCGCGCCAGGACCATCGTTCACGGTGAACGTGACGGTAGAAGCAGCGAGGCTGACATTCTGGGCACTAATCAACGAAGCTGTCCCGCCCGCCGACGATGTGAAGGTTTGCGTTCCACCGCCTAGGTAGAACGTTCCGAAGCCCGGATAGCCAGCGTCGGCTGAGGTGAGTGAGCCGCCCACCACGTTCAAGTTGTAAGGCATCGAGACGACTTGGCCGGCACCGACCTTCAGGGTGCCCCCCTCGTTGACCTGCAGCGTATCTCCGCCGTGGTTTGTATAGCCCAAGGCGTTAAATGCATTGGCCAGAAGCGTGCCGCCACTGTTCACCGTAATATTGCTGCCGATAGCGAGTGTGCCATTGGCACTATTGGCATATTTTAGTTCCAGCGTGCCGCCATTGACGGTGGTCGTGCCGGTGTAGGTGTTCGCGCCAGTGAGCGTCTGCGTGCCGGTGCCTTCTTTCGTGAGGCTCAGGGAGCCACCATCCACCGCGCTGTTGCCAGCGATGCTTCCAGTGAATGTCCCGCTGCCGCCATTGACTCCGAGAACGAGACTGCGCGAGCCTGCCCAGTTCACTCCGAGCGCCGACGAGATCGTCACCGTTCCGGCGCCGGTCAGCGCATCCACGCGCACCGGGTTTCCATCCCACAGGTCCAGCGTCGCGCCACTGGCCACAGCCATCGAGGCGAGGTTATTCGTCCACACGCCGCCCTGCCAGCCGCCGTTTTGCAAAGTGACGCCGGATTGCACCGTGATGCTGCCGCCAGTCATGTTGATGAAATCGGGGTGGCCGCCGCCGCTGTTGTCGAGGCCGATGGTGCCCGATCCGTTGAAGTTCAGCGTGCCATTGCCGATCCATGTGGTGTCGAGAATGTTTTGCGCTGCCGTGTAGTTGACCGTGGTGCCAGTGGTATCGACGGTCGCCGCGTGGGCGTTGGTGTGGAGCACGGTGAAGCAGGCGAACACTATGGCAGCACAGCGGGTGGCGGTGGAACGGAACGGATTGTGTATGGATTTCATGAGATTGGTTTTTTGGTGTTGTAGAGAGAAGACGGGATTTCAGAGGACAATGGGATGCGTCACGCGTTGTGGCGCGGGATTTTTGAGAGGTGATGGTTGAGAAGAGGCGAGAGTGTATTTACGACAACATGAAACCTCAAACCGCGTGTTTTCGCAATGGCAGTTCGTGCAAAACATAAGTCATTTAGTGCTCACGGCTGCGGCAGGCCGAGAACGCCAAGCCTTCCGGGTAGAGCCGTCCGTTGCCGGACGGCTCCCCGCTGTCCCTACGATCCTCAATATCGTCGGGTTGGATGATGGCGAGTTCCGAAGCAGGAATCGCGGGAGCAGGAAGGAATGCCCGTTTCACGTCACTTGGGAATCTCGTTGAGGGTGTAATAGGCGTCAGCGTGCCAAAGGGTTTGGCCACTGGCGGATTTCACTCCCTTGGAGTCGAGGTGATGGACGTGACCACGGACGAGGCCGTCGATATTAAGACGCACGGATTTTTTGTCAGGTGAGACGGTGGCGGTGGTGATCTTCGGGGTGGCCTGATCGACTTCCGGGCTGCCGTACCCGGATTGCAAGATGTAGGTCCAGGCGACCATGGAATGACTGCGCCTTGGGGCGGCATTTCGAGGTTGTAGGTATTTCCCGAAACCTCGACCGAACCGGTTAGTCCCTTGAGGGCGATTTTCACCGCGCGATCCGCATCACCCGCGACCCACGGGCTTTCGGCGAGCGGCGGGAAGGCACCGCCAGTGGCGCCTTTGCCATCAAGAGCATGGCAGGCGGAGCAATAGAGAGTGAAAAGTTGGCCGCCGTCTTGAGCGAAGAGGGGGCCGGTGAATGCGAGCAGCAGGAGGATGCGGTGGAACATGGGGCAAATGGGGTTGGTGGGCTATCGGTAGGCTTCTGTTCATGTGTGACTTAAGGAAGAGCTTGCTGCAATGGCGACGTCTCCTTGCTCTCCGGTTGCTTGGATGGCCGCCCGGGTGGAGAGCGATGGAGTGCCACAAGGCTAATTATGCATTCACGGGGCGACCGCTGCCCGGCCCATCTCCATGGCGTGCTTTCGCCAGGCTGCGAACTCACGGGCGAACTTTTCAGGTGGCACAAGCTCTTCGAGGCCGCTGGTCTTGTAGCTGTAGGTTCGCAGGACTTTCCCATCATTATAGACCAATGGCAGACGGCTGTTGGCGGATACAATGACCGTAACGGGTGTGGAGGATGGCTTGGCTGGGGCTTTCGGGGATTTGCCCTGGCTTTCCTTGAACGAGACACTCTCGGGGTCGGACAGGAATTTTTGCTGCGCGTCCTCGCGCCGGGTTTGCGGTCGCTTGTCAGACGTGGTCTGGAAGAGGAAGCAAGGTTGGTTCTGATACGTGATCACACCCACGAAAAACTCCTTTCCCAGCCATCCGAGCTCTTCAAAGTCCTCCTTGCTGTGATCGGAAAAGTCCGGGTCCAGCAGATTCATTGCCGCCATCGCAAGCAAGCTACCATCCTTGACTTCCCGGAACTGGATCGCTCCGATGGACCACTTCTCGGACTTGGTGCCATCGCTGAAACGCGATAACTCGCAATAGAGCGTGTCGGATTTATCCACGGTCAGTGATGTGAGGACATGCTCCGCTGCGTCAGGACTCATCGGCAGTTCGTCGACGGATGCCGCGCGCGATTTCCCGGACTCCGCCACATGCATGGCCTTGCTGGGCCGGAATGTAATGACCCATCTTGAACGCTTCGGGGCAAGAAGCTCGATCTTGCCATCGAATACCGGTTCTTGGGCCGCGACGAAAACCGTTAGGAGCAGAACGATCAAGAAGGAATAAGATTTCATTCGGAAACGTATTCGGAGGATTGCTTGAGAATTTCACCGGTGAAGCGGTCGATCGACAGAAAGACCCAGCGGTGGACCTGACCATGAGCGTTGAATTGGGTGAGGCTGGTGGCTGCTTTGCTGAGTTCTCCCGACTGGGCGACCAGATCAATCATCAGATTCCAAGTGCGGGTATCCGATGAGTCGGCAAGCGCCCGGATCACGGCTTCGCGAGTCTCGCCGATGGATTTGTCGGCTGGCATGAGGGTGGAAATCTGGCTCATGAAGCCTTGCGAGGCGAAGGTGCTGCCAGTCGCGATGGTTCTTCCAACGAGATCCGAGCGGCTCCGTAAGGGGCCTTTGGTGGGATCCGTTGTGTCGGAGACCCACTGGTTGAGTGCTGTCCCCAGCTTCAGCGCATCATCGTGTGAGATGGTGCTTCCCGCGATGACGGATTTGGATGTGCCTTCAAAGAGCGCAGCCAAAACTTCAGGCGGAGCGGCATTGAGATTGACGCGGCCTCGGGAAATCCGCGGCGCATCATGGGTGGTGGAATCGGAGTGCAGGCAAAAGACATCGAGCAGCGCCCCATCCACGCTGGCGGGGTGGCTAAGGTCCAGTTGCCTCCATGGAACACCGCGGAAGACATAACCCAGCTCCGCCACCGAGCGAAAGGCGCGGTTGAGGACGCGTGGGCGTGAGGTCGCCGGTCCACCGACAGGAGGATTGGCAAGGGGGAGGCCGGTGGTCCCCGATGCGTCGGCTCCCATGGCGGGTCGGGTGACGCCATCCGCGTCGATGTAGCAGCCGTAGCCGTCGTTGAGATTCGCTTGGAAGTAGCGTGGGTAAACGTTGCCGCCGACCTTCGTTAGATTCCAACCCGGCAAGGACGCGCTGCCGATGAACCGGCTGACTCCGCCGCCACCGAGAGTCCACCCGGCGCTTGCATCCGGGGCTCCGGTTTCGCCATTTTTCCATGTCCAATTCGTATCACTTTGGCAATACCAGTTGCGGAAATTATTGGTGATGAAAATCCCGAGGCGGTTGGTTCGCGGATCAAGCCGGATCCAAGTAGTGGTATGCCTTCGATCCCCGGGACTGAAGCTGGTGCGGTCCTGGGTACTCATGGGATTGGCGATCATCGTGTCATAGGTGATCCATGAACTTCCAGAAGAAACCTGATACTGTAAATCGTAGCGGACTCCATTGTGGAGGAAAAGGCCGGGGTCCAAACCGAAACAAATGTCAGAGGTCCAGATTTTGCCTGCCATAAAGCCGATCGCCTGGTTGGATTGTGACTCGGCGTCGGTGAAGTTGAGTTCAGTCAGGCTTATAGTATTGAAGGTTTGCGTGGGCGGTGCTGCGGCATTGCTGCCCGCCGGGTAGTTCGGAGACTTGAGCGGATAAGGATTCCGGAAGGATGCGTTCCCCGTGGCCGTGGTCGAAAAGGTGATCCAAGCGTTCGAAGCATCCCATTTCTGCGGTCCGGGATTGGTGGAAAAATCCGGACCGTTGGCCTTTCTGAAGTCGTTCATCGCGCCCATTGGAAGCCCGTTCCAAGTTTGGCCCGCCCCGTTGTAAACCTTAAACTGCACGTCCAAGGCACTCGAACCTGCCGCCTGGTTGCTGGTCGCCGTCACCCGGAAATTCGTTGGCTTGGCAGTCACGGGGGTGGTCGGTGAGTCGATGTGGGGATTCCAAATCACCGGCTGTTGGAGATGGACCGACTGATAGATATTGCCAAAACCCGCAGGCGGAGGACCTGCCACTGAGCCTGTGAATGTCGCCGGCGGTACAATGCTTTGGCGGTAACACCCGCTCCGGATATAGTAGATCCGCGGCAGATCCTCGACGCCGACGAAGCGACGGCCGTCGAAATTGATGACGGTCGGATAACCGTCCGCATCCCATTGGTCGATGATGTTGGCGACCAGTTGGACGACGTGATAGTTGACGGATTGGTCGAGATTCGGGCCGTATGAAGGAGCAAGTCCCGAAACCCCGAGACTGCCGAGCGGCAGGGTGCCTTTGATCAACTCGAAGAAATTCGGCTCGCGGTTGAGAGCCGCCACATCGCTCAGACGCTTGATGTTGGCGTCAACATACGTCCATTCCCCCGTGGCGGCGGAATAGGTCAGCCCGAAATACTTCTGGACGAGCGCGGCCTGCGGTGGGTTGGGAACCACTAGGGCCAGGCGGTCCAGTGGATACCTCTTGGCGGTCACCGGGACGGTGGGCCGGCTCGAGCTGGTCTCGGATGGAATCGCCGTGCGGACCGCGAGGTGAGATGGGTTGATGGCGTCATCGAGCCCGAAGCCATCATTGCCGCCGTTGGCCAGGGCGAGCACCTTGGGCCGGTTTGCCGCCGGGGCGAGGGCGCTCTGGTTGAGCGCGAAATTCGCATGGGTGAACCAAGGCAGCAGGCTGGCGGGAAACGCGGTGGGGTTTTGTTTTTGAAAGGCAAGCAGGTCCTGCCGCGAGAGGAAGGCCTGGTCGGTGTTGGTACCGTTGGAATAGACCTTGTTCCAGCCGTTAGGCTCCGCCCAGTCATCGATGAATTTTTTGGGCGAGGAGGTCCGTCCGAAGGGGTTGCGCCAGTTGGCGAGCGCGTCACCCAGCGCCGCGCCCCCGGGGAGAGCGGCGGCCACCGCCCAGAACGGCGAGTCCTTGGCTGCGGCTCCAGTGCCGTCAGCCGCATCCGCCGTGCCGGACAGGGCCACATTCGCGTCGAGCAGGCCGCCGAGCTGATAGATCTGCCAGGCGTAGCGTCCGACGATGAACTTCGGCTCCACGACGCCGGAGTTGAGGGAGGTCCGGTTGGCCGTGCTGAAGGCCGTCGGATTGCTGCCGTCGCGCGTGAGATAGACCCAGTCCGGCACCTGGCTGGCGGTCAAGCTCGCGGTGGTGGCGAAGAGGGCGGGCTTCCTCCAGAAATCGGTGGAGATGAACCGTTGGTCGAGCCCCGGGGTGAGGGTGGATACCGAGCTGGCCCTGATCGGGCCGACATTGGTGGTGCCGGATTTGGCGAAGGAAACACCGCCCGCACTTTGTTTGATCAGATTGCGGAAATCCACGGAGCTGGCGAGCGCGGGGTCTTTCAGGGTCTTGGAGGGGACCATGGACGTGGCCTTGCCGACCGGGTAGATGTTCTGGACCGCATCGACCGGTGATGCGGGGGTGTCGGCGCTGAACTCGGTGTAGATGTCGGAGACGACGCTTGCCGTCGCGGCCTTGGCGATGCTGTCCGCCTGCCTAACGGAAACGTCGTTGGTGCCCGAGTTGCGATGGGTGGAACTGAGCAGAAGCAGCCCGAGAATGATGATGGTGAGCAGGACCATCATGGAGACGGCCACGACGATGGCGAACCCGCGTTGCCGGGTCGCGGGGGAGGCCCGGTTGAAGAAATGTTCGGGATGGGTTTTCACTGGATCAGGAAGGTTCGTTGGTAGCAGCGGATCGATTGGAGTGCGGCCTTGGGCAGGCCGGCGATGCCGGATTTCGCGAGTTCGTCACGCTTGAGATTCCAGGTTTTGAGGGTGTGCTTCCCGGTCGCCGCGTCGGTAAAATTCGCCGCAAGGCTCTCAAGGCGGTCGGGCTTGATGGCACGGCGTCCCCAGTCGTCGAGGGTGACCAGCGTGATGACCAGGCCACGGAGGTTCTGCGAGGTGGCGGGCGCGGTGATTTCCTGGGTGACGCCGGTGACGCCCTGAATGAGATACTCGACCTCGAACCGGATCACATTGTTGGAGAGCATCTGGAGGTTGTCTTGGGACACGGCGGGAAACGGCAGGCTGGCGTCCAGCTTGAGCGCGGCGGCCGGGGCGTCCGCGAAAAGATTGCCGGAGGATCCCCGCAGCAGCTTCTCGCCCACGGTGGCGTCATAAAGAATCGAGTAGCTGACCAGTGAGACATCACGGTCCCCTGTGCTTCCACCCGCAGCGAAGCCCTTGGTGTGGGTGAGGAAGGCGATCTGATCATTGCCGGGGTTGGACTTGAACTCGATCCTCGCATCGTCGCGGATGACGATCTGCGCCAGGTCGCGGGAAATCCGGTCAAATGCCTGGCGGGCGATGGCGTCGTTGTTGGATTTGCTTTCGGTAAGCTTGACGGCATTTCTGGTGGAATCGGTGATCTGGAGGACCATCGTCAGCATAATGGTCAGAACGGCCATGGACACGACCAGTTCGATGAGGGTGAATCCAGCCCGTCGTGTTGGGTGCGGTGACGGGGTCATGGTGGGAAGGCGGCGACAAGTTCGAGCGCGCCGGTTTCACGACCTGCCGGGGCATTGGCGGGCCAGGTGGCGCGCAGGTAAAGCTGGACCGGACCCGGGCTGGCCGCAGCCGGGCGGCGCAAGCTTCCTAGGACATGGAAAACGCCGGTTTCACTGGCTGTGGCGGGTTCGCCGTTCTCCATGATTTTGAAGTCCACCGGTGTGGTCGTTCCCGCGGCGGGAGGAGTCAGGCCATAGCGCAGGCTGGTCGTCATTTTGGATGCCAGCGCGAGCGAAAGATCATCGCGGATGGATTCCATGGAGGTGATGGAGAGGCTCTCATTGGACGAGGCTTGCACTTGTTTCATGCCCACGGGGATCGCTCCCATGAGCACGGTGACGGCGAAGACGAAGATGCTGAGAGCGATGATGACTTCGACAAGCGTGAAACCAGGCGCGCGGCTTGGTGAAATCGGGTGTGGGTTTTCCATGACAGGAGGATTTGGATTTACCGGGAATATACCACGGCTTGGCCGGTGAGTCCGTTGAGTTGGACCGCAGCAACCTTGTTCTTGAATGAATTTGGCAGTTGGCCGTGGCCGATGGTGGATTGCAGGCCGAATTCCGTCCAGCGCGACAAGGTGCCAGGATCGGCGGGCGGCCTGAGTTTGATCCGGCTTTCGGTCGAATCAGCCGGAATGATCCGCGCCTCACCGGATGGGCTGAAGCGAACCCAACTGGCGATACGGACTTGGTTGGCGGGTGCAATGGCAGGGCGTGTAAAACTTGAATCAAGCGAATTGCTCAGAGTGAAATTGGGGATGCGGGGTGCGGCCCAAACTCCTCTGGCAGTGCTGTTGCTCTCCGTGCCGTCGAGCGATTCGTAAACGCCGATGAAAATGTCGTATGGTTCCTCGGCGACCTTGCCCAACCTCACCCAGACATAGGTGTTTTTGGTTATGGCGTGACTTCTCGCCCGCTCGAGCTGGCCTGAGACGATGGATGCAACCGTCGCCGGGCTCTGGGAGGAGGTGAGGCCATCGAAAATCGGTCCGGCTGCGGTAATCAGAATCGAAATCAAGGCCATGACCACGAGCATTTCAATCAGGGTGAAACCCCGACGTCCGGCCTTGGGGGAGCCGGGATAGTCCGAAGGCTGGATCTGTGTGCGGCTGGTCAAGTGACGTCTTTCATCAGAACACGAAGGAGAATAACACAATGTGTTCGCCGGCTTTGTGAAGATATCCGGGACAACCGGGTATGAATTGGGTAACAGCTCAGATTGATAAAATTTCCATGACGACTTGCCAGTCATTTTATCCGCCTCCGATTGACCATGGAGGCGGCTCTCGGTTGGATTGCGGTACCCGATGAAAGCGAGACCCCTGTTCAGATGTCTGGCAGGAAGCTCGTGGCGCTGAGTTGAATGATTCATTCGATGATGCTGGGTAATGGGCATCTGGTTTTGGGCGGGTTGGTTGTTAGGGACGGATGATGGATGGCATGGATTGGATTTTTGGTGTTGTGGAGCGAGAACTCGGGTTTTGAGAGGAGAATGGGATGCGTCACGGCTTGTGGCGAGGGTTTTGAGAGGTGATGGGTTGAAAAGCTAGAATATGGGCCAGCTGGTAAAATGAAACCTCAAACTGCTTCCTGTCGCAATGGCAGTTCGTGCAAAACATACGTCATTTAGTGCTCATGGCTGCGGCAGGCCGAGAACGCCAAGCCTTCCGGGTAGAGCCGTACGAGCCCAATCAAGGCATACGGTTCTTCGTGTCAGGCTTTCGCTGAATAGATTGAGTGAACCACTCGGGGTCGAGGCAGCGGGAGATGCTCGCGCAACAAGATGCCGTATCGCTCCCAGCTCATGCTTCCCCTTTGGCGCGAGCGGCGATTAAGCCACTTGTGCCACAGGCGCTTGACGGCGTCATAATCCTGCCCACTAACTTCAATGTTATGCGGCGGCGGGTTGGAGGGTTAGGCCATTACGGTTGCGGCGCCTCTGTCGTCAAAAAGACCGCGCCTTCTTCCGGGAGTGCCACTTCGACGCCCGCGGCCAGATCCACATTGTCACGCACCTTGAAGGGTAGGGGAAACCCTTGCGTGTCTGTCGGACGGTGCGCGTCAAAATAGTGGTATTCGTACAGCTTCAACGGACCGGAATCCGGCATTTTCAGGGTGATGGAGCGCGGGTCTGACGCCTGATTGACGAGGGCGAATGAGTAGGCTTTGCCGCCGGGCAGGCGGGCTGCCGCCACCCGGCAGTAGGGATCCTGGGTGGCGTCCACCTCCAGCGTCTGTGAGTTGCGGGGAAACAAACGGCACATGAGCGACCAGGTGTAAAACCAAGGGCGCAAGTTGAAGTCATCCGCCGGATAATCCTTGAATCCGGCGAGGCTATTCCAGAATCCCCAGCCCTTGAGGCCTTCTTTGCCATAGGAGCCCCAGGTATGCATGGCGTCATCCATATCCCATGCGATCAGCCCCGCCTGTCCGGCGCGCATCGATTGAATCGCATAGTCTGCCATCCACACGCCGTAGGAGAATTTAAACCGGTTGGTTTGATTATCGCCCGAGCTGCCATCATCGATTCCCGCCTCGCCCATGAAAAACGGTTTGGAAACACCTAGCGGGTCATTGTGGCTCACCATCAGTCGGCGGCGTGTTAACTCATCGGTTTCGAGTTTCCCCTCCAGCAGCGATGGTTGCCACTTGTCGGTGCGCAGGTGAGCGTAAAGATGGTATTCATAGGCACCGATATAGGGGTTGAGCTCGGCATCCTTCGACAACCGCTCCACCCAGCCATTCCAGTCGCCCGGTCCGTCGGTGCCGGCGATCAGCACCTCGCCAGCCAGACCGTTTTGTTTGAGAGCCTTGCCTAGGTTGATGACGGCTGCTCTCCATTGCTCGTAGTCAAATTTAATCCCGGGGGCGAGTTCCTTGGAGTTAGGTTCGTTGATGAGGTTGAAATAGCGGATGTTAGTGTAGCCGCGTTTTTCGCGCAGGTGGATCAAAAATGGCACGACCAGCTCATCCGCCCAGCGCGGGTCGGTGACGTCGCCATAATGCTTCAAATAGTCGTCAGGCAACCACCACTCACCTAACGAAACAGGGATGTTGCGGCGCTTTGCGTAGTCGAGCAAGTGATACATCGCTTCCATGCGTGGGGAATCGTAATCGGCCACGATCCGGCCATTCTCCAACCTCGAATACATCCGCGCATCGTGCATGACGCGCAGGATTGAAGGTCGCATGAAGTCCACCCGTTTGAGCATGTCCGGCCAGCGATTTTTCCAGACCGGGTTGTCGATATTGAGATCGCGGCGATACCCTTCGTATTCCCACTGCACTCCAAACCCGAGGAAGCGCTTCTCGAGCACCCGGTCAGGATGGATTTGGACAACCCGGGCAGGCGCGGGCCGGGCCAGAGCGTCTTCGGCGGCGCGGGCCGCGAGTGGAGTGAGAGCCATCATGCCGCTGAGATAGATCCAGCGAGCTTTAAATTGGGTATCATCGAGTGTCATAGAGCAATTACAAATGAGAGTGTTGCCATACGATTGGTATTACGGATGCCGCCAATGAAGATTCATGCAATTGATGCGGTGATTTGTGCAATTAAGAAAAATTCCAAGCAGCGGCCTTTCAGCAGACGCGCTCGCAATCCACGCCGAGGAGCGGGGCTAGTTTTCTGATCGTTGAGGTGTCCATCGACAATTAAAAATCGTGCGTTAGCAGGTTTTCTAACATCGCTTTATTTCCGAACATTCACTTAGCTGATACCGACAACGCGAACGGCGAGGCCGGCAGACCTTCACGGTTGAACAGCGTGGGCGTGAAAACGAACTTCCATCCGTAGCGTGCCGCCACAGGTTTGGATACCGATGGGCTGGCGACCACGGCTTCTGTATCGCTTAAGGTAGCGCTAGCGGGAAAGTAAAGCCCATCCGCACCAGCCACTTCGAGGTCGGCCCATGCCGGGCCGTGGAGCTTGAGCACTGATCCACATGTGTCGAATTGGATGCGCAATTTTTCGCCCTCGGTCGTAATCCGGCTCACCAACGGTCCGCTGTAAATGACCGGTTTTCCATAGGTTTTGGCCAGCGCCCACAGGGCCAGACGCTCGCCCACAGGCCGCTTGTTTGTCGGGTGCAGGTCATGGATGTCGCCCACGTCGGCTGTGACTGCCATCCCTACATCCGGCATCGAACGCAGGACGTTGAGCATGCTCTGCCGGTTTACATGCCAGAATCTGGCGTTATCGTTATTCTCCCAGCACGGCAACTGGACGAAATAGAATGGAAGCCGCGGCTGTCCCCACTTCTCCCGCCAGGAGGTAATCAACATGCGCAGCATCTCTTCATAGTGGAGGGAAAGCTCCAGATTATCGGCGTTCGCCTCGCCTTGGTACCAAGTCACGCCACGAAGCGCATAGGGGACAATCGGCGCGATAAAGCTTTCGTAGAGACCGAATCCTGCAAATCGCTGGGCCATGAACAGATTGTAAGTCAAGGGCTCCGGCTGGACCGGTGCCGGATAGGCCGCAAGAGTGGCATCGGAGGACCGCTTCTTCATGACTTCTAAGTAACTCCCCCACTGCGCGTTACGGGCATCTATCTCCGGCTTGTTCTGCAAATACAAGTCATGATAGTGTGCGACGAGTGGCACTTTCAGAGCATTCTCCTGCGGCGTCCAGGGCGAAATAGGCGACCCGCCGGCGCTGATGTTGATCACACCAACCGGCACCTTGAGCGCCGTCTGGAGAGCGTTGCCGAAAAAGTAGGCTGTGGCAGAGAAGGGCGGGCGACTCGTCGGATTGGCGCGCTGCCAACCGGACAGTCCGGCGGCTTTCCACTCCTTGTGTTGTCCCTCCCAGCAATAGAGCCGAAGCTCCGGCTGTTCGGGGCGAGCGATCTCCGCTTCGCCTCCAATCACGCCCTCCGAAAAGGGCCCCTTCCCGAGGGGCATATACATATTCGACTGGCCGGAGCAAAGCCAGACTTCCCCGACCACTATATCGCTGAATTTTATCTCTTCACCGTCAGCGCTGATAGTCAGGGTGTTTGCTTGGTCGGTGGCTGGCATGGAATCAAGTTCCACACGCCATTTCCCGTTTGCATCCGCAATGGCCGTCTTTTTTTGGTCGGCGAATTTGACGGTAATTCCCTCGTTGGGCGCAGCATTGCCCCAAACAGGAACAGGCTGCTCTGACTGAAGGACAGCGTGATCGGAAAAAATGCCCGGCATCTCAATAGCGGCTTGGACCAATGAAAATTGGCCCGCCACGATGATTGACAACCCAAACAATCTAACCACCGTTGTATCTTTTCTCATGCTTCGCCTCTTCTTGATTTACCGAGACAACCTGCAACGAATAGTGTGTTGATTAATTTCATGTCTTTTCTCTCTCTGATCGATTGAAACGTCCATTCGGATCTGTCTAATTGATGCCTGCTACTTGCACGTGAACCGGATAACCGTAAACGATGCAGGCTTGAAGGTCTAGACCATGTCCGCCGCTGGATTCTCGACTGACAAGGTCTTCGGTGCCACGCGGTTGGACTCCGCATACTTGTTTTCCGTGTCCAAGTCGCGACAGGACATGACCGTGGCCATTCCGGACTGAACAGGCAGACCCTCGTGAAGATCGTGTGCCGCATCTCGGACGGAGCGCGGAGCATCTTGTCGCTTCCATCCTCATGGCGTATTTAAAGCAATGCGCTCAATCAGAGCACTTGGACTTTCCGCCTTTCCAACGATCCTGTAACGCTGCGGCTGGCCATGATCGGGGCGGGCAACCGTGCCGTCCGGTTTCACGATAAGCGTCGCCCATTTGCCTTTCTCGTAGTCGAATGTCGTGCCGTCGTCTTCGCGCAGTTGGCAGGGGCGCGGGTTGTCGCCATAGGCGGACAAATGTATGTTGAACACGGTGTTGCTTTCCAGGGTCACCACCGGTTCGGCCAAAGGCAGCAGCGTGTTGTCGCGGACAAACACCGGGGGACGTTCAGGCATGGCCGTCACCATTTGCCATTGTCCACCCGCCACAGCCGCACCGGTCCAGAAATCGCACCACTGGCCCTCGGGTAGATAAACCTCGCGGCTCCAAGCGGTTTTGGCATCTTGTTGCTGTGGCTTTTGGATGACCGTAATATTTCGGAAGGCAATATGCCGAGCGCCATTCGACGCGTGCGCCTTGCCGATGTAAAGCGAGTGAGTCCCGGCCTTGGTGAGTGTTGCGCGGACCATGCCGGTCAACCAGCCTCGACCAGAGGGAAGTTCATCCAAATGAAACTCGCCAACCTCTTCGCCGTCGGGTGTCCATAGGCGGATCCCCACGTTACCGGCATCGGCACGATAATTGAATCGTATGGTACATGGCCCTGCCTGAAGTTCGAGTGGAGTCTGCGCGCCCTTGATACCAAGGCCATCGAAGTCCATGGCCAGTTCGATTGCTTCACCATCGTTCATAATTTGACAGGAGCCGTTCAGCGACCGGAATTTTTTCGCATCTGCCATGACCTGACGAGTGTAACTGCTGAAGGAGTTCCCGTCGGTCACCGGGGCGACGAGGAGGTCTGCCCCCAGCATCCACTCGTCATCAAGGTGCCACGTATTGATGTCCTCCGGCCAGTCGGCCACCAGCGGTCGCACCGGTGGAATGCCCTTCCCGTGATAGTCGCTGTAGGCTTGATAAAGATAAGGTAACAATGCCATGCGAAGGTTGCTGAAACGCCGGGCAATGTGGATATATGGATTGTCATCCGGCAGCAATTCCCCGTGCTCGTTCGCGGAGAGATTCGGCTGTTTCCACGCGGGATGCGGGAACTGCCAGTCGTTATACACCATCTTTGCGGAAAAACAGGCCGCCGACACGCGCCGCGCCCAGTCGCGTTCGTTGTCCGCGTGACGGACCTCGGGCGACCAGAGCAATCCCTGCACACCCGCGCTCAGGTTGTAGCGCATGTAATCTGAGAAATCATACTCGTCGCTGTAGACCGCCACGGACAGCGGTGACGCCCAGGCTTGCGAGGCGCGGACTAGGCCGAAGGTCCGGCGGTTCTCCTTGCGGAAGGCGTCACCGATCGCCTGCACCCCGAAGCGGCCCAACAGATTTCTCGATTGATCCCCGTCCGCGCCGCTGGGAAAGGTCGCGAAGTCGGGGAACATCCAGTTCTGATTCGCCAGGCTCGTGTTGGGTGAGCCGTCCACCTCGTCCAGCTTGAAGCCGGACACACCCTGCCGGATGAAGCTTTTCGCCAGAAACCCACCGTAGATGTCCCGCGCCTCCGAGTCCGCCATATCCGGCACCAGACCGTTCCAGACCTCGAAGTCGCCGAAACGTTTGCCCAACAACGGAACCACGGGCGAGGACGGGTCAATGTAAAGCTGACACCAGAGCGTCAGTTCATACCCCAGCGCACGGACCGCTTTCACAAATCCTTCCGGGAACTTCTCTCGATTCCACAGGTAGGAGCTGGAGTAGGCGTGTGTCTGCCAGCACGGCTCCATGCCGACGGAGCCGACCGGCATGCGGTCGCGCTTGAACCCCTCACAAGTTTCGAGAACCGCCTTGGACTCGAGCATGGTTCCGATCAGATATTCCGGCCCTAGCCCGGCGAACGACGGCAGACAGCCGCCCCCCGAAAAGAGGTTGTAGCGCGCCACCGCTTCGCCCGTCCGCGGGCCGGCAAACAGGTAAACGTCCACGCCTCCCGCCGCAGGCACATCGACATACATCATCGTCTTGTCGCGTTGCTCGGGCCCGTAAAGCTCGGCCACGTTGGTGACAATCTTCTTCTCCTTGGCGCCAGTCCCGAGGGTGGACACGTCAGCCAACCGTTGCTTCTCGCCCACGGAGAACGTCACATAGCGAGCGCTGTCCACCAGCACGCCATAGCCGGCCGTACTGACATAAAAGGGAACCGGCGCGTGGCTCATCCCTGCGCCGTTGTCATCGCCAGATGCCGTATAAAGCGTCCGTCGCCAGCCGTTTTGTTCCAGATGCTTGCATTGCAGCCCCAGCCCGTAGACCACCTCGCCGTTGCCCAGCGGCAGCTCGATCCGGCAGCCGCGGGCCGTCCGCCAGACCCTGATGCCCAGCAACGGCGGGGCAGGAACCTTTGGCATCGCCGCCAGCGCCTCTCTGTTGACCGGCTGCCGAACCAGCGACGGCACGATTTTCTCCGGCTCGCCCGCGCGCAAGCGGTACACCCCGGGCGCGACCTCGGCGATTTCCGTGCGGAGTTCCTGTGCCGGTTGCGCTGGTGCGCTCCATGCCACGGTGCCCGTCAGCCACAGGGTGAGAAGGAGCCAGTTGGGGTTTGTCAGGGGTGTCGTTGTCATTGGGTGTTCGCAACCTCTTGGTGGCTGGAAATGGATATACATGAGAGCGACGGATTCGTCCAATCAGCAAAACCGCCGATGCTTCCAGGGAATGGGGTTCGGAATCGCCGAGCGGAGAACAGGCGTCCTCGTCTGCTAGAAAAAACAGCCGTCCCGACTGTCGCACCAAGGTGACGCCATCGTTGTGCGTCCCAATGACAGGCGGGACAGTTGTGTTCCGTGGGATTCGCTTGCCCCTGCATGCCAAACGCCCCGCATCGGCAGTTTTGCCGATGCGGGTTTTGTGATGCGGGTTTTGCTGACCGACACCCCGGCCCCGGCTATTCACTTGTCTTGATACGCGAATCGTGGATTCGGACAGATGGTGCCAAGCTAGGTTCGCGCAGCATTCGCCACCGCTTCAATCATCAAATAATCCAACCCTTTCAAGCCATTACTCAACCAAACTAGCAGCCTGATGGTTTCCCCCGCCGTCCCAAACTATTCCTCAGGAGAAAAAATCCGGCTGTCATTTCACGATTTTATTGGCGCTGAAGGACCATGTGCCTGGTGCCACGGCAAACACGAGATAGCGTGAGTTGGCTTCGATAAATCGCACACCGGCACTGGATCCGTTGGCCGTGCCCGCTTTCCAGAGCACCATGCCGTTGGCCTTTACGTCAGTAATCGTCTCACCCGCCAGCACAGGAATGCCCACAGTCGCCTTCGTGCCGGAAGGCGAGATCAAATCGAGCGAGAAAAGTTCCTTCGTGTCCGATAGCCGCAACGCGATGGCACCCTTGGAAGTAGCCACCTTCGCGGTGATCTTCTTGAGCGTCCCCATCTGCGGCAACACGCTATATGACGAAAATCCTGGTGCTGTCGGGGCGATGCCGGCAAAGTATTGCGACATGATAGTGAGGGGGCCGCCGCTCCAGGCGTGGTTGGTGGTGCCCCCACCAAAACCTTCCGCGCCGATTCCCCAGCCTTCCCACAGCGTGGTGTAGTCGGGGTGATCCACCATCTTGGCGTAGCGCTTCTTCATCCGCTCCTGTGCGAGTTCTGGTTGATCCATGAGGCAGAGGGCCTCAAGAACATATTTTTCCATGTAGGGGCTGGAATGGCACTGTGTTTTCAGGACTTCAATCAAAGCCGGATAACAGTCGGGTTTTGCCAAGCCAGCCACGACTGCCAGGGCATTGGCGCGGTCGTCTGTCTGTCCCTTATATTCCGGGGAGCGATATTCGGTTCCTGTCCAATAGGTTTTATTGAATCCGGCTTCTATGGATTTCATGCGCGCGTCGATCCACGGCAAATCACTGTCCTTCTCTAAGACCAGCGCGGAGTTACGGAGTCCCTGCAGGGCGATGTAATACCACGCATTATATAGCATCGACATATCCACATGATCCCCCCAGTCGCCCCATGCCCAAGAGCCGGGTCTGGGTATGACAAGTCCGTCCGGGTTCATGTCCCAGATCTCCATGTAACGTTTCATTCCGGGATACGCGGCGTTGAGCGTTCCCATATCCCCGCTGAAAAAGCTGTAGGTCCAGAAACCAGTTCTCCCAATGCTCGCCAACATCTGCAGGGGCAGATCCTTGTCCCAGTTGCCTGTGGGGACAGGTGCGAACAAAACTCCATCCGGCTTTTGCCAGGCGACCAGGTCGAGGATGCATTTCCGGGTCAGGAAGTCAGAGCGGCGGTCAAACGCATAAAATGACTCCCCGAGCTCATTGACGGCATCGCCCCACCACAACGCGCGTTCGCGGTCCGGGCAGTCCATATAGTTGTCGCGCATCGTGATGTAGAGTGTGCGAATCGCTTTGGTGCGGAGCCGGTTGAGGAAGTCATCGTCGCAGTCAAACGTTCCGGCAAATTCCGTATCGAAGCCGGTCTCGCGAAATTGCAAATCCACAATGGTAATGCCAGCGGGGATGTCGTATTCCACCTCGTGGCCATTCATCCAGCCATAGCATTCGAACGACTGCTCGCCGTCGCGGGTCACATACTCGGCGCGCACATTCGGTTCGCCGCCGCCGTTATAGTTGTCCATCTGGATTTTAATGACCTCGCCAGCCTTGGCATTGATTTTAAAATAGGGTGTGATCTGGGCGTTGTAGGGGATTTTTGCCTTGATGGTTTTTCCGTCTGAGATCTTGGGAAGCGAGGAGGCATTGGCGTAGGGCTTGAGGCCGTAATCTTTCCAGAAGGGAACCGGACGCTTGACCAGGCGGTTCCACGGCGCGCAATCCGGCGAGCCTAGCTCCTGGGCTGGTGCCCAAGAAGCCGCTGCAAATCCAGGCGTCTCCCATCCGGCGATATTTTTGCCTGCATCAAAGCGGATGTTGGATTCGGGAAGTCTGAAATTGGGATGAGGTGCGTCTGTGTCACCGAAGGACGGATGTGAAATCGCGCGCCAAGATGAGTCACTAACGATTTTATCTTTCCCTGCAACCATTTCAAACAGCAGGCCTCCTTTACCGCTGCTCTTGTGACTGAAGCCCTCCTTGCCAAAATACCACGCGAGGATCGCGATTGTATTGGCTCCCTGTTTCAGATAGGGTGCCAGATCCACTTCATCAAAATACGTGTCGGTCGGTGTCGGCCCTCGCTTCAGTGCGCCTTCACGTACAACCATGACGCCATTGACCCAGAGCCAGTATTTGGAATCGACGGCGATCCGCGCGATTGCTGTTTTCGGTTTTCCGGCAAGCGTGAACTCCTTGCGATAACAGCTCCAGAGGTTCTGTTTTTTCGCATGTGCTGCGGAATTAATTTTGTTCCAAGGTTCTATACCGACTGCGCCAATGACATCGACGGGCTTCCAGCTCTTTTCATCTGTAGACCATTGCCACGAAGCATCGGTCACACAGGTTTGCGTTTTCTGTCCTGCTGTTACGATGGAGACCTTGCCAATCAATCCAGCGGCATTTACATCGCCTTCATCAGGATCATTAGTTGCGCGGACACTGATCACGTTGTTGCCAGGCTTCAACTGCTGGGTGATGTCCATGACTTGCGGATTCTCCCAACTGTCTCCTGCACCAACGCCCTGCCCGTTAATCGATAACGCGAAGTGGTTGTCTGCGCTCATGATGGCCCTGGCGCTGACCAGCGGCTCATCCGCTGAGAGAGTAATGGACTTTCGGAAATGAACGACTCCCGGTTTCGCCTTTTTAACGGGATTGATCCCTTCTTCTGCGGACCAAAGCCAAGAGGCACCTGTTAAATCAACCTCGGCACCAGTGGCTGACGCTGTTCCGATCCATTTAGCCGACCAGCTTGCGGCCGGGACGGTATCCGGGTGAACAAAGGGGGAAAGCACTTCTGCAGAAGCCGCACTTATGGGCATGAGGAGCGCAACGAGTAATAATTTTTTCATGTGTTATTTCCTTCTTCTATTTTGCATTCTTGTTTGGTTCTGACATTGCGGATTGGACCTGTTAGGTGGTCCCTGATGCAGGCTTGTTCCACTCCGATGCCTTGCCTCTCTGATCGCAAATGCGCGCTTTCCAATTACACCGCTGCTCAGATCCGAGCGGCTTGCCAGCGTATGCAATCTGCGTTGTCGCATTGCCAGCAGGAGGACTGCGAGGAGTTTCATGGGAATGGGTTAAAGGGTTAGCGTTAACTTTGCGGTGAGGACTTTCACCGGTCCGATCAAGCCTGATTCCACATGGTAATCCCGAAGATGGTTAGAAGGACTGTGCCAAAAGTGAAGGGCGTATTCAGAAGGCAGTGTGGTTCGGGTTGTTCGGGTTGGTTGGCGATAGATTGAATTTGCGTGCCCAGGGCAGTGCTACGACTAATGATTGGGCCCGTTCGCAGCAGCGGAGGCGGGCGGGGCTGCGAGGTAGTTGCTCACGCCGACCAGAAGCGTGCTGAGGAAGACGATGGAGATGCCGGCGAGGATGAGGCGCAGGGTGCGCGGCCGGGTCTCGCGCCATTCCCCGAGGCGGATCGCCCAGAGGTTGCTGAAAACAATGATGAAGGCCATGTGCAGCGTCCAACTGCTGAAGTCGTAGGCCCCCATCTTTGTCGTGCCCATGCCGTAAAACATGAACTGGAAATACCACGTCACGCCCGCGGCGGCAGCGAGCAGGTAGTTGAGCCGGGCAGGACCTTCGGTCTTGCCGAGGTAGTCGCCAGCGCTGCGGTTCCTGATGTTCAGGATGACGCACCAGAGCGCGTTGGTCGTGAAGCCGCCGGCGAGGATGACGACGAGGACCGGCGTGTTTTTCCAAAGGTCGGCGACTCCGTGTTTCGTCGCGAGTTCGGCGATGGGTGCGCCGGCACGAAAGGCGAAAGACATGCACGCGCTCATCACGCCTGCGAAGAGCGCAACCAGCACGCCCTTCACAAAGCTGTATTCGCCCTCGACTCCGTGGCTGCCCGCGCTGGCCAGGTCCCGATCTTTCGCCATGCCCGCGATGCCGCACACCGCGATGCCGACAAGGCACACGAACAAGCCGCCGAGCAGGACCAGACCGGATGTCTTTCCGAGCAGCGCAGCAAAGGTGCCATCGTAAATTGGCGGCACGATGGTGCCGAAGAAGGCGCAGAACCCGAGCGCCACCGCGTAGCCAAGCGACAGGCCGAGATAGCGGCAGGAAAGCCCGAAAGTTAATCCACCGATGCCCCACAGGACGCCGAAGAAGTAAGTCCAACCAAGCGTTGCCCGCGGCACCGCTGACAGTAATCCGCGCAGGTCCGGCACGACTAACATGGCAACGACGAGCGGAGCGATCAGCCAGGAGAAGATGCCATTGACCAGCCAGCCGCTTTCCCACGACCAACCTTTGATCTTGCGGATCGGGAGATAGAAACTGCCCGCGGCAAAGCCACCAATGGCGTGAAATAGAATTCCGAGTGGGACCATAGTTAGCAGACTTTGACGGTTTCCATGCCGAGGAGCTTGCCGAGCTTCTCGATCTTGTGGGCGATGTGCCCGACGCCGACGGCGCAATGGTGCGCGGGGCCGTGGACGTTCCATTCATTCACGAAGCGGCGTGCGCCGATGGGGAATTTGTAGCGTGAGTTGGTGTTGCCGATTTCGAGGATTGGGCCGGCGACACTTTCGCCTTCCGCGACGAGGAATTTCAGCCGCCCGTCCACGGTCTGCACCACGCTGAGGAGCGTTACCGGGCCGTGCTTTACGCTCATCTCCACGCTCAGCCCGCGGCCGACTTTTCCGTGATACACCGCCAGCGGACGCACCTTCGTTTTGCCCTGCGCGATCGCGATGTGGCCGGGGCCGTCGTGACCCATGAGCACCACGTCGGCGGTCCAGTCCATCGCGTAGTATTCCGTGAACGAGCCGCCGACGCCGAAGCTGTCCATGATCTTCATCGCCTGCGCATTCTTCACCTCATACTCGCCAGCGACGGGCACGCCACGCGCGGTGAGCAGTGAGTTGCCGAGGATGATCGAGCTGATGGCGTCCTCGTTTTCCTCACTGCCCGTGCCCATGTGGTAATAGGCCATCGAGCCGAGCGCGTGCTCTTTCACAAGTTGGTCGAGCGCGACAGAAGTTCGCGCCGCGCGTTCCAACTCGGCCTGCGAGCAGTCGGCTTGCACCTCAAAGGTTTCCGCAAAATGCGCGACGCGCTCCGCGACCTCCGCAGGCGTGACGGCGCGGCGCAGCGCGGCGAGTTCCTCCACCTCGATGATTTCCATGTGCCCGCCGAAGTGCGCGCACTGCTGCGTGAGGTCAGAGTAAATATCGAGCATCCCGCCATAGTAGTGGCCCATGAGACCTAGCCGATTGTGAAACATCACGCCTGCCACGCGCGCTGCGTCCATCCACGCATCCACTTCATCCCAGCACTCGGGGTCGTCGTGGAGTTGGCCGGTGATTTGGTGAAATTCGATGCGCGCGCGGTTGAAGACGTTCGCGATCTCCGGCACCGGACACGCGCTGCAACTTGCCAGCCATTCGCCGGTCATGCGCGTGCGGTCGCCCATCGCATTGAAGGCTGCGTAATCAATCGCGGGGAGCGGCGAGAGATTCAGGATGATGACGGGCACTTTAGCGCGCTGCACCACGGGCAGCACGGTGGAGCTGAGCGCATAGGTGGTGACGTGGAGAAAGATGAGATCCACATCCGCGGCGCGGAAGGCGTGCCCGGCGTCGAACGCTTTCTCCGGCGTGTCGATCAGCCCGAGATTTACGATCTCAATGCCGTCGCGCACGAGCTTGCCCTCGACGACGGCGAGGTAGCCTTCGAGCCGTTCCTTTAGCCCTGCGAACTGCGGCCAGTATGCGTCGAGGCCGATGCCGAAGAGTCCGATTTTGGTGGTGTGCATGGTGGGTGACTACGGTTGTGTTGATGAATATCCGGTGAGGATAATTTCGCGATAGACGTTCTGGCCTATCAGAGTCGATTCATGTGAGCATTATCCTATCGTGTGTTTCATTTAACGGCTTCCGGGAGCCGGGTCAGAAGTTGCACCGGTCCGAGCAATCCAGACGGGACCAATGGCGACTGCGGGTTGTAGGGATCGTGCGTGCTGAACGTGTAACGGCCGGCTTTGAAAGGTTGCCCACCGAGGAATCCGGGCGGACATTCCACCGTGCGTACATTTAGATCGGCAGGTTGCTTGTCGCCGATCATGCGGTTCGCCCAGCGGTTGACCACTTCGATTTCCAACTGGTTGTCGCCGGCCTTGATGGCTGCGGTGATCTCGATGCGCCACGGTGCACACCACACCACGCCGAGATCCTTCCAGTTTAACTTAACCCGCGCCATGTCATGGACCACCCCTAAATCCAGATAGGTTTTACCTGCCGGGATATTTGCTAGGTTGAATGATTTCCGATAGGTGGCGATGCCGGAATAATACTTGATTCCCGATTCCGTGCGAGTTGTCCAATCCTGCAAGGTGTCGAAACCAATCTTCTCCGGTCCGCCCCACTTCGGATCAAATGCGACCTCCCATGTGCCGGAAAGTTCCTGAATCGGCTTCAACTCCGCGAAGTTCTTTTCCGACTTCGATGCGTGCGCTTCGACCTTCCCGTCGAATACGACGAAGAAACTCTGGAAGGCGTCGAACTCCATGGAGATGGACGTCTGGCCATCGGCCCGCTCGAATTGCAAAAGCGGTCGCAATTCACCGGTCACGGGATCCCAGAGTTGCGGGCGGCCCTGGCCAACCCGGAAGCGGCAGTCCGTCTGGATCGGAGCACCGGTCCGGTTAGACACGAAATAGATGTCCCGATCTTCGGTGCGCCGGTGGCCGTAGCGCACCGGGCCTGTTGCGTTAAAATCCTCCTTCACTCCCATCCCCTGCAACAGGGCTGCCGTCAGATCATAGGATGGATAGAGCGGCGGAGGGGGTTGGCTTTCCCCGCCGCGGTTCCACGGTGCCATGGTGTAAGCGCCAAGTGCCATGGACTCCTTCCAGTCTCCCGGTTTCGTCACGATCTGTTCCCAACCCGGCTGCGCAGTCAGTCCGGCAGACCATTCCTTGTCGGTTTTAATCACCTCGCGTGAACCATCTTTGTAGTTGAGTTCGAATGAACCAATCCATCCGGCAGGATTGGGTGCGTCCCAAACGTTAGAGGCTTCAACGGCAAGGACATTCACTCCCGGATGCAAAAAGGATGTGATCGATGTCCTGACCGTGATGTGAAAATTGTCGCCCGCGCTGACCTGCTTTCCATTGATCCATAGGGTAAAGGAATTGTCCGCGCTCAGTGCGGCGCTGGCGGACGCTAGCGCTTTTGTCCCGTCCACAGAAATGATCCGTTGGAAATACCTTTTCTCCGGCGGTGCGCTTTGGGCGGGGTTTCCTTCGGGATACCAGATCCACTCACTCTCAGAAATGGAATCAGGGTGGGATTTTGAAACCTCCGGCGACAGTTCACCGCCCCAGTGGACAGCTCCTTTGCCATAACTGCGCTTCGTCATCGTCTGTGGCACATCCATGCTCCCCCAGAGATCCTTGGCGAGCTCCTGGACTCGAACGTCGCAGGCTGGATAGCCTGAGAGGCCAGGTGATTTGACCGGCGGCGAACCGACGATGGTGGCCCCGGCTTTCACCAAGTCCCGAATTTTCGCCAGTAGGCCCGGAGTCATCGTTGCCACCTGCGGCAGAACCATCAGCCGATACGAGCTTGCTCCCGGGAATGTAATAAGCCCGTCCTTCACCCCGGCTCTGGCCATGAGGATCTTCGGGGAGCATCCGTCGAAGCCATAACCTTTCTTGTCCGGCATTTTGCTGCCAGCTCCATTCAAAGCACTATCCGGTGGCAGGAATACCTGCGGGGCACCTTCGGGGGTGAGATATAACACATCTGAAACCGTGACTCCTTGGCGAAGGAGTTCGGAGCAGCGGGTGAGGTAGCGGTGGTAAGCCGACACCATGGGCCACCACGTCTGATTGCGGTGCCAATGCACGCCATAAGGCCCAAAAGTCATGCCGGGCTTGTAGGCGTCGCCCAGCGCCTGATGCGCGAAGGTGTGGAACACAAAACGGTTGATGCCCACGCAAAACGCCCAGTCGCCCTGATTTTTCAACGACCACGGATAAGCATCCAGTCCCCCCTCAGAGGTGAATGACTCGGCGGATACGATCGATTTACCCATCACATGGCCGATGGATGACGACTCGAAAACGCTGTAGGACGAGTCCACGGTGTTATTCCAAAATTCCGCCATCGGCACATCCGCCACCGCGCCAAGGTCGAGATCGCCGGCGGGGTTCATGTCGTAGGGTTCGATCGAAAGCGAGAGCCCGTTTTTATGGGCATACTTCTTCACCTCTCCAGCATGATTCTCCAGCACCAGTTCCTGAGCCGTCAGGCGGAGGTCCCAGAGAAACCGTTCCGACTTTTCAAGGCTTTCGATAGCCCGTCCCGTGTAAGTGAGAAGCCACGGACGGGCATCATAGCCACGCCTCTTTTTGAACTCGTCAAGGAACGATGGCGTCCAGTTCTGAGCACCGGATTCCCAGCTATCCATGTGTAGGGAGGTCAAGCCGTGCTCTTTCGCCCGCGGACTCATCTTTTCCAACAGAACTCCGACGAAGTGGCTGAGATGCTCGTCCAGCGCCTTCGCGTCGAACTTGTCGGATTCCAAGCCGATCGCAGTGGAAGGCGCTGGCCGGGTGCTTGCGCCTGTGACCCTCCGTCCCATGCGGACAATCGTCCATTCCCCAGCCGGCACATTCCAGTCGAGGGTTCCGTCGGGCTTGAGCTGCTTTGTAATATCCACCATCTGGTCCGGCTGGATAACGCCCGTCGGCCCCGGCTCCACATAGTTTGCCGACGCCGACAGAAAAGGCTTAACACCAGCCATGCTTGAAAACGGATTCCTGAAGAATAGCGCCTTCTCGTCGATATCCGTGATGAGCGGCTTCCGGCTGGGAAAGGCGAGGACTGCCACATCCTCGTAAAAAGGGCTGGCCATTGTGTGGAACTGGGTCGATCGCTGCGCTGGCAATGGAAGCATCGCCGAATAGCTCTGCGGTCCTTTTAGATCGACCGAGCTAAAGTCAAGGTGCTGCATTGCTTGCTCCGGCTTGACCCAGGGCCCGCCGCTGCCACACCAGCCCGGCCCGATTCCGAGGGTGATGTCGATCCCCAGCCTTTCCGCATCGCGGACTGTTTGGACGAAAAGCTCCTGCCACTTGGGGCTCATAAACGCCACCGGCCCAACGGGGGGAGTTCCGATGTCCACCTCAAGAAATATCAGATTGCCAAGCCCCGCCGCCTTCATGGATTCCAGATCGGCGGTCATCTCCTTGCCATTGATGTTGCCGTTCAGGAAATACCAATACACCCCGGGCCGCGCGGAGTCCGGTGGATTGACAAAATTGTTTTCCAACTCGCCCGCAGCCAGCACCCAGCCGCCAAGCGCACACGAAACCAGCGCCATAAACAGTTGCATGTGGGAACCTCCGAAAGCTGATTTTCGGAATTGAGTCAATGATGATGGTTCGGTTTGAAGTGTGACTGTTTTCATGGTGATTTCCTTTTCTGACGATTGTTTGGTTATTTCAAGTCGTCCGGCACTACCTGTTCACCCGCAATGGTCAGCGGGGCATCCACCACCGGACGCACCCCGAGTTCACTGACCTCACGCCGATACCATCCCCGCACGCGGTAGATGCCGAGCGCCACCGCCGCACACGATGGCAACACATAAACAAACTGTTGGAGAATGGCGAAGCCGATCGTGAGAGTTAAGCCAAAGGCCACGGCTAGCACACCCAGGATATCGATAATGGATCCCAGCGACAGCGCGGTTCCCGGCAGGCTGCGCACCTCCTTGCTGATGCCGCCCCAGAACCCGCCGGGCCGCACCTTGCGGTAAAACTCCTCGAGTTGCTCTTTGGAACTGGGGCGGGTCAGCAAAGTGACGGCCAGTGTCAGCATCAGGACAATGCCGGTCTGAATGGCCATGCGGATCTCGAACTTCCAACCGAGGTAGGTCCCGATCCAGCCGGGATCGGCTTTTCCCCAAACGAGGCTCAGGACCAGATAGAGAATCGCCACGGCAATCCCCCCGACCAGCGCGGTGATTTCCGACCAGGCGTTGATGCGCCACCAGAACCAGCGGAAGAACGACACAATGGCCCCCCCTAAGTAAATCATGGTCATGAACTCCATGACCGCGGTGATCGAACTCAGCAACGGCACGATCGCCGCCGCCGATAGCATCAGCAATACGCTCGATAGGCGGGCACAGCCGATCAACTCGCGCGAGGTCGCATTCTTGCGCATGAACCGCTTGTAAATGTCGTTGGTTAAATAGGACGACCCCCAATTGAGCTGGCACACGATGGTGCTGGTGAAGGCGGCGATGAACGAGGTGACCACCAACCCCCGCAATCCCGCATCCAGACTTTTGCGCACCACCAGCGGATAGGCCTGGGTGATGCTTTCGTTACCCGTTAGAATTGGGAACCAGACAATCGAAACCAGCGCGACCGGGATCCAGATCCAGGGACGGATCGCCTGGAAAATCGTGAACAGCAGCGTCGCCTTAACGGCATCCTTCTCATCCCGGCAGGCGCTCATGCGCTGCATCACGAAACCGCCCGCATCCGCCCACCACATCAACCCAAGGTTGATCATCAAGGCCGCAACCTGCCCATCCCGGCTCTGCATTGATGGGAATAGAGCGGTGTGGCTTGGGCCGTAATTCGGCAATGAGTTCACCGTATCGATCACCGATTTCATCCCGCCTGCTTGATGGACACAGATGACTGCCAGCGCGGTCATGCTGCCGACTTTGACCACAAACCCGATCATGTCGGTCATCACCGAACCATACAACCCGGATGCCACCGCATAGGTCAGGGCCACCGTCACGCAAATCCCGATCGAAGCGTATTGGTTCCACCCCGTTAGAGTCGAGAGCACCGCCGTCATCCCGAAGGTCACCCAGGCGATGGAGATGGTGTTCTGGAAGAATCCGCCGTAAAACGCCCGGAATCCCCGTAGGATGGCTGACGACTTGCCCGAGTAGCGGAACTCGTAAAGCTGGACATCCGTCACCAGGCAGGCGCGCCGCCAGAGGCGCGAAAACAACACCACCCCGGCAGACAACGTGATCACTCCGGAGAACATCCACCAGACGCGCTGAATCCCGTCGGTACGGACGATTTCGGTAATCACCAGTGGCGTGTCCGAGGCGAAGCTGCCGGCTGCCATGCTGATGCCAAGCGCCCACCAAGGTAGGGAACGCCCGCCGAGAAAAAAGTCATCAGTGCCGCGACCTGCCTTTTTGGCATACCAAATGCCGACCACCGCCAGCATCAACAAGTAGCTGGCGATGATAATGTAATCAATGGTGGCCAAATGGTTCATTAACGGATGGGCGTTGCCGACTGGCGGTGAGTGAGGTTCATGATCAGGAAAGGATATTGGAATGCGGATTCATGTCCAGCTAGGCCCAATCAAGGACATTGAAAGAACCCGGAGTGGCTACAGTGGCGATAAATTGTGCACATTTTTGTGGCCACGAACAATGGTGTTACGTGCAAAACAGCCGCGAAGTCGTGCGTGGCTCCCTGCTCTGGGGAGAGCCCTGGAGCCCCTTCCCGCAGGACTGCCCGCGGCGCTCAAAGTACCTGTCCGAGCGCATCGTAGCGTCGGACCCTGGCGACCAGCGATTGGAGATCCACTCGCGCCAGCCCGCAGATTTCGTCGGCAGCGCCGTAGCTCATGACCAAATCGGAGCCGTCGATAAACGCGCCGGTGGTGAAGACGCAGGGAACAGGGAAGCGTTTGGGCTGTTCCCACGGCTGATCGGCGATGAAGAGGCGCTCTGGACAGCGATGCTTGATTTTAGGATAGGAGCCCGCGTCGTCCTGCAGGATCATGAACGACTGGGTGTAGCCGAGGTGCTGGTCTTTTTTGCCATGATATGGCAACAGCCACTCAGTCGGCGAAATCCGGATCGGAGCCGTGCTGGCTCCAATCCGCTCGTCCTCCCAATCAAAAAGCGGCCCTGCAATGAAGGATGAATTGCAATCCGAACTGGCAAAGGACTCAAGGGACCTGGCGTTGGAGTAGTGGATAGAGGGAACATTACGCTCCGCACCTTGCGGCAATGCCGCAGGCGTCACCGGTCGGTGGATTATCACGGTCTGCGGCTCACCATCGATTTCAAAACTCTCCGGGAAAGCAACGACGTCGCGGTTCTCGCCAAACTCGGCATTGGTCAGGGGCGTGATGTAGGAGAAGGCTTGCGCGTAGTTGCGGGTTTTCAGAGACTCCAGATCTTGTTGCGCGTCCGAGAAGCCGGAAATGGCGATGGGGCCTTCTCGTTCAAAGGTCTGTTGGACGCGCTCCAATCGCGTTGCTGAACAGAGCGCCCGCATGGATGCGACGACGGGATTGAATAATCCGAAGAGGAACAGGCCGAAGTAGGTGCGTCGGTCGAGTTCGCGCAGGCCGTGTTGTTCGCGCCGATCCGCTACGATTGCGTCGCCGGATTTGTCGAGTAGATCGAGAAAACGTTCGAGTAGTTTCCAGCCAGCGAGTTGTTCCTCGGTGATGATTTTTTGCTTCGGCTTAGACACGCGGAGCATTGAGACATACTCGATAAAATCGTACAAGTGACAATTTC
>JANXMQ010000100.1 GCA_025354565.1 Akkermansiaceae bacterium
GTTATTCAAGCACCGATGCACGATCTTGTTACGACTCATGCGCCAGTATCCTTTTCGGCTCCGCGTTGCCATGTGGACCTTCTTGGGGTTCGCCCCCAACTTTAGCAGGTTTCGCCTTCGCGTGCGCGGCCTTTTCCACTGTTTCCAATAGTATAACCTCACACGCCTTCTCATCCATTCGTCCAATTCCAGCACTTCACGGTAGGTATGGCTGATCCCGAAGTAGTTTGTCCACCCCGTGACATATCTCCGCAGTTCGACGATAACGTCTTTGGCGCTCGCGCCACGGTTACGGCGGGTGATTTCCTTCACTTTCTGCTTGTATCGTGTCATGGATTTTAATGTCCATTTCACTTTTCCCTGTTTGCTGATTTTGAACCCGAGGAACTCGCACTCGGCGAGCGGCGCACACTTGCTCTTGGTGCGGTTGACCACTAGCTTGAGCTTTCCTTCGACATAGGTCGCCACACTTGCCATGACGCGCTGCGCGGCTTTCGCACTTTTCACCAGAATGAGAAAGTCATCGGCATAACGGGCAAATACATGCCCGCGCCGGGTGAGTTCCTTGTCGAGTGGATCGAGTACAATGTTAGCTAACAGCGGCGACAACGGTCCGCCCTGCGGGACACCCAGAGGCATGGCCTCGCGGGTGCCGTCGGGCAGTTCGACTCCGGCACGCAGGTAGCGACCGATCAGACGCAGCAGTTTGCCGCCGCCGATCTTTTCGCGTAGTTGCGCGAGGAGTGGATCGTGTTTCACCGTATCGAAGAACGCTTTCAGATCGCAGTCCACGGCGTGACGACGGTTCAGTTTCCATGCTCCTTCGACCAGCCGCACCGCCTGATGAGCGTTGCGACCTTCGCGGAATCCGAAGCTACTTTCACTGAATTCGCCGTCCCATAGCGGAGTGAGCACTTGGGCGATGGCTTGCTGGATCATGCGATCCAGCACGGTCGGAATGCCTAACGGACGCTCTGTCCCGTCTGGCTTGGGAATGAAGACCCGGCGCACAGGCGCGGGATGGTAGATTCCTTTCCTGAGTTGGGATGCAATGCGCTCCCAGTGTTCGCGGACAAACGCCGGAAAATCGCCGATGGTCATGCCATCGATGCCCGGTGCGCCCTTGTTTCTTTTGACGCGTTTCCACGCCATTTCCATATTTACGGGATCGAGAACGCGCTCCATCCACGCATCTGTTTCTACTTGAGCCACCCCATGCTCTCCTCCGCAGCGGGCTGAAACGATCCCTCGCCGTCTGGCGTCTTCGGGCCGCTCCCCCTCTGCGGGGTCGGGTGATTCCTGATAAGTTCGGTCCTTCATCGGTTGAGTCCTCCGGTATCGTTGTTTGAAAGGGCATCGTGCCCCCGGCTCATTTTCCCGACTACTATGACCTCTGCTGACTTCTCCGCCGCTCTCACGGCGGAGATTTGAGGTCAGATTGGAAAGACAGCTAGGCCTTCCATGTCCGCTTCGCTCCCATTCCCCAGGTAAGAACGCAGTCCTCCCCCGCACAATCGCCCCATTTACCTGCCGGACCAAACCGAACGGTTTATCCTCCCTGCGGGACGATCTGCGAGGTGGCTTCGCGTCCTGGTGAAGCCGCTATCGCGGTCGGGGCAGTTGCTGTGTTGTGCCAGCTCACCAAGCCCGGACGGCCTTGTATGGGGTTCTTGTCCATCGACTTGCGGGTGTTGCATAGCCTTCTTTCAACGACACGGTCGCCCGCGCCACCTTGGCCTCTGCTAGTGCTTATTTGTTCATTTCTGTTCATTTCGATTTTCACACAGAGGACTTGAACCCCTTTTGGACTGCGCCCATGCTGGGCACACACAAGACGTGCGTGGCAACGGCGGATAAGCTCCCTCGTTCGCTTCGCTCTGTGAGTCCTGCGCCGCCGTGCCACCACATTTAACGTTGCCAAGAAATAATGAACCGCCGCGCACTCATCATTGGAATCACAGCGCTGTTTGTTGGGGCTGTCATTGGTCATTTACTGACGCGTGCATTTTTAGTGATTCCTGAGCGTGCAGATTTAGAACTGCCGGTGCCCGGGGATTCCCCTACGAGAGCTTTCGCCAAAGGACTCACCGTTCGGATTGTGCCTTTTGACGAGGGTGTTTCCATCGAAGAGGCAGTGGACTATCTTCGGGGCCAGGCTCGAACGGGCGTCGAGATTGATGGCGAGCCCAAGCCGTATCGTCTGAACTTTGTAGTTGCGGACCCAAACCACGCAGCCAAGCACTTCAATCTGAGTCTGCGCAATATTCGACTGGATCGGTTGTGTGAGCGAATCGCCCAAGTCTCGGGGATGACTGTTTCGTTCGACGACGACGCCATCGTTTTCGCGGCATTAACCAAATCTGGCGAAGCTGCGGCTCCTAACGGGCCATAAGCTTTTCAATCACACCTCAACCTCTCTCAATCGCACCCGTAGGATAGCTCAAAAGTTCTGCAAGAAAATGATTTCGCTTCGCCGATGGAACACCATTTGGACGGTCATGACTGCATATTGTCTGTTATCGACGACCCTGTTCCTTATTCGCTTCGTTTCTTACCCGGTTACATCTCATGACTGGTGGATGGGTTGGGCGACACTCGGCCTTGGCTTTGAGGTTCATCTGTTATGCAATTGGCTGGCATTCAGAATCAACGAATTACTCGCCATCGATTTGGCTAGCAGTGTCGTTTCGTTGTGTATTTGGCACGTCAGTGTGGTGCTGAACATTTGCGGATCGCTCTGGATGCTAGGAATGACGCTGATCAATCGGATTGGCAGATACACGGCTCAGACTTCGCTCGCCACTACTTATCAATCAATCGAACGGCAGACAACAAGTCGGGCATCCGACGGCGATAAGCCACCTTGTTGAATTTAGGCTTCCTGCGCGCCGCCGGATGGCCTAGGACTGAGGCAAGAATTTCCGTGCGACCATTGATTCACATCCTCAGATCCGTCAGCTATGTGACCCTGTTGCCGTATCTTGCATCGGCCAAGAGCGCATCGTTCGCCACGTGTATGCCAGGTGACTCATTTTCGGGTGTTGTGCTGGCCGGCGTCACGTTCTTAATCATCATCGGATACAGCAAAACTTTGGCCCAGAAGAGTCCGAATCCTGTGGATGCGACGTTCTGGATTTCAACCATCGTATTTTACATCGCTTGTTCGAGCTTCGTTGTCATCCGGACCTACGATGGGTTTTCCGGAAGTATGGAGCGTAGTTTTACCGGTTTCCGGGATGCGTTTATTCCCTATTTTGAGCCTTATATTGCCTTGGGCGCGGTTGGCGGACTTTCCTTCCTGGCGTTGACGATTTGGATGCCAGTTGCCTCCATTTTATCCCTGATCGTCTTCGCGAACTTATTGTGCCAGCGGCGCAAAATCGTTCAAGTTTGCCAGACAAATTAAAGATCGACGGGATTGTGGTGATCTCCATGTTTCATCCAAGCCGCGAGCGGCGATCCTAGCGCCCAATTCGTCGTGCTCAGAATTTTCACGCGCTCAGGGAATCGCGACGTTTGATCTGTGCGGGCGCGGCAATGATCGGGTTTTCTAGCAAGGCGGCGATCAGAATCGTGGGCGCGCCCCAGACGCGGACCAGCGTGCGCGTGTGCTTGCCATCGCCATGCTCGGTCGCCATGAGGACGCGGTGGGCTCCCATTTCGAGATCCCATGGCGCGGTGTCGCTGGCTTTTTTCCAGCCTTTGCGGATCAGGAGATTGAGGAAATGTTCGCGGCCGTGACCGTGGGCGGAGTCGATGGCAAACTCCTCGCCGCGTTCGGGTGCTTGGGCCTTGGGAATCTTGGTGGTCCTGAAACAAATCGTCCGGTTGCGCGCCCATGCCCGGAGGCGGGGTTGGAGAAATTCGACGGCCTTCAGAATGAGGTGGGAGGTCAGGGTGTCATAGGATTTTTCCAAGCCGCGCAAGGGCAGCATGCGGTTGGTGATGGCCTGATACCCTGCCTCGCCCATCGGTCCGTGATAGATGATGGAATCCGCCATCACGCGGACCGGGCCGCCGCCATAGACGAAGCCCTGCCATTTTGCGTTACCGTGTTTGGAAAAACGGTTAGGGTGCTTTCCTAACAATAAATGTTCCGCCCGCCCGTAGCCGATTTGTTGGCGGAGAAAGGCCCGGATGGAGGGTCGCCGCCAGTGCCAGACGAAGGCCCCGGGGACGAAGCCGAGGCGGAACCCGGCATCGCGCAATCGCCAGCAAAAATCCACGTCATCGCCCGCTGTCTGGAACCGGGGATCAAAGCCGCCGATGGCGTCGAAGGCCGCCTTCGTGATGACCAGATTGCAGCCCGGCAAGTGCTCGGCCTCCTCGTCGTCGAGCATGACATGGCTGGGCGCACCGGGCGCGGCGCAGACGACGGCCTCCTCCCAGGAGTTCGGTTTCGGCGGTAAATTCGGTCCACCCGCTGCGGCGAATTCACCCGCTGCGAACAGTGGCTGCAGTCGGGCAAGCCACTCGCGGTCCGGCTCGCAATCGTCGTCAGTGAATGCCAGAACCTTACCGCTTGCCGCCGCTGCACCGGCATTTCTAGCAGCGCTGAGACCCGCGGGTTCGAGCCGGATCAGCCGGACCCAGGGGGAATTTTTTTCCACAAAATCTGCCGTGCCATCCGTCGAGCCGTCGTCGATCACGAGGGTTTCATGGGGCGTATGTGACCGATAGGACTTATGAATCGCCTCCAGGCACGCACCAATGCGGGTGATGCCGTTCCGAGTACACACGATGACGGAGAAGGAAAGCTCATGCGGAATAGCGGCGGGCTCCGGGGGATGCGCGGCAGCCAGCGCGGGCTTGGCCTTGCCACCGCGGTCTAGCAGCCCAAAATCCCAATCCAACACCTCTGCTCCACCATTCCACCAGCGGTCGCTCCACGCATAAACCGTCATGCCCGCAGTTTCCAGATCGAGCGCCGCGCGGGTGGCCCAGCGGATGACTTCCGCCTGTTTTTCCAGCCCATTCCGCCGCGAATCCAAGCCGAATTCCGAGATCACCAGTGGCCGGTCGCCCGCGATGTGATGGAGTCGCTTGAGATAAGCACGGAAGGCGACTTCGCTTTCCAGATAGATGTTGAAAGCCGAGAAATCGGCGTTTTCCGGTTCCAGATACTCGGTGCTCGGATAGTTCGCATAGGCAAATAACAAGTCCGGCGCGAGTTCCCGTCCGGTCTCGATGAGTCCCTCCAGCGCCTCACGCACGCGATGCGGACCCATCCAGCGTGCCAGATCGGCGGGCACCTCGTTGCCGACATAGATGCCTGTCAGTGCCGGATGATTTTCAATTTTTAACAATCCGTTAGTCAGCGCCACCATCGCGGCCGAGTAAATTCCCGGACGCGCGAGAAAATCCGCGCCCTGCCCCCACTTCAGCCCGCCGAAGACCCGCAAGCCATGGTCCGCCGCCGAGTCCAACAAGCGCTGGTCTGGCATTTCATACAAGCGGATCGCATTGAATCCCGCTGCCGCGATCTGTGCAAAATCCGGCACGAACTCCACCGGCCAGCCGCCTGGAAACGGCCCGTAAGTCACCGCACTCATGCGGACCCGCGAGTCGCCCGCACGGAAAAATTTCCCGTCCGTCCGCCATCGCTGCGCATGATCCCCACCGGCCATGGCGGCATGCTAGCGACCCCGGCCCGGATTCCCAAATCCAAATTGGTAGGAAAAAATGAGCCACAACCGCAGCACCGGGAGAGATGACCCTGCCGCGCGGCAGACAAAAAGGGCGGGTGCCATCCAGCCCCCGCCCCGGCATTTCACAAACGGGCAGTGAAGATCGATACCGATGTCGCTCAAAGTGCCGCTGGGCATGCGGCTTTGGATCTTCACGCCGGTCATTCCCGCCTTCCAGTTGAACGTCACCGTCTCAGCCACTACCAAGGAACTCGATCCTATTCCCGAGGGAATCTCCCGCTTTCTCAGAGTTCATCGACCGGGATCACATCCACTGCGACGTCGAGTTTCTGGCCGCCCGCACCGAGGGTCACACCGCGCAGGGGGCTGACATCGGAGAAATCCCGGCCCCAGGCGACAGTGATGTGCCGCTCGCTGGGGAGCAGGTTGTTGGTGGGATCGGTGTCGATCCAGCCGGCGGATTCCCCGCAGAAAACTGAGATCCAGGCGTGCGAGGCGTCTGCGCCGGTGAGGCGAATTTTTCCCGGTGGCGGGGCGGTTTCGAGGTAGCCGCTGACGTAGCGGGCGGGCAGGCCGAGCGAGCGCAGGCAGGCGAGCATGAGGTGGGCGAAGTCTTGGCAGACGCCCGCGCGTTTTTTCAAGACCTCCGCGACCGGAGTGGTGATCTCGGTGGCGCGGGGATCGAATTTGAAATCCTTGAAAATCCGCTGCGTTAGCCCGAGCACCGCTTCCAGAATCGGGCGGGCGGGGGGAAATTCGACGGCTGCGTAGTCCGCGAATTCCTTGCCCAGCGGCACCATCGGCGAGCTGAAACGAAAGGCCCCGGCCTCGGAGCCGGGCGTAAGTTTTTCTAACTGACATGCCGCGCGGATCTGCTCCCATGGCGGGGTGAAGCGCGGGTCGGGATGCTTGGCGGGCAGCACTTCCACGAGGCTGCGGGCGATGACGTCGAGCACGCCATGTTTCCCCTCGACCTCGAAATAAGCGGTCTCATTGCCGTAGGAATCCAGATGCACGCCGCGCCCGACTGGCACCGGTTGCACCTCCAGTTCATGCCATGGGCAGCGTTGGCCGGGCAGGCTGCGCGGGGCCAAGCGCGCGAGATGGTGCGAGACGGTGACCGCCCCGTCGTAGGTGTATTTAGTGCGATGAATGAGGCGGTATTTCATGTCAATAAACACGTCGCACGGAGTGGCTGAAGTAGTGCTGGGTGAGCATGTCGGCGAAGACCTCCAGTGCGGTGGAAATCTCGGAAAATTCGGCCTCGTCGGGCGCCTTGGTGCGGGTGAGACGCTGGTCCAGTTCGGCCAAATGCTCGCGGATTTTGGGCAGCAGGCCGAACTCGGGATCGCCGGAAAAGCGGGTGATTTCCCGGTCGAGGATGCCGATCTGATAGGCCACGGAGCGCGGGTTGGTGGCATCGAAGAAGATCAGGTCAATCACCGCATCCAGCCGAGGCCGGGAAAAATGGCGGCGGCGGTAGGTCATCACGCTGTCGCAGGTTTCTAACAATGGGTCGAGCAGCGGCGACTCGCCATCGCCGGCACCGGCTGCCGTGCGCAGGAGTTTGAGGCCGCTGAGGGCGCGCTCGATGCGGCGGCCCACTTCAAGGAAACGCCAGCCTTGGCCACGTGTCATGTTTTCCGCCTGCATCCCGGCGAAGGCCGCGAGGTGGAGAACCAACGCATCGAGTGTGCGGAGGAGTTCCGAGGCGCTCGGCGTGGCTTGAGGGGTGTGCACGATGCCTTCGAGCCGATTGAAAAACCGCCAGGTATCGTCCGAGAGCCGATCGCGGGCGGCGGCGGCATTAAGCAGCAGCGAGCGGATCAGGCTGGCAATCCCGCCGGGCGAGGTCTGGTCATGGATCAGGCCGGAGAGGGTTTTCAAAGTTTGAGCGGGATGGAAAACCACCTCCTTGGGGACCAGATTGCTGCCGCGGATGAGAGTCAGGCAGGCGTCCAACTGCTCCTGTTGTTGACGCCCGGCCTCGCCGACGAGGTTGCGTAAAGTAACGCGCAGCAGCCGGGTAGCCAACTCGATGCGCTCGGCGGAACGACCGACCCAGAACAACTGCTCCGCGATTCGGCTTGGGACTTCGAGGGCGGACGGATGGCTGTCCTTGAGCGGGCGCGGGCTTTTCACGTCAGTCCTCGTCAGGAAATCCGCCGCATCATCCGCGATCCAGACGTCCTTGGTGAAACCGGCGTGCTCCGGCCACAACTGTGGCGCTTGGCCATTTTTCCCCACCCGCGCCAGCCCCCCCGGCAGAACCACCGGCGCACCCGTCGCATTCACCGCGAAGGCTCGCCAGACGATGGGGCGCTGGCGGATGCCACGCGCTTCGAGCGAGGGTGCCTCACTGGGTGCGAGGTCCAATTGGGCGACGAAATCGTAGGGCCGCTCCTCAATGGTCGTCATCCATTGCCTTCGCGCGGCGGGCGAGAGGCTGGAGCAGCGGATGGGCAAGAGTGGGTCGCGATTGAAGGCGGAAAGCAGGACGTAGCGGTGGAGCTGGTCGAGCACGCGGCGGCGCACGTCCGGCTGGCTGAGCCACCAGGTTTCCACGAAGGGCAGCTTGATTTCCTCGCCGAACCATTTGCGGCAAATCCCCGGCAGAAAGGGCATCAACGCGGGCGTGGAGGCAAAGCCGGAACCCGGCGCGTTCGCCAGCGCGACATGGCCGGTCCGCCAGGCCTCAACGATTCCCGGCACCCCGCCGCCGCCGCGCACCCAGTGTTCCAGTGGGTCCAAGCTGGAGTCACTGACACGGCTGACCACCCCGTCGATCCGCCGCAGGCCTGATAGGGTTTTCAAAAACAAGCGTCGCTCACGCACCGTTAGATCGGCGGATTCGACCAATGGAAATCCCAGCAGCCTTGCCTGATAGGCGTGTTCGAAATACGATGGATGGCGGAAGCCCGGGGTGAGGAAAACCACGTTCGTCATGTCGCCTCGGGACGGCATAAGCGCTTGCAGGGTCGTGCGTTCCAGCTCGAAAAACGATCCGAGCCGCGCGATCCGCAGGAGCTCGAATTGGTCGGAAAGCAGGCTGGAGGAAACATTGCGGTTTTCTAACACCTGACCCAGCCCGCCCGGCACGTTGGTATGGTCCCGGAGCACTGCCCACTGGCCATTCCCCGCCCGGACCAGATCGCAGCCGGTGGTGATCACGTGACGCCCGCCGACCGGTTGAACGCCGCATGCGTATTGCAAAAACGCCGGACTCGCATGGACCAGATCCGGCGGGATCAGACCTTCCCGCAGCATTTGTTGGGGGCCGTAAACATCCGCCAGCACCGCGTCGATCAGCCGGATGCGCTGCGCCAGGCCCGCCGAGACTTGCGCCCATTCCGCCGGTGACACCAGCAGTGGAATGGGATCCAGCTCAAACGGTTGCCCGGCCCCGCCGCCGACATCGCTGTAAACATTAAAAGTCGTCCCCAGATCCGCGATCATGCGGAGGGCCGAGCCAGCAATGGCGTGGCGCTCCTCGGAACTCCAGCGCTGGATTTTCAAGGTCAAGCTCTGCCAATGCGGGCGGACCTGGCCTTGCGGCTCGCGCATTTCATCCCACACGGCACCCGCCCCCACGACCGGTGGCGTGGATGATGCTGGATCGGTGCGATAACTCTCAGCCATGGATCGTGGGATTCGTCTGCAGACGAAGACACAGGCTCTATGGGATCATGCGCAAGTCCAGCGTGAAGGGAAAATCCCGGCTGATTGGAGCCTCGTTGACCTGCATTTTCCCGCCGGTATGACCGTGTTGGAAAAAACGCGCAAGTCGCCGGGACTCAGCTTCATAGGAATTTACCGGAAACGCCTCATGGCTGAGTCCGCCGGGGTGGGCGGCATGGTAAGTGCAGCCGCCCAGCGAGCGGTCGTTCCAGGAATCTACCAGATCGAAGACCAGCGGCGTATGGCAGGGAATCGTCGGGTGCAGGCAGTTCGGCGGCTGCCAGGCCCGGTAGCGGACCCCGGCGACGAATTCCCCGTGCGTGCCCGTCGGGTGCAAGGGCACGCGGATGCCGTTGCAGGCGATCGAGTGCCGCGCGTCCGTCATCCCACGCACGAGCACCTGCATCCGTTCCACCGAGCTATCGACATAGCGCACAGCGGCTCCCGCGCCACCTTCCTCGCCGAGGACGTGCCAAGGCTCAATGGCATGGCGCATCTCGACTTCCACGCCCTTTTGGGTAAATTCTCCTATCCGTGGAAAGCGGAACTCCAGATGCGGCGCGAACCAATCGTCTTCCACCCAATATCCGTGCTCGCGCAAATCTTCCAACACCTCGCTGAAATCCTGCCAGACAAAATGCGGCAGCATCCACCGGTCATGGATTTCGCTGTCCCAACGCACCAGCGGCTTGGTGTATGGCTCGCGCCAAAACCGCGAAACGAGCGCCCGCAGGACCAGATGCTGGGCTAGGCTCATTTGATAGTGCGGTGGCATTTCGAAATTCCGCATTTCCAACAATCCCAGCCGCCCCGTCGAGCTGTCCGGGCTATACAGCTTGTCGATGCAGAACTCGGCGCGGTGAGTGTTACCAGTGGGGTCGATCAAGAGGTTCCGGAAGGCCCGGTCCACCTGCCAAGGCAGCGGCGTGCCGTTTCCTTCGAGGGTTTTGAAGGCGACCTCAATCTCATGGATCGAGTCATTCCGCGCCTCGTCCACGCGCGGGGCCTGCGAGGTGGGACCGACGAAAAGGCCGGAAAACAAGTAGCTCAACGACGGGTGATGATTCCAAAACGTGATCATGCTCCGCAGCAAATCCGGCCGCCGCAGCAACGGGCTGTCCGAGGGTGTTTCCCCACCGATGATGATGTGGTTGCCGCCGCCGGTGCCGCAGTGACGACCGTCGATCATGAATTTCTCAGTCGCCAAACGGCACAGATGCGCCTCCTCATACAGGGTCGAGGTGTTGTGTACCAACTCATCCCACGACGCGGCGGGGTGGAGATTCACCTCGATTACGCCGGGGTCGGGCGTGACTTTCACCACGCTGAGCCGGGAATCGTAAGCCGGGGCCGTGCCTTCGAGAATGACCGGCATCCGCAGCGAATCAGCGACCCGCTCGATGGTGGCCACCAGATCCAGGAAATCCTCGGTCTCCTTCACCGGTGGCAGGAAAACGTGCAGCCGTCCGTCGCGCGGCTCGATGCACAGCGCGTGCCGGGTGATCCAGTTCGCGGATTCCTGCTCGGCGGGCTTGCGTTCCCAAGGCCGGTTCGCCGCCGAGTTCTCGCCCTCGCGATCGAGCCGGGCAGTCGCTTTTTCCAACTCCCGCCGCTGATAGGCCAGCAGACTGCCGGGCGTCTGAGGCAAGCTCGGCAGGGTGCGCGTCGGGTCCTGAGGGATGTGCCAGGGAAATTCGGATTCCTTCACATACGGCAGCGAATCGAGTGGCAGGCGGTAGCCCATCGGCGAGTCCCCCGGTAGCAGATAGAGCGTCTCATCACGGAGAAACCACGGCCCACTCGTCCATCGCGGGCCCTGCGCGGTCATCCGCCGTTCCAACGGGATCGCGTAACCGATCACCTCGTCGATGCCTTGGGCGAAGAGCCGGGTGAAACGGTCGCGCTCGTGCTGGTCCTTGAGATTGGATTTCAGCGGATCGACATTGTGCGGCAGCCGCTTTTCCCGCCACATGTAATAAAGCGCATCCTCGTAGGCCGGGATCATCCACTTCGGATCCGCGCCGAGGGCTCCGGTAAGGGTGATGCCGAAGCGTTTCGCGTGCGTCGAGTCGTGCTGGTAGTCGTGCGATTCGTCGGCGATGAGCGCCTCGTTTTCCCAAATCGGCTGGCCGTCCTTACGCCAGTAACAGGCCAGTGACCAACGCGGTAACACCTCGCCCGGATACCATTTCCCCTGCCCGTAAAACAACAAGCCACCCGGCGCGAACTTCGCCCGCAGCCGCTTGATGAGTTGGCCGGAAAGCTTGCGCTTGGTCGGCCCCACCGCCGCAGTGTTCCACTCGTCGCCGTCGAAATCATCCATCGAGATGAACGTCGGCTCGCCGCCCATCGTCAGGCGCACATCCATCGCCTCCAGATCCTCGTCGATCTTGCGGCCGGTTTTTAAAATTTCCTGCCACTGCTCCTCGCGATACGGCAGCGTCGTCCGTGGGGATTCGTAAATCCGTGTGACCGTCATCTCGTGCTCCATCACGGATTCGCAGGCCTCCACCCCGCCCGTGACCGGGGCCGCGCTCGATGGCTCGGGCGAGCACGCCAATGGCAAATGCCCTTCCCCCGCCAGCAAGCCAGACGTCGGGTCAAACCCGATCCACCCCGCGCCCGGCAGATACACCTCCGTCCAAGCGTGCAGGTCCGTGAAGTCGATTTCCGATCCCACCGGCCCGTCCAGCGATTTCACATCCGGCTTCAGTTGAATCAAATACCCCGAGACAAAGCGGCTCGCCAGCCCCACATGGCGCATCAGCATCACCAGCAACCACGCGGAATCCCGGCACGACCCCGAGGCCATCCCCAGCGTCTCCTCCGGCGTCTGCACTCCCGGCTCCATGCGGATCTTGTAGTCGATGGCATTCTGCAAATACGAATTCATCTCCACCAGCACATCGATCGTCCGGCCCGTCTTGTCCTTGAATTTCGCCACCAACTCCGCCAGCAAAGGCGTCGGCGGTCCCGTCACCAGAAACGGTGCCAATTCCCGCTGCTGTTCCGCGTCATAGGCGAAGGGAAAAGTCTCCGCCTGCGGCTCCAGAAAGAAATCGAACGGATTCTGCACCGACATCTCGACCACCAGATCCACCTCGATGTCCAACCGGTTCATCGGCTCCGGGAACATCAGCCGCGCCAGATAATTCGCCTGCGGGTCCTGCTGCCAATTAATGAAATGCTCCTCCGGCCCCACCTTCAGGCTATACGCCAACACATTCGAGCGGCAATGCGGAGCCGGTCTCAGCCTCACCACATGCGCCCCGTGGACGACAGGGCGTTCATATTGATAGCTGGTCCGGTGATGCAGAGCGACGTGGATGGACATAAGATCTGCCGAAGCTTTAGCAACATCGGTGCCGAAATGTCACGAAACTCTGCATCCTTTCACTGAGATCGGGAAATCCGCCCCCGCCCGCCAGATCCTCACCGGTGTAGCTCCGGTAAATTTCCATCCAGTTCTCCGCAGCCATGACTTCTTCCCGGTTGTCACCGGGAAAAGAATCCAGAGGCCAGAATCCAGAATCAAGAAAGACGCTTCGCGCGGTTCTCTTCATCCTTTTCTCTTCTCTGGATTCTTGCCTCTGGATTCTGGATTCTCATCTTCCGTCCTTACCCAAGGATTTCCCGCCTGCTTGGCTAACCGGCATGAGCTTCACCTGCCAATGCCCTTACTGTCCTGCCGTGCTGGAAGCTCCTGGCGAATTTCTCGGAGTCTCCGTCAAGTGCTCCGAGGCGGCCCGCAGGCGCGACCGTGGAATTCACCGTCACCGGCGTGAACTCCGCCGGAGAAAGCCTGCCGAGCGAGCCGGTGAGTGTGGTGATCCGAATTTCACGCGGCCTGAAGCGCAGCAGCATTCCATCAAACGTCAAAAGCTCCGGAGCGATCCGGGGCTTTTTGTTGGCGGTATGACTCAGCAGGCGGCGGGGGCGTCAGTTTTACACCAAGGCGAAAAGCACGCGCGCCATCTGCACGGTGGCGAGGAGTCCGGCGAGGAGGGAGGCATTCCAGAGCCAGCGCTTTTTCATGACGAGCGTCGCACCGCCGAGGGCGATGGCGATTTGGAAAATGGTGGTGGAGAGACCCATCTCGCGAGCGAGCGTTTGCGCGAGGTTGGTGGATTTGAGGGCTTCATCCCGCTTGGCCTCGTGTTCCTTGGCCAGAGCGGAGATGTCTTTTTGATCTTTCTTGTAACGGTCGATCTTGGTGGTGACGGCGGCGATGCTCTTGGGATCGGCGTTGCCCAATGCGGCGAGGCGGTCGTTTTCTTGCTCCTGGATGCTCATCTTGATGCCCTTGGCCTGATAGAAGGCCCACTGGTCCGAGGCCTGTGCCTGCTCGAAGGTGGCCTCGTTGAGCTGCTTCATGACGGTGGAGGAGTAACCCGCACCGCGCTGTGTGGCGACGGCGGCGAAGACCGCGAGGAAGATCACGGAGAGTGAGACGTATTTCGTCCACGATTCACGCTTTTCCTTGTCCTTTTGCGCCTGCCGGTCAGCGGCGATGGTGGCCACGAGGCCCTTGAGTTCGTCGAGGTTGTCGTTCATCGGGGTGTAGAACCGCTATGGTGGGTGGATTGTTTCAAGAGAGTCACGCTTCTGGCATGATGGATCTATCGGCGGGCTGCAAAGTGGATCGTAGAGAAAATGGAGTTGAGGATTGTAAAAAATCAACGAATGGGTAAACGCATTCAGTGCCGGGGTTTTCGACGACACCTCACCACCGTTCACCGTAGTTTACACCGAGGGCGACACAACTACTTTCGCCTTGGCGAAATCTGATGCATGGACTAAGAAACCGCGCCATGACTCGCACTTCCATCGAACTCGCCGCAAAAATTTACATCGTCTCCCTGGCCTGTGTCTTCATTTGGTCCGTCACCAAGGTGCTGGCGCAGATGGGCTTCATGTGAGAATTGCCCGGGGTCGCTACTTCCAAGCCACCGCTACCTCGGCGACGCGTCCGCTTTTGTCGTCGTATTTGAGGAAACCGTGTTCGAGGGCGTATTCGTGCACGCACTTGGTGACCTTCACGTCGAAGGCGCAATACTCGGCGATTTTCCTGAGCGGGGTGAAGTCGCCGGTTTTTTTGTGTTCCTGCCACCAGCGCAATGCGTCGAGGCCATCGGCAGTTTTGCCGGTGCCGAGCGAGGCGGAGGCCACGGAGTCGAGCTTGAGTCGGTGGCCCATGATTTTTTCGAGCTCCAGCATCATGTCGAGGTTGATCGTTTGCTCGGCCATGGTGTGAAAAACGTAGGGTTGGAGCACGGGGTAGTCGAACTGGATGTGGTTCCAGCCGACGACCAGATCCGCCCTCACCAACTCCTCGCCGAGCTTCTCCATCTCGTTTTCCGCATAGATTTCATAAGTGCCGCGGGCGGTGCTGTAGGTGACTGCGACAGAAATCCCCATCTTCGCCTTGTTGGCAAATCCACCCACATCGCCGAAGCTCCGCTGCGTTTCCAAATCGAAATAGACGATGTTTTTTCCGGCCACGCCCGATTATAGCAGAACCTGCGGCCAACCCGCAAGTGTGATGGCGATTTCGCAGTCCAAGGTGTCCATTCATCCGTCGTTACCGATTGTTTCGGTGGGGCAGCAAAGGCGTGCTTCCTCCGCTTTGGCGATTTCCTCAAGAGTGACCGGTTGCTTCCACACATAGGTGGCGCCTTCCTCGTCGTCGCGGGTGAAAAATTCCGGGGCGATCTCGCGGCAAAGATCGCAGTCGATGCAGGTCAGATCGTTGTAGTATCGACCGAGGACGTTGAGGGGATTTTTGTCGGTGGGATCGGGCATGGGTCGGTTTGGTGGTGGAATTCCTGACCGTGCTGGACAATTTAAATTGTGTGAAATTCATTTTTAGAAATGATTAATGCAATCAATGCATGAAACAGGAACCCCAATCAGAACCCGAAATTGATCTCTATTCCCTGCATTTGCTAAGATTGGTGGCAAAATTCCGCGGATTTACGGCGGCATCGCGGGCTTGTGGCCTCTCTCAAAGTGCGTTGACGCGCCAAGTTCAGGCGATAGAAGCCCGATTGGGGATCAAGGTGTTTGATCGGACGACCCGCACCGTGACAATCACCGAGCCGGGGGCGGTTTTGCTCCGCGAGACCGAGGCAATTCCCAACATTCTGAGTGGAGCCCTGCGAAGGATTCGGGAGGACTATCTTGGGGAGCAGCGGGAAATCCGAATCGGGATTTCACCCGATCTGGCTCTCGCCCATATTCCGGGGATTTTTCACACCCAGAGGAAACTTCAACCGGAGGCGAAATTCCTAGTTTCTCAGCCCGATGAAGTGGCCTTGCTGAGACAAGTGGGCAGTTCCAGACTGGATCTTGGGATTCTTACCGATCCGCAGGAACTCCCCGGCAACGTCGTGGTCACTCATCGAATGGCCGATCACTTCTCGATCATCACCGCCAGCGGTGAGGGGGTGGTCGCTCCATTTGCCTCTATTTCCGGGTTCCGAGCTTGGGCGATGTCGCAGAGTTGGCTGCTGCCGCCCGGCAACTCCCGGTCCCGCCGTTTGATCAATGACTGGGTGGTGGGACAGGGTTTGGAATTGTTGCCTCTCATGGAATTGGAAAGTTTCGATCTTATGATTCAGCTTGCGTCGATGGGAATGGGTGCCGCCTTCATTCCCAGAAGAAGTCTCAGCGCCTTTCCCAGGAAGCGGTTGGTGCAAATGCTTCATCCCCCGGTGGCACTCACCCGCCAATTGATCGTGATTTCCCCAAAGCACTCGAAATGTCCAGAACACGTCGCACGCTTTGTGGAAGGAATCCTGTTTTCCTGAAATCCAGACCTCATGCGAACTTGGTCGATTCGCCGCGGCACCCGCGTGATCGGTGCGGCGGCTTCACAAGCCAAGGTCGGAGTGTCGGGAACCTAGTGTCTCGTAAAGTACTAATTGGTGGATGCCGCGAAGGTTCAAAATCTTAGGTAGCACACGCGCCCTCGCGTGTGGTTTTCGACGCCATCGTCGAAAACCGCTTGGAATGGCCTGCAACGCCCGTCTTCGGCGAGGGCGCCAAAGACAACACGCAAGGCGCGTGTGCTCCCCAACGATGCTTCGCCAGCTCCCCATCCGTCATTGTGAATTTTACGGGACACTAGGCAAGCGGCTCGAAGGGCTTGGCCGGAGCGGTGGTGATCGGCTGCTGGGGAGCGACCGGAGCGGTGACTTTTCCGCCAAGTTCTTCCATCAGTTTCATCCCTAGCAGACCGGAGAGCGCGCTGTTAGTTCCATCGCCGTTGCCGCCGGTGATGAGGATGTCGGGCATGACTTTCACCTTATCCTTGCCGATGATTTCGGCGATCTTGGTGCGGGTGAAATTGTCGCCGCCCATGGCGTTGACCTGGAGCTGATAGGACTCGGCGTTGGCCTTGCCGATGGCGAGGATTTTCTCGGCCTCGGCATTACCAGTGAGGGCGATGCGCTGGGCTTCGGCGTTGGCCAGCATTTTCGTGCGCTCAGCCTCGGCGGCGGCGTTGAGCTTGACGCTGGCGGCGTCACCACCCGCCTTTTTCACGGCGGCATCAGCCACGCGCTCGGCGATCTGCACGCCTTGGTCAGCTTGCACGATCTGCTTCTGGATGTCCGCGATGGCAGTTTCTTTTTCCAAGTCCTGACGGGTTTCCTGTGCCATCCGTTGGGTGTCGTAGGTGACTTTCTGTTCCTCAGCGAGCTTGCGGTCCGTTAGGGTTTTCATCAGCGACTCGGGTGGGGCAATATCGCCGATGAGCGTGTCCACGCCGTTGACGTTGTATTGATCGAGCACGGCGTTGATGTGTTCCTTGGCCGAGGCTTGGCGCTCTTTCCGGGTGGTGAGGAAGGAAATGACATCGCTGTCCTGAGCGCTGTTGCGGAAGTAGTTGCCGATGGTCGGCTCTAACACCTGTGATACCAGGTTGTTCATGTTGCCGAAGCGGGCGATGACCTTGCTGGCTTCGACCATCGGAATGTGGATGATCTGTGAGACGTCGAGGTTGAATGGGAAACCGTCCTTACTGCGGACCGTGATGGTAGAGAGGTGCTTGTCGAGTTGGTGGGCCTCGGTGCGGGCGTTCGCCCAGTTGAGGACAAGGTTGGTGGTCGGCACATGCTCGACGCGCAGAATATAGGTGTTGAGCGGATATTTTCCGGGTCCAAGGGGTTCCGCCCAGACTCCTTTCTGGCCCTTTGCCACGATGTTGCCGTGTTTGAAATCCAGTCCGCTGATGTCCACGCCGTCGTCGCCATAGTAACTTATGACCACCCCGACCGAGCCGATAGAAATTTCCGTCATCGGGATTTCCTCGACGTGGACGAACCAGGTATTGAGGAAATACGAACCTGCTAGAATGACCTGCGGCTGGAGTCCGCGGCAGCCACCGGCGGCGAGGAAGGCATCGGCATTTTGGAAATTGCTGTGGCCCTCGGTCACGCGCCCGGCGATCTGGCCCTCGGGCAGCGGTGCGCCGTCGAGCGTGGTGACGATGCCGACCATGTTTTCCTTGATCTGGGTCATCTGCGCGAGCGTGACTTCAAACAGGAAGGTGTTGATGCGGTAGGTGCCGGGTGTTAGAAATGCGGCTTGACGGCCTTTTTGCCCGCCGGAGCGCAGGAACATTTCGGCGTCTTGGAACATCTGGCAATCAACGCGTCTGGCTAACACCGCACCGGGCAATAGCTCGCCGCCGTCCTTCGACATGACTAGGCCGATGAGACCGTCCGGGATCACTGTTAGAGGTTGGAGCGTAACAACATACTGCCAGATCCATTTCCCGAAATACACCCCCGGCGCGAGGGTTTGCGATTGGAAACCCGCCTCGCCGTTGAGCGCAATAATCCGCCCGCTGGGCAACATCTTATATTTTCCCATCAGCACGAATTTCTTCGTCACTAAGCCGATCCGGTTTTCAGGAATCATGACTACACCCATTACTTGCAGGATCAACCGATGACACACGATGGCCACGAACAGCCCGATGGCGCAGTAGATCCATGTGGAATAAGGCGCGTAGGGTCCTAGAAGATCTGCGAGGTATGCTGGCTGAACAAACATTGGTATTTGCATGGGTTCTTGTTATAACGTGGCCACGCCAGCGACAATTCCAATTCTCGACAAAGAATGTAAGACGTCGCGGTGGTGAAATTTTCCCGATCATGTCCGAATCCGTCCGTGCTGATAAATGGCTGTGGGCCACCCGGTTTTTTAAAACCCGTGGTCTAGCGGCGGAGACTTGTGCGGACGGCAAGGTAAAGCGCAACGGGCATCCGTTGAAACCGGCTTCGTCCATACAGATTGGAGATTTGTTGGAAATTCCCTTTGTGGAGGGACCGGGAGTCCGAAAAATTTCCGTGAAAGCGATTATAGAAAAACGAGTGGGAGCGCCAGAGGCAAGAGTGTGTTATGAGGAATTGACAGACCCTACCGTGTATGAAGCCCTGCGGCTCTGGCAGGTGGCAAAGCAGGAGGCACCCAAGGGGAGACCGACAAAAAAGAACCGTCGCGACATCGACCGCATCCATGGCTTTTGGGATCAACCGCCAGAGGTGTATTAAATCTAACGATTTGTTTGAAGAGTAATTATTCTCCTCAGGTCAGCGACCTAGTATGGTATCTATCAACAAATTCATGGAACTGTTGCCTGAAGCTGGCCAAACAATTTCCCACCTGCGGACTTCGCAGCCGGAACAGTGATGACTACACCAACGGTCACCACCACAGGCCAGAGGCAGAAAGTGAACGCTATCAGTGCCGTGAGCGCTAAAGGAGGGTTCTGGAGTCAGGTTTACACGGGAATGTTCAATGCTGGGAGATTTGTCGAATTCTTAAAGGATCGCGGAAAAGGAGGTAGGTGGCGTGTATTCCTAGTAGTGGATGGGCATCCCAGTCATCATGCAAAAATTGTTAAATCCTATGTTCAAGGGACACGGGGAATGTTGGAACTTCACTTCATTCCACCCTATTCTCCAGATCTCAATCCCGACGAGTTCGTATGGCAACATGCAAAAACAAATGGAGTGTCAAAAAAGCCGCTGAAACAGAATGAGTCTTTAAAGGAGCGGGTTAAGGCGGACTTGGCAGCTATCAAATCAAATC
>JANXMQ010000130.1 GCA_025354565.1 Akkermansiaceae bacterium
GGTGGCCATTGCTTTTTTATCGCCATCGACAATGCCAGTGATGATTTCCGATGGGGCGGTTTTCAGCTCGCCGCCGAAGACCTTGCCACTGGTGCCGTCGATGCTCATGTAGTCGCCTTCTTTGAAGGTCTGGCCGGAGGCCGTGACGGTTTTCTTGTCGTAGTTGATATCGACACCACCGGCTCCGCAAACGCAGACCTTGCCCATTTGGCGGGCGACGAGTGCGGCGTGGGAGGAAACACCACCCTTGGATGTTAGAATTCCTTCTGCAGCGATCATGCCGCGAAGGTCTTCCGGGCTGGTCTCGGTGCGGACTAACAGAACTTTTTCACCGCGTGCTTCGGCGAGGACGGCGCGGTCAGCATTCAGGTAGATTTTCCCGGAAGCAGCACCCGGACCGGCGGGAAGTCCAGTGGCGAGGGTCTTGGCTTTCGCGACATCGGCGAGGTCGAAGATCGGGGCGAGCAGTTGCTCTAACTGCTCGGCGGGGTTGCGCAGAATGGCGGTTTCCCAGTCGATGAGTTTTTCCTTCACCATATCCATCGAGAACTTGAGTGAGGCGGCGGCGGTGCGCTTGCCATTACGGGTTTGCAGCATGAACAGCTTGCCTTCCTGCACGGTGAACTCGATGTCCTGCACGTCCTTGAAATGGCTTTCAAGGATCTTGCGGACCTTCATCAGTTCGGCATAAGGCTTAGGCAGTGCGGCCTTGAGGGTGCTGACGTTTTCAGGAGTGCGGACACCAGCGACGACGTCTTCGCCTTGGGCGTTGATGAGGTATTCACCCCAGAATTCGTTTTTGCCGTTGGCGGGGTCGCGGGTGAAGGCGACGCCGGAGCCGGAGGTATCGCCGGTGTTGCCATAGACCATGGCTTGGACGTTGACGGCAGTGCCCCATGCGGCGGGGATGTTATATTTGCGGCGATAAACGATGGCGCGGTCGTTCATCCATGAACCGAAGACGGCACCAGCGGCACCGCGTAGTTGGTCCCATGGATCGCTGGGGAAGGACTTGCCCGTGCGGTTTTTAACTAGGGCTTTGAAACGCTTGACGAGTTCCTTTTGGTCATCGGCGGTGAGGTCGGAATCGACGATGTCCTTGCCGTATTTGTCGTGCTTGAAGGATTCGATTTCGACTTCGAATGGCTCGTGGTCTTCGCCTTCAGCCTTTTGGACGCCTAGGACGACGTCGCCATACATTTGAACGAAGCGGCGGTAGCAATCCCAAGCGAAGCGCTCGTTCTTGGTGGCGGCGGCGAGAGAAAGGACGGTCGCGTCATTGAGGCCGAGATTGAGAATAGTGTCCATCATCCCCGGCATCGAATCACGCGCACCGGAGCGGACGGCCACGAGAAGCGGCATGCCCTTGGCGTCGCCGAACTTCGCGCCCATGATTTTTTCCATATTCTTCACACCGGCTTCCATCTCCGCTTGAAGAGAGAACGGGTAAGTACGCTTGTTATCGTAGAAGTAGGTGCAGACCTCGGTGGAGATTGTAAATCCGGGAGGCACTGGCAGACCGATGCGGGTCATTTCGGCGAGGTTGGCTCCCTTGCCACCGAGCAGGGGCTTCATGCTGCCGTTGCCGTCAGCTTTACCAGCTCCCCAGTTGTAAACGTATTTGACCTTCTTGTTAGAGGCGGATTTCTTGACTGCGGATTTCTTGGCTGCGGGTTTTGCGGCCTTCTTTTTAGTTGCCATCGTTGTGGTAATATCGAGTTAGGAGCTTGGCTGCCGGATCGTTGAGAAAATCAGATGCTCAACCCGGCCCAAGGCGCGGGAGGCTATGCGGGTGACATAGCGGTGTCAATGAAGCAGTTGGTGGAAAAAATCCGGTGGTTGGCCAAGCAAATCCCGGGTGAAAAAGCCCGTTTTCCGGCGCGTGGATTTCCGCTTCAGCGCAGGCCCCGGAGCAACAACTCGGCGTTGGTCTTGGTGGCCTTTAGGTTGGTTAGCAAGGTCTCAATCGCATCGCCAATGGGCAACTGTGCAAGCTGCTTGCGGATGTCCACCACTTTGAGAAACTCATCTGGATGATAGAGCCGATCATCATTGCGGGTGCCCGACTGGGGGATGTGAATGGCTGGATAAACCCGGCGCTCGGCGAGTTCGCGATCCAGCCGGACCTCCATATTGCCGGTGCCTTTGAACTCCTCGAACACCACGTCGTCGAGGCGGCTTTCCGTTTCCACCAGCGCCGTCGCGAGGATCGTTAGAGAACCACCTTCCTCGACATTGCGCGCGGTGCCAAAAAATTTCCGGGATTTCTGCAAGGCCACCGGACTGACACCACCCGAACCGATGGGGCCGCCCTGCATCGCCGAGTTATGGCCGCGGGCGAGACGGGTGAGACTATCTAACAACAAAATCACGTCCTTGCCCTGCTCCACCAGCCGCTTCGCTCGCTCGATGACCAGATCCGCGACTTGGGCATGGCGGCGGGGCGACTCGTCAAAGGTCGAGGCGAAAACCTGCGAGCCGACGGTTTCCTCGAAATCCGTGACCTCCTCCGGGCGCTCGTCGAGCAGCAAAATAATCAGCACCGCATCCGGGTGGTTCAGGCGGATCGAGCGGGCAATTTGTTTGAGCAGGATCGTTTTCCCGCCCCGTGGTGGCGCGACGATGATCCCGCGCTGCCCCTTGCCTAGCGGCGCGATCAGGTCGATGGCCCGCACCCCGAGGAAATCATTCCCCTCGCCTTCCAGATGAATCCGCTCGTCCGGGAACAGCGGAGTGAGGCGGTCGAACTCTTTCGGCGGCTGATAGTCTGCCGCCGGGATGCCCTCCACCTCCAGCACTTCAGAGCCGGTGAGGTATTTATCTCGCTCGCGCGGCGCACGGACGCGGACCTTGACCGCTTGGCCGACCCGCAGACCGAGATCGCGGATGAACGTCGAGCTGAGATGAATGTCATCTGGCCCCGGGCGAAAACTGCGCTGGGGGTCCCGTAACATACAAAAATTCTCCTTCGCCTGTTCGAGAATCCCCTCACACACCAGACCGGTTCCTTCATGACTGTAATAAAACAGCAGCTCGTAAACCAACTGACTTTTCGGGATGCCACCTTGGATTCTAGCAGGCACCGCCTCGGCCAGTGCCTGGAGTTCCGCGAGCGATTTGAGGCGGAATTGATTGATGTCAATGGAGGCCGGCACAGGCGGGGCGATCACGGCGGTAGCTGCCGTTGGAGATTCCGGGGCGTTGGATTCGTTGGTGGAGGTCATGAGAAAAGTTTGGGCAAAACGGCGAACTTGGGAGCGGAGCACGGCGGGCGGACCTTCGTTCCAGAAAATCACATCCGCGCGGGACATTTTTTCCTGAACTGGGAGTTGGGCGGCCAGAATGGAGTCGATCAGTGCATCATCGAACCCACTGCGGGCCTTGAGCCGCCGGATTTGAGTAGAGCGGGAAGCAGCGACGACAAGCACCTGAGTTTGGCCGATGTCGAATCCCTTCTCAAAGAAAAGCGGAACGTCCGCCACGAACCATTCCGCCCCTTGTGTAGCAGCCTGCGCCAATGAATCAAGACATTCTTGCCGGACCCGCGGGTGAAGGATGGCCTCCAACTTGAGCCGGCCACTGGTATCCGAGAAAATCCGGCCCCGCAAAAAATTGCGGTCGATCCGCCCTTGGTCATCGAGCGCATGCGCGCCGAAGGCCTCAACGAGAATGCCTGCCAAACCGGCGTCCGCTTCCAGAATCCGGTGGACTGCCGCGTCACAGTCGAAAATAAGGCCAGCAGGCTGCAAATACTCGCTAAGACAGCGGCAGACTGTGGATTTCCCGGAAGCGATCCCACCCGTAATTACCATCACCCGCATGGCGGAAAGAATCTGGAGATTGCATTCCCGAATCAAGCAAAGAACGTCTGCCCATGCCACCGGAATGCAAAACGGGCGAGGAATGACTTCCCCGCCCGTCCATGAAACATTCAGATTCGAGGCGCTTACGGCGGTGGCAGGTCGATCGGAGGTAGCACTCCCGGACCAACGTCACCACCACCACCCGCACCCGCTCCTGCGCCAGTCGAAACGGGCAGGGTCGCGCTGGAATCCGCACCGCGGAGCGGACGACCGGTCGCGTCGATAATCTGGGCCGTCACGAAGATGATCAAGTTGCTCTTGATACGGTTTTCCGCTTTCGTCTGGAAGAGGCGGCCAATGATCGGGATATCACCCAGAATCGGCACCTTGTCTTCGACGTTTTGCACATCCTCGCGCATCAAACCACCCACTGCGACGGTGTAGCCGTCATAAATCGTGAGGGAGGTATTCACCCGGCGGGCGGAGAAGACCGGCATTTCAATCCGGTTTTCCGTGATAACCGACGTCACCGGATTACCCAATACATCGGTCGATGGCGATTGAATCGGACTCCCGTAATTGATGAAGCCCTCGAATTCGACGATTTCCGGCACAAAGCGGAGGTCGATCACGAAATCGTTATCACCAATCGTCGGCTCGATTTCCAGCGTCACCCCAGTGTTGCGGGTGCTGAAAGCCGTGGGAGTCGCGGGAGTCACCGGGAACGAACCGCCGCCGCCGCCGCCGACAACGCCGTTGAGACCGCCGCCATTGGTTTGCCCAACGCTGTTAGGAAGCTGTGGGGGTTCATATTCAGTTGGGTAGATAAACTCGCGGATAATTTCGATGGTCGCCTTTTGCGTTGACTTTGCAGTCACGGAGGGGGCGGTCATCAAATCGGTGCCTTTTTTCTGGGCAAGGCCGCGCATAATGAGCTGCACTTGACCATCCGAGAACAAGCCGGTCAGCGCCATGATGCCGGGAGCGACATTTGCCTGCTGGGCGGTGCGGTTAGGGTTATTCAGAATTGCATCAATGCTGTTCCGGTTGATGGCTTGGTCGCCGCTGCGCAGACCGTTGGTGACGCCGTTATCCGTGAATTGATTGTTGCCCGCAGGGATGCCATCGACGGAAGTGCCATTGACCGGGCTAATGAAATCGCTACCTGTCCGACCACCTGTGTTACCCTTGGTGCCGCCGCTGGCAAAAATGCTATTGTTAAGGCCAAAGGGGTTAACGATCCAATCAAAGCCGAGCTCATCGTTGTTTTCCTGGGAAATTTCCACGAACTTCGTGGTGATTTTCACCTGCTTCGGCTTGGTGTTGACGATGGTACCAACCAGTTGCTCGACCTTATCGAGTTCCGCAGAGGTATTGGTCACGAGCAAGACGCCCGAGTTGCTCAACGTGGCAGAAGCGCGATCGCCGAAGATGATGCCCGCAGCGGAGAGAAGTTCCTTAATCGGCTTGCGTGCCACCAAAGCACCTGCTGCACCACTGGAACCGTGAGCGGCTGGAGCCGCAAACGGATCGGCGGCGGCGGCCGTGGCACCGCCGCCACCCGTATCGAGTGCTGTATTGAAATCCGGCGGGACCCGGAAGGTCCGGGTGAAAATTTCATCGCCCGCCTCGGTGGCGGGAACGAGGGTGACCGCAAAATCATCCACCTTGAAGCGGAGTTTGGTTGCATCACAAATGTATTTAAGAGCCACCGCCAACGGCACATTGCGAATCCGTAACTCATGAATCCGGAGTGATCCCGGATCACTGGCAACGATGGGCAAGGCAGCGGCAGCACCCGCCGCGGCAGCATCCAATCCGGTCTCGGCCGCAGCAGGAGCCGCGTTGGGACGGGGACGCCGGATAACGAAGTTCACGCCTTTTCGAGCAGGATCGAGTTCCCCAGTGTCGAGTTCAGAGGCTCGCTGACGAAGAAAGTCAATCGCTTCTTCCACCGTGGTGTCTTCAAAGTCGATCCTCGGAATGATGATTCGCTTGAGCTTCGCGGTGATATAAGCGACGCCGACGGTGACGGTATCGGGACCTGGTCCTCCATCCGGGATCACTGGTGTTTCCGGAGGCACCGAGAGTTCCCAAGCGGCGTCCACTTGGCCCAGAAGTTCCGCACGGGTGTGGTCATAGGCGGCGCGGTAGTAGTCGGATTTCGCTTGGGCGAGGCGTTCCATCCCACGACGAGCCGCCGAGTTGTAGGAGTCGATTTGGAGCACCTTATTATACTCGCGTTTCGCCTCATCATACTTGCCGAGGTTGTAATAGCCCTCGGCCATGTAGAGCAGACGGCGCACTTTATCGACATTCTGCGTGTGCTCGTAAGTCAGTGCGGGATTCGTGCGGATCGGATCATCCAGATAGGCCAGTTCGCGTTTCGCATCAACATTTTCCGGGTCCACGGCAATGACACCTTCTAGCAGCGCACGCGCCTCGGTGTATTTGCCGACCTTGCGGTGGTGCATCGCAAGAGCCACGCTCGCGTCACTCAAGTGGGCGATGATGCTTTGGCGGCGATCAGAAACCATAGGGGCATTCGGCACGCGATCCAGTGCCTGCCGGTATTTGTCCACCGCTTGCTGATAGTCGCCCTTGGCATAAGCAGCGCGGCCTTCATTCAAGAGGGTGTCGCCCTCTGCGACGGCTTGCTGGCGGCGGATCATCTCCCGTTGGGCGAGACCACTGAGGCTGGAGCCGCTTTCCCCGGCATTTGCGGTGGTGATAGTGGCGGGCATGGAGGATGCCACGGCCATCAACGCGAGGGCAGTGCGGCTGGATCGGTACATTGGCGTTTTTTGCATAGTGAGCTGGAGGTTTCTGGCGATGTTTTCGAGGTTTGGAAAGCGTTTTTTCGAGGATATCAATCTGAAGTGTGGGGCAGGCTGCCTTTGCCGATTTCCACGGACTTTTTCTCGCCCGTCGGTGTGGTGTATTCGACGGTCACGGACTCAGCGGTCACGGATTTGAGGAAATAATCTTTTTTCCCGGAATCCGAGGGAATCGAGAAAGCGGTGCGTTCCTCCACGCGGAACTCCTTGCCATTCATGCCAAGGGCTTCGAGCGAGAAGACTACCGTCCGGTCGTATTGCCGATGCTCGTTCATGCGATCTTCGGTGAGCGGAGAGGGAATCTTGTATGTCACCCCTTTTTTATTGGGGCGTTGGTCCTCAATGGTGACCATGGTCACTTCCTTTTCGACTTTGGTCTTCGGGTTGATTTCCGTGACAACCTCGGAGCTTAGCACCTTGAAGCGATCCTTCATCGGCGCTTTGGCAAAAAGCAGCCCATTGGGACCGACCATATCGACAGAGGTATGATTCTGGGCACCTTTAGAGTCCAGATAGTTGAATGGAAAACTTCCATTGGCACCAGATCCTGGGCGCAGCACCCAAATAAGAGTCTCATCCTTCACATACATCAACTTCATGATCAGAGGAGGATACGACTTGGCATCATTCGGATCGGTTTTTGCCTTGAATTCCTCGAGGTTGGTGAATCCGTCCTCGTCGGGATCGCGGCTTGGCGAGTCTCCAAATCCGGGATCGAGACGGTTATCGATCCACCATTTGTTAGGAATCGGCGGATGGATGGGAGCGCCACGGTAGAGGTCCAAGGGCTTATCGGGCGTACTGCTGGGGACAAAGAGCGGGATCCCGGTGAACAGATCCACTGACCGATCCCCATCGACCGCTTGAACCCAGTTGCGGTCGAATTTGAGCGAAGCCTTCGCCTTTGGAATCAGTTCCGCCTCATTGACGGCAGTGCTGTTATTTCCCCCGCCTTTGAGGTTGATATTAAAATCTTGCGCGACGCTGCTAAATTTATCCCACCCGAGGTAGGCGATGCCCAAGGCAACGACAACAGCTCCGCCGAGGATGGCTTTTTCGTAATTCTTAGAGAACCAGGACATGGTTAAATTGGCGGTGTCGGGATTAAGGGAGTTTTTTCGCAGGAAGGAATTCGAGAACATCCAGCCGCAGGAAGACCCGGATTTCCTCGTTGCCGAGAACCTGGGAGAGGATTCTGCTGGAATCTTGGACTTTAGGGGCTGGTGCCGGCTTTTCGCCACCGGGAGCTGGCGGGGTCTGGTCGCCAGGCAGAACAAAAGCCCCGCCACCGCCAAAGAGGTCCGAAACTCCAGCGGGCTTGCTACCAGCGGGTTTATCAAACTTGGCGTCCGAGGTCTTCGGCGGGTCTTTCTTCTCATTGCTGATCCGCAGGGTCCGGATCACAACGTATTGGTCATCTGCCTTGGCGATCGATGATAAGAATTCGCGGGCGCATTTCTCAGGTCCGACAAAGCAAATTTCCAAGGGTAAGGGGCGTGCGGCGGCGTCACCGGCGACATAGGTCTCACGCTTTTCTTCCTCGAGCTGAGGGCGACAGAGATTTTTCAGCGACGAGGGCTTCGACTTGGCCAAGGCCAGAAGGATCCGCTTGATAGCCGTGAGCTGATAGTCGAGTATCCCGGTCGTATTACTCGGAGCCAAGGAGTTCTTGTAACCCTCGAACCCGACGAAAAACGCATCTGGGACCTTGGTTCCCACGTCCTCGAAAGCCTTGCGAACGTCCTTATTCGCGGCAACGATGCGATTCGTAAAATCTTGCGGGCTGATGTTCTCGATCGCCTTCGGCTGGAATGGAGCAAAGGAGTTCTGGATCGACTCCACCGCCAAACGGTATTCATCCAGCGCCTTGCGCTTGCCGTCTTTATTCGTGGCTTTCGGGTATAGTGGGAGCTTTTCGTATTCGGTCGCCTCCGTAGCATTCGCGTCAAACTGCGTTTTCGCCTCCGCGTATTTGGTGGCACCATGGGCACCTAGCAAATACAACAGGATCACCCCCACAAGGGTGCATCCGCCGAGGGCGGCAATAAATTTGTTATCCTTGATCCAACTCATAATTCAGATGGCAATTGCTTGAAAATTCTCACTTGATGGTGACCTCACGGGCCAATGGTAGGGTGATGACAAAGGGCCATCCCAAATCGCCGCCTTTTCCGACGACGGAGACATCGAGAATTCGGTCATCGCTCAAGACCACCTCGTTGTTTTTGGCGTCTTTGACCTTGAAGAGGAAACTCGATGATTTGTCACGCAGGTTTTTCACTAACTCGGAGACTATGTTCTGGCTCTTAGGGGATTCCCGCCAGTAGCCTCGGATCCGAATGGCGTTCGCGGTTGGCCCGGTCGCGGCAGAAGCACCTTTCTTGCCACGAACCGGCTGGGGTGAACCCTCGTTCCTGAATTCAGTCAGCATGGACGTGCCATATGCGGCGGCAACCATCTCGGTCTTGACCACAGACTGGCCGTTTAAATCTTTGGCATCCGACCTGCCGGTTGCGGACTTCGCGCCTTGCTCAAGTGGATCATAGCCGACGAGCGGTTCGAAGTCCGTCAGCCATACGGCATCACTTGCGAATGCGCCGCGGACCTCGGCCAGTAAGTCCAACCAGAAGACCCGCGAGGCTTCGGCGTCAGTGTACCCAGATGCGATCTGATGAAGCGCCGCTTCTTTCTTCAGTAAACCATCGATTTCCACCTTGAGCGGGGCGAGCGAGGTACGTTGTTCATCCATGGTACGTGCCTCCTCGACCGCCTTGGACGCTGCGATGTTTTCAAAAACCGCCCAAATGGCGACCCCGGCCAACAGGATCGCAGCAGCCGCGACTAAGAAAGGTTTGCGGCGATCTGCGGCCCGGGATTCCTCGACCACGACCGGCACGAGATCGATGTTGATCGTGGACTTTCCAATGCCACGCAGGCCGAGGCCGACGAGTTCTCCCATCAAGTGTCCCTCGCGCTGGACCACCGCCGGATCCACGGTTTTGCCGATGGCGACGTTTCTGACTGGGTTGAAATACTCGACGGGGAGATTCAGCTTTTCTTGGAAAAACTCCAAGGTGTAGGGCAGATTCGCGCCACCCCCTGCAAGCAATACACGGCGTGGGGCGCTACCGGAATGTTGGGCGCGATAGTAGTTGGTGGTGCGGGCGATTTCCGCTGGCAGGCGAGATAGGGAATTGCGGATCACCATGGCGAGCGCCGCGACGGCCTCATCCATTTGCTCGGTGTGGCCACCACCGAGGGCGACAAGTCCGTTGGAGATTTTCTGGTGCTCGGCGTCGATGAACGGGACGCTATATTCCTTGGCGATGGAAGCGGTGATAGTGGCACCGCCGATGTTCACGCTACGGGTGAAAAAACGGCGACCTTCGATATAGAGCAGGTTACTCGTCTTCGCGCCGATGTCGATGAGCAGGATCGGTTCCTCGGGATTGCCATAGGTAGCGCGGAAGGCGTTGTAGAGAGCCATCGGCGCGACATCGACCTCGGAAGTTCCGAGTCCACAGTCATTCACGGCGGCGTTGATTTCATCCAAGGCGTCCGCCTTGATGGCGACGATGACCGCCTCTTTGTCCTCGGCTCCTTCGATGAGTTCATAGTCCCACACCACTTCATTGAGTGGAAACGGCACGTGCTGCTGGGCCTCGAAAGTGACCAACTGCTCGATGTTATCCTCTTGCAGCGGCGGCAGCTTGACGAAGCGGATAAAGGCGGATTGGCCGGAAATCGCATACCGGGCCTTGGTTTTCCCGACCTTGAGGCGTTGGGCGAGGTCCGCGATGGCCACTCGGGTCAGCGCCACCTTCGAAGATTCCAGCGCGGGATCCGCGACGATGGATTCCGAATCGTAGGCCTTAAGGACCAGGCCACCGTTTTTCGAGACTTCGAAGACCGCCATGCCGATGCGCTGGGAGCCGATGTTGATTGCGATGGTGGTCTGATTGTCAGCCATGATGCGATATTGATGGAAGAGGGGGTGAGAAATGCAACAACAAGCTTCAGTGGCGATCTACGCTGACTTCCGCATAACGGTCCCACCACATGTTGCTGAAGGGCGTCTCGGATTTATTGAGCAGAGGCACTGTCTCGCTGCGGGAGATTTTGTCGGAAGCAGCATTCCACCAACCGGGCTTCCCCTTGTTCGTGTCCTCAGTCTTTTTCTCGCCATTCACGAGGACTTCGTAGCCCACATATTCCACTGCGCTTTTTGGATTTTTGGACAAACCAGTGATGCGTCGGATCGAAGCCGGGGACAGATAGACGGAAACGAAAACATCTTCACCCAAAGGCACGTTCACATGCTCGACGGTCTTGGTGAATAGCAGCATCTTGCCCATTTTTTCGGGATCCTTCACCGCGATGTACCACTTTACGGTGATTTTGTCGCAAGTCTTGGAGGCGGGTTCGGGTGCGAGTTGCACCTTCACCTTGGCTTCAATCTCCAGCCATTCCTTCGGCCTGAAGTTCTTGTTCTTGCCGCCGGAGAACTCGGGCGATGGAAGATCGTCAAACGTAGGCTTGTCACCATCCACCTTTGACTGCTGCCCGAATGCACTGCCGAGAGCAAAAGTGGTGATCAAAGCGGAGATGATAAGGGCGATATTTTTACGCGGTAGAAGGTTCATTCGTGTGGGGTTTGAAAGACCCTAGGAATCCGACTTCGGCTTGACCAGCGAAAAGGACGGTTTCTCGTAAAAATTCATGCCCGGTAAATACACTTGGTGCTTGCAATCATCACAAGCAATTGACGCACCGCCATCAACCGCCCATCAATCGGCCATGTCGCATGTGCTGTTTTCGCTGCAAGACCCGCAAGTCAGAGTCGTCGGGAGCTTCGGCAGCTTGGGGGATTTGCGCGAAACCACCGTAGCCGTGGTGCGTGATGCCTGCGACATTGCGGAAATACGACTCGATCTGTTGGCCAGCGCTGGTGATAAATTTCCCACCCCGCCTTGGTCTCACCTGACGGGAGTGCCTTTGTTATTCACCGCCCGGCGGCAGGAAGAAGGTGGAGCACTGGCCATGGCGGCGACAGAGCGGATGGCTCTTCTCGGCAGCGTGCTCGATCAGGCCGCGTGCATCGACATCGAGGTGGCGAGCATTCCCAAAATGGAAAAACTACTGGGTGAACTCGCGACGCGCGGCATCCCGTGGGTTGCTTCGTATCATGATTTTGAAAAACTCCCCGACACGAGCGCCCTTGATCACGCCGCACGATTGGCAAAGGACGCCGGGGCAGCAGTCTTCAAGGCGGCGGCAAAACTCAATTCCACGGCGGACCTCACCCGCTTGGCAGAATTTCAACTCGCGGCTCACGGTATCCCCGTGGCCACGATGGGCATGGGGGCGCTGGCCCCCGTTTCCCGCCTGCTCTGCGCGCAATGCGGCAGCGTGCTGAACTACGGCTACCTCGGAAACACCGCAACCGCGCCGGGCCAATGGGACAGTGCTTTTATGAAATTGGCGATCTCCCGGCTGGTCGCGTTCCGGGGCTAACAGTTTCTAACTGATGATTTCCACCGGCGCGTCCGGCAGTGCCTTTAGAAATGCACCACCGTAGCGTTTCGTTAGAATCCGGTTGTCCAAAATACACACCAGCCCGGTATCACGCGCGGTGCGGATCAGGCGACCCACGCCCTGCCGCATTTTCAAAATAGCCTCGGGCACGGAGTAATCCATGAACGGATTCCCGCCCGCCGCTTCGATGGCTTCTAACCGCGAGGCCGTGAGCGGATGGTCCGGCACGGCGAAGGGCAGGCGTGTGACGACCACGTTAGAAAGCGCCTCGCCCGGCACGTCCACACCGGTCCAAAAACTGTCAGTGCCAAACAACACGCTGTGTACATCATTGCGGAATTCCTCGATCATCCGGTGCCGTGGCAAACCATCGCCTTGCAGGAAAACCCGCCAGCCCTGCTTGCGGAAAAATGGCTCCAGCCGCTGCGCCGCATCGCGCAGGGTGCGGTAGCTGGTGAACAACACAAAGGCCCGGCCATTGCTCTCTAACAATGACAACCGAATACCCTCCGCGAGCTGCTCATCATAGCGCGGGGTGCCAGGGTCCGGCACAGATTTGTAAATGCGGATCTTCATCTGCCGCGAGTAGTCGAAGGGGCTGCCGATGCACAGCGCCCGCGCGTTTTCCGCACCCACCCGGCCGCGGAAATAGCCGAGCTTGGGATCGCCCACGCCGAGCGTCGCGCTGGTCATGACCATGCTTTTTTTTCCGCTGAAAAGCAGTGGCCGTAATTGATCCGCCACCTTCACCGGCGCGGCATGCAGACTGAGTTGCTGCTCGTCCCGCCCGCTGCGCTCCACCCAATACACGCTGTCCTCCGCTGCTTGATCGAGGAAACTTCCCACCGCGCCGTGCGACTCACGCAGACGGCGGGATGCGTCCTGCAACTCCGCCCGCGTCTGGTCGGATTCCGTATCCGCCGCAAGGGTGTCGATTTCTAACCACAGCCGCCGCAGTGGTTCCGCTAGAGTGTTAGGCACCATCTCGGTCTGACGGATGCGGCATTCCTTCGAGTAATTCCCAAATTTCACCACCTCCCCCACCTGTTGGAAAAACCGGTCCGCCGCCACCAGCGCGGCCTCCACCGCCGTCATCGGCCCGGCCTTGCCGAAGGCTTTCAGCAGGCCTTTGCGGGTCTTAGGATGATAGAGCCGCTGTAAGTCGAAGCGCAGACCGGACTGGGAAACCCGCAGGCCTAACTGGATCGCCGCCACCTGCTCGATGGTGTGCGCCTCGTCGAGAATCGCGAAGTCGTTAGGAAATAGAAACCCGCCCGGTTTTTTCAAATCCTCCTCGTCATCGCCCGGCACGCCATCGGTATTTAATAACGCGAAAAACAACGTGTGATTCACCACGATCAACCGCGCATCCGCCGCCGCCTTCCGGGCTTCTTGGAAAAAACAATTCCCCCGTGGCCCGCAATGCCGCGCCGTGCAGAGATGCGCCTCGCTGCAAACTTGCAGCCAGACCTTCATCTGCGGCTGGAAATTTAGATCACTCAAAGTGCCATCGCGGGTCCCCTCCGCCCATTTCGCGATTGCTGCAAGTTCGTCATTTTCCGTGCCGGTGAAGAGATCCGCCGCCTGCTCCATGGCCCGCCGCAAGCGCAGGGGGCAGAGGTAATTTTGCCGCCCCTTCAAAAGCACCGCTGGCAGTTCATCGTTGAGAATTTTCCGCACGATCGGGATATCCTTCCGCACCAATTGTTCCTGCAAGTTGATCGTGTGCGTCGAGATCACCCCCTTGCGCCCGGTCTCGATGGCGAACCGCGCCGCCGGCAGCAGATAGGCCAGCGATTTCCCCACCCCCGTCCCTGCCTCCGCCACCAGCGGCGCGGCATTGATCAAGGCCTCCGCCACCGCCACCGCCAGTTCCTGCTGCTGCGGGCGGTATTCAAAATCCCGTGACTTCGCCATCGTCCCCTTGCGCGAAAACGCCTCCCGCACCGCATCGCAAAATCCGGGAGTCGGCTGGCCTTCTGTCAGGGAAATCATCGCCCCCCATCGCATCCCGCTTTGCGCTCCCTGCCAAGTCGCAAGTTCGCCGCACAGCCATATCACGCTCGACACCTCTCCCCAGCCGCCACCACTCTCGCCCACCACGCGGCTGGTCCATGAAATTTTCCCGCACCCACTTTCTGCGACTTCTCATCCCCCTCGCGCTCGCCGTCCTGGGTGCCGCCCTTTGCGCCGCCCTCGTCCCTCACGAAATCGAGCAAGTGAAACAACAGCTTCTCGGCTTCCCCGATTCCGATGTCCCCGCGCACCAAGCCCGGCCCACCATCCTCGCCGCACTCTGCTTCCTGCCCTTAGTCGCGGGTTTCCTCTATGCCCTCGGTGGCACACTGGACCGCTACATCGCCCGCCAGTTCGCCGGGATATTCGGCATCTGCCTCATCACCCTCACCGTCATTTGGCTCTTGCTGGACCTCTCGAACAACATCGGCCATTTCCTCGAATCCAAGCACGTCCTACTCACCCTTTTCAGCTTCTACACCACCCGCTCCCCCGCCATTCTGCTGCTCCTGCTGCCCTACTCCCTCTTACTTTCCCTGCTCCATTCCCTCGGAAAACTTTCCGGTAGCCGGGAAATCATCGCCATCATCCAGTCCGGGCGCAGCATCATCCGCCTCACCCTGCCGCTCATCATCGGCGGCGTCTTGCTCAGCCTCCTCACCCTCGGCCTGAATTATCAATGGGCACCCGTCGCCGAGAGCCGCATTACCGACATCCTCGCCGAAGCCGTCGGCAAGCCTGTCACCGCCGCCACCCACGTCCTCTACCGCAATGCCGTCGGCCGTCGCCTCTGGGAAATCGGCGCATTCCCAGAAAACTACCAAAACGGCGGCCCCCTCCTCGATGTCGAAGTCACCACCACTCGCGAAGACCAAACCCTCGCCAGCCGCCTCACCGCCAAGACCGCCTTCTGGGACCGCGCCACCCGCGCATGGACCTTCGACCACGCCATGATGGCCCTTTACACCCCTGGCCAGCCGCCCCTCGTCACCGCGCATGACCAGCCCCTCGTCATCCCAGCGTGGACCGAAACCCCCTGGCAACTCGTCAAGCCCGGACTCGATGCCGGCGACCTCGGCGTCCCCGACCTCAGCGGCTGGTTGAAATCAAACACCCGCAACCACGAATTCGCCAACCCCGCCCCCTACCTCACCCAGTATCAATACCGCTGGGCGCTGCCTTTCACCTGCCTCGTCACCGTCCTCCTCGCCACCCCCCTCGGCATTCACTTCTCCCGTCGTGGCCCCGGCGGCGGCATCTTCCTCGCCATCGTCCTCTCCGCCCTCATGCTCCTCTTCAGCAGCATCTCCATCGCCCTTGGAGAATCCGGCACCCTCCGTCCCACCCTCGCCGCTTGGCTCCCCAATCTTGCCTTCGGTCTCCTCGGCCTCTATCTCTTCCGTCGCCGCATCACCGGCCAACCCATCTACCTCATCCTCCGCCGCATCCTTCCCGGCAACGACTAATCCACTCCCATGGCACTCGCAGAATCCTGGCATGTCCGCTCCCGTGGCCGCGAATGCGCCGCCACCCAACGCCCCTTCATCGACGGCGAAACCATCCTCACCGCCCTCTACCCAGATCCCGACTCCAGCGGCTACCTCCGCCGCGACTACGGCTTGGACGGCTGGGCCATCCAGCAGGAAACCGGCGACTCCCCCTTCTCCTCCTGGCGCACCACCTTCGCCGCCCCCACCGGGAATGAAGCCGCTCACGTCGCCGAAAAACTCAGCGCCGAGGAAATCCTCCAACGCCTCGTCGAGGAAGACGAGGACCACACCGAGAACGCCCGCTTCATCCTCGCCGTCATGCTCGAGCGCCAGAAACTCCTCCGCGAGACCGACCACCAACGCACCCCCACCGGCATCCTCCGCGTGTACGAACACCGCAAAACCGGCGAAGTCTTCATCGTCAAAGACCCTGACATCCCCCTCAGCCAAGTCGAAGCCGTCCAAAGCGAAGTCTTCATTCTGCTGGAAAACAACGGCCGCGTGCCGACTCCGGACGTGGCGGAAATTCAAGAAGCGGTGGCGTCTCACCCAAGCGTCACCGCACCCCATGAACCCGTGGGCGAGACACCCACGCTCCTCGATCCAGACTCACCCGTCTAACAATTTCCAGATTGCCGGAACAAGCAGAGTCTCACACACTGCTTTCATGAGCATAATTTTATTGAGGCGAACGGTGTGTTGCTTCAGCGGCGGACATTATCGTTCCGAATAAGCTCCGGCATGCGTGGCCTTGGGGTGCTTTGGAGGCACTGCAGGTGCACAATCCTGCGGCACGTTATTTTACCACTTTATAAGGAAAAAATCCACTTTCCGGTTTTTGCCGAGAGACTCCGTAGGTCGTACGTGATCACGGGGGATCACATGATTCTTTTCGACATCGATTATCAGCATGATAAGAAATCTTACTTTTCTAAATCTCTCCATGGTGGAAAGGTTAAAAAAAGCTGTGCTACACCCTGAATCAATGTATGAAAACTACCCTATTACACACCTCTGGCATCGCTCGTTCCGGTGCTTGTCTCGTCGCCGCCCTTAGTCTGGGCGTCGGTTCCGTCTTCGCCGATCACAGTGTCACTGTGGATCTCAGCGGCCATAAAATCATCAATGGCTTAAAAGTTTACGCCGACAGCGGCACGGCAAGACTGGATCCCGCGACGTCCTACACCTACGCGGTCACGGCGACCTGCCATTGCGCCAGTAAATTTACGATGCTGACGGATGTCGCCCCAATCCCCATTTCCTTCACTAAACTTCTGAATAACTTCAAACCGGACAGCGCACGGTTTCTCTGGGGAAACTTTGCGAATCCAAGCGGGAAGCCTGCGTTTACTGTGTTCGACAAGTTATACACGGCACCGGTGGTGACGAAAAAGGGCATCGGTTCGTTCTCGGCGACATTCGTTGCCGGAGTGTATAACGGTGCGTCGCTCAGCGGCCCGCTCGCCGCTACGTCTAAACTCGGTCAGGTCTATTTCAGAATCTACAACATCAGCATCGTGGCACCGCTTGCGGGGCTGCCTGGGACGCTCACGTTTGACCCCGGCTCGAAGCTGGTGATCACCGCCGTTCGCTGAGATAATGATGCCTGCTTCTGCCGGGATGAGTTGCCCATCAACTATAGGGTTTAACCCATCCCGGTCTGGAGCTATCTTCAGGCAAACTCTGAAGCAGAGCGGGGTTGACAGAGGGATATGCCCAGAATGATGAAGGCGAATGGAGCGGGGCATTTTTTCAGAGAACCTGAAGCGGAAAACGGGACGGCGACATTGGCGTTTGACGGCGCTTTACGCGACCCTTCCCTTTCCCTAGCGTGGCGGCGATGCGTTTCTCCTTCGCACTAACACTCTACCGGCTGCTCCTGCCGCTGCTCTTCGTTGCGGCGTTCCCCGGCTGGATGGTGAAGATGCTGCGGCGCGGTGGCTTCGGCACCCGGCTGGGCGAACGCGCGGGGATTTTCACCACCGCGCTGGAATACGAACCCTGCGGCGCGGTGCATTTCCATGCGGTCAGCGTCGGCGAGTCGCTGCTCGCGCTCAAGCTGATCCGCGAGTGGTTGATGGAAGAACCGGGCCGGCGTTTCGTGCTAGCGACCGGCACGGCGACCGGCCATGCGGTGGCCCGCGCGGCGGACATCCCGGGCCTGCGCGTGACCTATTCGCCCTTGGATTTTCGCTGGATGGTCCGCCGTTATTTGAACCGCTTCGAGCCCGCGCAAATTGTCCTGATCGAGGCCGAGGTCTGGCCGCATTTGCTGCTGGAATGCCAGCGGAGGAAAACCCCCGTGCGCTTGGTCAATGCCCGCATGTCGCCTCGCTCGGCCCGCCGGTTTACGCGTTGCGCCGGTTTGCTGCGCCCGCTTTATAGCCTGCTAGATTTCGTCGCCATCCAAGAACCCGAGGACGCTGGAATCTGGGAAATGTTAGGAATCTGCCCACAGAATATCCACCCGACGGGCAGTGTGAAATTCGACCCCGGCAGCGGCGCACGTCCGTCACGCAATCCGGAATTCCAAGTGATGCTCGACTGTTACGGGAAAAACCGGCCCGTCGTTCTAGCAGCCAGCACCCACGCCGGGGAGGCCGCTTGGATCGCCGCCGCCATCCGTGATGCGAACCCGGACATTCTAGCAGTCATCGCCCCGCGCCATGCCGAGCGGCGCATGGAAGTGAAGGCGGAACTGGAAGCCGCGGGTTTCGCCGTGAGCTTGCGGTCCACTTTCACCGAGCCTGCGGCAAGCGCGGATCGCCCTCAAGTTTTCGTCATCGACTCCACGGGTGAACTCCGCACTTGGACGGCTCATGCAGATGGGGTCATCATCGGCAAAAGCTTCCTCGCCACTGGCGGCCAGAATCCCGGCGAGGCCATTCTCGCTGGCAAGCCCGTGATCTTCGGGCCTCACATGGAAAATTTCCAACCCCTTGCCCAACGCCTCGTCACGACGGGTGGAGCCATTTGCGCCCGTGATCCAAGCGAACTCTCACAGGCGATACTAACATCTATCAACCCGCAGCAGGCCGAGGCCATGACACGCCACGCAACCAAGGTGCTGGCCCGCCACGATGGCGCGACGCGTCGAATTCTCGCGCTGCTGAGGGCTTGAAATCGCCCGGTATTTTGCTGCAAGCGGAGTTTGTCATTTCCGAAATCACTCTTTACAGTCCGCGTTGTGAGCGATTCTGACAACAACCCATTGAACAGCCTGCTATCCAGCTTTGCCCTCGGACCCTCGTGGGCACGCGCCACCGGCGACAGCCCGGAACGCAAGCCCAAGACATCTTCCGGCGGTGACGAGCGCCCGCCGCGCCGCGATGATCGCGACCGTGGCGCACGGCACAGTGGCGGGCCACCCGACCGTGAAAATGGCGGACGCCGCCCGCCACAGGGCCGTGGCGGGAACTACGAGGACCGCCGTAACAGCCCACCCCAACACGTTGAGGCTCCGCCGGAATTCGGCGTCCGCGCCACCATCGCTCCAGATCCACAGGCCGTTCATCTCATCGGCAAGGAAGTGCATCAGGTGGCCCGCGTCTATCCGTTATTCGATGTCGCCAAGATCCTGCTCGCGGAAAAATCTCGCTGTTTGGCGATTTTCGAAGCCCCCGAGCCACACGCCCCGCTCATCCGCAGCAAGCTCGGCGACTCGGTTTTCCTCACCCGCGAGGAAGCGATCCGTCACCTCTGGAACTCCGAGATGCGGAATGACTTGATCGAGGAAGAAACCATCGACGTCGATCCACCGACCGGAAATTTCCAAGCCATTGCCCGCTGTGGCATCTCTGGCGAATGGTTGGGCCCGGTCAATTTCCATTCCTATCAGACCAACCTGCGTCGCCTGCATCGCGAGCGTTTTGCGAAAATGCCCTTCGAGATTTACGCCGCCAAGGTCCGCACCGAGCGCGGCGAGGAGGCCGTCAACGCGTGGCTGGAGACGACGAAAAAAAAGACCCGCTGGCGGATCAAGGGCGATGGCGACGAGGGCTGGATCGACGACCGCGCGGAAATCGAACGTGCCGTGGGCAGTCGCTGTTTCGACCAAGTCTTCGAAGAAGTCCGGGTCGCCGAAGTCTCCGGGGCGGTTGCCGCGAAAAATCTATCACCCTCGCTGCTCACCTCGCTGAAAATCGCCGGCACCCATGCCCGCAACCATCCGGCTATCCTAATTCCCGCCGTGTGCCGGGCCGTCGAGGCCGAGCATCTGCCCGTTTTCAAACGCCAAGGAAAGCTCCACACCGGTCCCGCTCGCCCGCATCCACTGCCGCTCAACGCCGTGCTCGCCGCACGCCCCGCCCAGATGGTCACCTGGATTCGCGAAAACAAGCCCGCGAAACTCGAAGGCCTGTGGAAATCCGTCCTGCCCGAGGGCAGCACCGCCCCTCCCGCCGAGTATGCTGCGGACCTCTTCTGGCTGCTGCATCAGGGCCACATCCTGCTCTTCACTGACGATACCCTCGTCGTCCAAGACGCCCGCGATCCCGCCGCCGAAACCAACGCGGAACCACAACCGAAAAAGAAAAAAAAGCGCAAAGCCAAGAAGCCGAAACCCGCCGCTGAAGTCACCGCGACGGCTGCTGATGGCACGGCAGCGCCTCCCGAAACAAGCACCGAAGCTCTAGCAGCACCGGTGGCCGAAACCCCATCGGCAGCACCGGAAATACCCATCGCACCCGTGGCCGAGACGCCCGCCCCCCCTACGCCCGAGCCTACGCCCGGACCGACTCCCGAACCCGCCGAAGCAGCGCCTGCCGCAGAATGAGTTTCGACGTGAAATGCAGATAATCCGTGGTTTCAATCAGCTCTCTCAGAACTGCTTGAATCCAACGATTTTCATTTTCACGCAGGTTTCCACCTACCAAGGGTTGACGCGGTCGCTCGCCTATGCTTGAAACCTCTCGACCTGCTTCACGGAACGGTGGCTGAGTGGTCTAAAGTACTCCCTTGCTAAGGGAACGTAGGGGTGACTCTACCGAGGGTTCAAATCCCTCCCGTTCCGCCATCTGCTGAGTTCGGCGTAGCTGGTGCGTTTTGGTTCGTTCTCAGGGTCATTCGTGCGTTGGTGTTTTCAGTTGATTTCGCATCCCCTCCGCCACCACCCGCGAAGACGAACCTGATCCATCCAAAAGCGGTGTCCGCCTCGACCGCTGCCGCAAGCAGTGCGCCTCCGTCCGGGTTCTCGAGGACAATCTCGAAGCCATGGAAGAAATCGTCCGCCGTCACCTGTAATCACCATCTCATGAAAATCCTCATCACCGGCGGGTCCGGATTCATCGGCTCCCACATCGTCGAGCACTATCAAGGAGTCGCGGAGGAGATCCGCGTGCTGGACAATTTGCGCACCGGCTACCGCAAGAATCTCGACGGACTGAATTGCACCTTCATCGAAGGTTCGGTCACCGACCGCGACCTCGTTAGAAAAGCCGTACGAGGCGTGGACTACATCTTCCACCTTGCAGCCATTGTCAGTGTCCCCGAATCGATGGAGAAACCCGGCGAGTGCGTGGACATCAATGTACACGGCCTGCTCAACGTGTTAGAGGAAGCCGCCGCCGCCGGAGTTAAGAAGCTCGTCTTTGCATCGTCCGCCGCGATCTATGGTGACAACCCGACCGTCCCCAAACTTGAAACCATGCTGCCCGAGCCGAAGAGTCCTTACGCCATCACCAAGCTCGACGGCGAATACTACCTCGGCATGTTCCAGCGCGAAGGGAGGTTGGAAACCACCGCGCTGCGCTTCTTCAATGTCTTCGGCCCCCGCCAGGATCCCAAGGGTGCCTATGCTGCGGCCGTACCGATTTTTATTGAAAAAGCGGTCACTAACCAAGAGATCACCATCTTCGGTGACGGCGGCCAGACGCGTGATTTCATTTTTGTCAAAGACATCGTCGGCGCTCTCACCTTCGCGGCGGAAACCCCGGGTGTCTCCGGCGTTTTCAATGCGGGCTATGGCGGACAAATCACCATCAACGACCTCGCCTCCGGATTGATCAAGGCTGCAAATTCCAACTCGAAAATCATCCATGCTCCAGAGCGGGCCGGAGATGTGAGACACTCCCGCGCAAGCGCCGATAAACTCCTTGCCACCGGATGGCAGCCACGTCACAGTCTCGACGACGGATTTGCACAAACGCTGGAATTTTTCAAACCGGCCTAACATTTTCACATTGCAACTCGTAACAACCCACAGTTGCCACCATGAATACTGATACCCCAAACATTTCTCCACGCCGCAATTTCATCAAATCCATCGGCAGCATCACCGTCGGCCTTGCTGCATTGCCCGCATTCGCCAACGCCCAAACGTCAACACCAAGTCGCAAGGCCGACGCGAAATACATGGGTGACTTCGCCGCGCCGAAGATCGAAAAAGTCAAGGTGGCTATCATCGGCGTCGGTGCCCGCGGGTCTGGCCATGCGAGCCATCTCGCCACCATCGATGGGGTGGATTTCGTTGGCGTTTGCGATCTGGTAGAAGCGCGTGCGAAGCGCTCCGCAAACAACGTCACCAAGAAGGGTCACACCCCGAAGGTCTATTTTGGTGAAGAAGAAGCCTGGAAGAAGATGCTCTCGGAAACCAAGCCCGACGCAGTATTCATCGCCACGCCTTGGGACCATCACGCACCGATGTGTGTGGCCGCCATGAAGGCCGGTGCCCATGCGTTTTCAGAAGTCCCAATCGCCTACACTCTCAAGGAACTGTGGGAGATCGTGGATACCTCCGAGGCCACCGGCCGCCACTGCATGATGATGGAAAACGTCAACTACGGCCGCGAGGAACTCGTCTATCTGAACATGGTCCGCCAAGGCGTGTTAGGCGACCTCCTTCACGGTGAAGCGGCCTACCTCCACCCCTTGTGCAGCCAAATGGAAAACGGTGATTCGACTGGTTCCTGGCGCACCTTCCAGTATGCCAACCGCAACGGTAACCTCTACCCCACCCACGGTCTCGGCCCGGTGGCGCAGTATATGAGCCTTGGCCGCACCGAAGACACCTTTGGTCGTATCGTTTCCTTCTCATCCCCCGCCAAGGGCCGCCACCTCTACGCGCAAAAATCCACCAAACTCTCCAACCCGGCGTTCAAGGATCTCGACTTCAATGGCGGCGATCTCAGCACCTCCATCATCAAGACCGCACTTGGCCGCACGATCATGGTGCAGTGGGATGAAACGACTCCCCGCCCCTACTCCCGCCACAATTACATCGCCGGCGTGAAGGGCGCGATGGCGGGATTTCCTAACCGCATGTCGATCGAAGGTCTCACCAAAGGCCACGACCAGGGATGGGCCGAAAACGAGGAATGGGAAGCGATCGCCGCGAAATACGAACATCCGCTCTTCAAACGCATGGGCGAACTCTCCAAGAAAATGGGCGGCCATGGCGGCATGGATTTCCTCATGCTTTTCCGCATCATCGAATGCCTCCGCGAAGGACAACCACTCGATCAAAACGTCTATGAAGGATGCTTCTGGTCCGCCGTCGGCCCGCTATCCGAGAAGTCCGTGGCCGAAGAGGGCACTCCCCAAGTGTTCCCGGATTTCACCCGTGGCAATTGGAAAACCACCAAGCCACTGGGCATCATTTCATAACCTGCTAGATAATTGGGGCTTCGTAATCTGAAGGCAATAACTTACAATGTCAGGACAATGCACTCCTCATCATCTGGCCTAGTTCGCACGGCTGCCATTTTGCTCGTGGCGGCGTCAGTGGTTTCCGCAGCCACGTTGAACAAGTCGGTGTTGTATGTAACCCAAGTCCCCATCCCGGACGAGAGCCTGAACAAGACGATCAAGCTCTCGGAAATGAACATCACCACCACGATGATGAGTCCGCTGGCCGATACGAAATCGGCTCCGCGCGGCGGTGCGCTCTGGATCCGTTATACCGACGGATCCCGGCGCAACCTCACCGAGGCAGCCGGTTTCGGTGGCGCGGTGGATGGGAATCACAATGCCACCGGTTTCCAAGGAGCCAACAGTATCGCCGTGATGCGGCCCTTCCTGCACTGGAGCGGAACCAAGGCAATCTTCTCGATGGTGGTCGGGGCACCAATCAACGCGTCGGACGTCAGCGAGTTCCGCTGGCAGCTTTATGAAATCACCAATTTCGGCCAAGGCCAGACGCCGGTCATCACCCGCGTCATTGGCCAGCGCTCCGACTATAACAACTATCACCCGTGCTACGACACCCAGGACCGCATCATTTTCGTAAGCGATGCCCCGCGCGAACTGCTTTCCCATCTCTATCCGCAGCTCGACGAGTATATGTCGCTACCCTGCAACACCGGCCTCTGGCGGCTCAATCCGGCGCTGAACGAACTCAAGCACATCATCCACACACCCTCCGGTGCGCAATCTCCATTTATCGACAGCGCGGGTCGTGTGATCTTCGTGCAATGGGACCACTTAACCCGCGATCCACAGGCCTCCACGGATCGGCCACCTATTTCTGGAAACGGCGATGCCTGGACGCAAACCTTCAACGGCAACGGCACTTTCGCGAGCGAGGCAGTCGGAGCTTCATTCACCCAAGGCACCGTGCCGAATTATGCCGCCAACAATCCTTATCCCGAGCCGCGCAATTTCGACAAGACCGCTCTGCTTGGCACCAATCTGAACGGCAACGCGCTGAACCAGTTCTTCCCTTGGGAATGCCGCGAGGATGGTTCCAGTCATGAGGTGGCAAACCATGCCGGTCGCCATGAAATCTCAAACTCAATCACCACCAGCTTCAACGACGATCTGAACCTAGTGGCAGTGAACAAAAACAGTCCGTCCACCACCGGACTGAACTTCATGCAGCTAACAGAATCGCCGATCACTCCGGGGCTGTTCTTTGCGGTGAACGCAGTGGAATTCGGCACCCACGCCGCTGGTCCGATCATCACCTATCAGATGGCCAACGGGGTGAATCCAGACTCCCTTGTATTGCGCTACATCACGCCCGTCGTCACTCCGCCGAACCCGGCGCTTCAGCCAGATCTAACGTCCCCGATCGACATCTTCCGCAACCCCACGCCGCTCAGCGATAACACCCTGCTTGTGGTCCACAGCCAGGCCACGCGCTTCGATGGAAATCTCGGCACCGCCACTGCTCCGAAGTCTCGTTACGCCTTCCGTCTGCGCATGATGAACCAGACGACAACTACAGGCGTCACCAGCTATTCGCTCGATTCCTCCTTCGCGCCAACCACGCAGCCGAACGTCACTCTCAGCTACTATGCAAAGGGCCAGCTCGTGACCTATTCACAAGGAACTACGACGAGTCCGCTGTGGGAACTTGATCCCGCCGAGATCGTTTCCCACAACAAGCCCACCCAACTCACCAGTCCGGTCGCCAGTGTGGAGCAGACGGTCTTCGATGAAGTCGGCGTCCACGCGCCCACGCTTCAAAACTACCTCCGCGCCCACAATCTCGCGCTGTTGGTGAACCGCAACTCCACTCGCCGCGATGTCGCCGACAAGCAACAGCCGTATAACCTGAAAGTCGCCTGGTCCAGCACCCAGACCCTCGGAGCCCTGGTCTCCGGAGTGCCGGTGCAGAAGGTTTACGACATCGGCTGGATGCAGTTCATGCAGTCCGATGCCGTTCGCGGATACACCTTTGACGGGACGAATTCCTCCGCTCTCCCGGGTGCCGGACGTCGTGTTCTAGCAGTGCCGATGCACGACTCTCCCGCCCTAACAGAGAATCCACCCGTGGCCGGCGCACCGGTCGGCTCAGTGAAACTCGGCAACGATGGCTCGTGGGCCGCAGTCCTACCCGCAGGCCGTGCGATGTCGTGGCACCTGCTGGATGGCGCAGGCACGAAGAGCCAAGTCAAGGAGCGTTACTGGGTCACCTTCGCACCCGGTGAAGTCCGGACCTGCGCGGTCTGTCACGGCGTGAATACTCACGATCAGGCGAGCAATCTTGGCGCTCCGCTCAACAAACCGGCCGCGCTCTACACCCTGCTCGATTTCTGGAAAACCGCACACCCACCCGGTAGCGTGCAGCACTCGGCTCCTTCCGCCTCTGTCCTGAAATCCGCCGGATCTATCACGCTGAATGTCGCGCGCGTCAACGGCAGTACCGGGCCGGTGAGTGTGCAATATACCACCACCGATGGCACGGCCCACGCGGGCACCGACTATGCCTCCAGCACCGGCGTGCTGAACTGGCTTGACGGTGATACCGCCACCAAGCCCATCACGATTTCCTTGCTGAATCCCACTGCCATCGCCGCCAGCAAGCAACTCAGCGTCGCCCTCAGCAGTCCGCAATACGCCGGCCTCGGCAACCCCGCCACCGCCAGCGTAACCGTGGACGAACCACCGTTTCAATCCTGGCTCTTCAGCAAACTCGGCGCAGCATCTAACACCACAAGCGGCCTACCCCTATCAGACCCAGACAACGATGGGCTCTCGAACCTCATCGAATGGGCACTCAATGGCGATCCGTCCGTCAACTCAATGGCCACCGCTCCCGTCGGTTCGCTTCAAAACGGCCACCTTACCCTCGCCTTCACCCGCAACCTCGCGTCCACCGCCACCTGCATCGTCGAGGTCTCCAACGATCTCCTAAGCTGGACACCCGGCTCCACTTACGGTCCTGCCGGAAGTACGCCAAGCACCGTAGCAACCACTGACATCACACCCCCCGCCAGTCCACCGGGCTACACCGTCGTGCGCGACAACACGCCGCAGGCACCCGGCTCGCGACGGTTCATCCACCTACGCGTCCAAGGACCGTGATGCAGAAAGCCGGAAACACGGATGGCGACCGATTATTCACCGATCAAGTGAATGAGTTTGGAGTCCTGTTCGATTCTCCAGCGCTCTATCAGCTTCGGGGTAGGTTGGCTGATCTCGCATTGGTATCCTCCGTCGGCTGAACGTAATTTGGCATCGGCGAGTCCATCAGGCAATTTACCGGCGATTGCTAGCTCACCGCACGGACTTGCCCATCGCTTGTTCAGCTTGAAAAAATCCTTCTGAGCCTAGTAGGTCTCAAACATAGCCTTCCGGAACGCTGCCCGCCATTTTCGTCCGCCAGTCCTTGAGATACTCGCGTTCGACAGCACCAGCCGACGAGGCAGCACAAACGGTCAGGGCAATCCAAGTCAATTTCATGACGCCCCACGTCAAACCTGACGCTTTTGATCTGACAATGCGCTCTCGAAGCATCGTATCCAGAGTGCTTGCCACCAGAGACAAAAGATGCGGTTTAACTGATCATCCTCCGAGAAAAACCCATTAACCCAAAGGCATCTCAGTCAAACCGCCTTGTCTTGCGACAAACTTAATTCAGCATCTCGCGTGCCAATTCTATGGCGCGGAAACAATCAAAATGATTCGCCACTAAAAATTTTCAGCGAATTTCTCCTATGGGTCGATTTTCCAAGCAATGTTAGGAGACGGCGGCTTTCATCGGGAGAACACCAGAATTTGCGCTAGCAATGTTCGCAGGATTCCATCTACCTTGAATTCGTTGCGCAAGTTGCGCTGTTTTTTGCTCGAACAACCCAAACCTAACAATCCTGAAGATGAGTGTGTTTCCCTGTGATGCCGTAAAATATGAAGGCCCGAGTTCCAA
>JANXMQ010000163.1 GCA_025354565.1 Akkermansiaceae bacterium
GCCTCAACCTGCGGATCAACCTGTGTATGAGAAAAGCCTACGGTTACCGCAGTTTCCATCTGCTACAAACCTCTCTCTATCACACACTTGGAGATCTACCCGAGCCAAAGTTCACCCACAGATTTTGCTGAAGAGCCGAAAGTTCTATCGGCTGAACCGCATCTTCACGGACACCGACGGCGATGGCCTCAATGACTATTATGAAATCCACGTTTCACACACCAATCCCTATCTAGCCGATAGCGACGGTGATGGTATATCTGATTTACAAGAAATCCTCAATGGCACGAACCCAAACAAAGCAGACTCTGACGGCGATTTGGTCAACGACGCAGAAGATGCCGACCCCAAAGACCCCCTCGTCAACTGGCACCCCACCCCCGAGGCTTCTTATGCGCTGATTGACGTAAATGTTCCTTCAGGCAACGAATACTCGCCACGAGATTTAAATAACAAAGGTGAAGTTCTCTTCGACAACGGAATCTGGGCTGCGGGTGATTGGATACCGCTCGATGACGTGCCGGATGTGGATGGAAGCTGCACTTACGGTGGTGAAGAAGCCGCTTTCACCTCCAACTCGGTGGGGTGGCAATCATTCAACGATAACCGAAAACTTCTGGGATGGTCAAAAATCAAATTCAACACCGGCCACGCCGCCGGCGGGGACCCGTTCGATTCGGCAAGATCAAAGGATGGTATACAGTCGCCAAGCGATCTTGGCCAAGCGATCCTCATGTTCGACAAGTATGCTCCCAGCGTTGGTCCTTTGGGAGTCGCCGAGGATGGCACACAATTTATCTCCTATGACTATCGTGTCGAAACAACACCGAATAAATGGGAGATGAAACGCAAAATCGTGGTGTTCTCGCCGCTTGATGGCACTCAAACGATTATGACGGGACCGGACGGAACAAACACTCATGCGTATTACTCGAATTTCAGCGTTAGCGGCGCTGGATGGTCAGTGGCGAATAGCGGAGGCACAGATGGACTCGCGGCCGCAAACTATCGCCTGTGTGTATGGAACCCCCAACATGGCCTGGTGACTCTGCCTAACGAAGCAAACGGCTACTTCTACCCGCTGCACCTGAACGATATGCCGAACAACAAGCCGCTCCTTGTCGCAGGCAGTAGTGAAGGCGGCACCGTGATTTTGCCTGATCGTGATGGCACGATGGTTCGTGATGAATATCTGTCTGGAAAAAATATCCAGACCTTCGCAGGCGACGGCACCGCGATGACGAATGATCACAAACTCTGGAGAAACGGGAAACTCATCCCGCTGCGTGACCTCTGTTCCCGCTTCGGGGAACTGCTGGACAGCGGATACCAATTCTATCCCCTCAAGAGCAATAAACACGGGATGTACCTCATCCAAGCGGAGAACCCACAGGGCGCTACTGGCACGAAACTCGCGGTTCCGGTGGAAATTATCGGTGAAAACCAAAAATATATCAAAGAGCTTAAAGTGGCGAAGATGATGCAAACGGGAGTGATTAATCATGATTATACGCTTCTTCCAAACAATGACCGGGATTGCTTTTCCATCCGAGTTAGAGGAGGTGCATCGCTAGGTCAGATTTCAGTAAAAGTTTCTACTGAAAACCCCGATCCTAGTTACAATGATGATCCCACGCAGATTGATTTACATGTAGATGGTCATGATGCCGTATCGGACACGATGATCCTCGTTTCCGACGATGAAGACGATGTCCATAAAATCGACAACATCGCTGATAACGCAACTAATGATCGGTCGCACAAAATTCAATTGGGTGGAAATTTTATTGTGGACTCCATCAAAGTAGGTAACAATTCGTGGACGGCCATGGAATTGAAGGCTCCAGTAAGAGTCGTGAAAACGGTCGATATAAATGCCGTCATTTTTCGCGATAAGGCCCTTGCGGCAGGCGGCGTGCCTGTGGTTCTTCAGGCAACCGTGGATAAGTATCTCCAAATCGTCAAAGAGAGGTACGCGCAGGTCGGGGTTAAAATTAACGTGCTTAGTGTGGTTATACAAGATCCCCCTATCGGAATAAATATGGAAAATGGATATAAGCTTGCCGAGACCTCTAGGGAAGAGTTTGTGTCAAATGACACAAAAATGTTAATTACACAAAAAGGCACAGTCGGATCAGGTGATATTCATATATTTTTTGTGAAAGATATTATTTTTGGAGCAGGCAGCCCAAAAGCTGGTTTTGCATTATGTCATGATAGCATAAACGCATCCGACGAAGATTATACCTACAATGCATTCGTCTCTGCCGACAGGGTTAAGTCATCGATTCAATTAGGTGGTATTGTAACGGCTCACGAACTCGGCCATTTGTTGAGAGGTGCTGATCATGCCAGCATGGACGGTTATGTGCCTCAAATCCAGCTTATGACAGCTAATGTTATTGAAGTCGATGAAATACTTAGTTCCAAACGCCTTAGCAAGACAGATGAAGCTAAAATACAAGGTAACTCACATGCAAAATAAGACTATTGCAACTTACATTATTATTCTGCTATTTTCTTCACTAGCTAAAGGTGATGAAAAAAAGCTGATGTCAAAAGAAGAGGCGCTTCAGTTATTGCTTCCTCACAGCATAGAGGGTAATTCTCCCGGTGAGTTTGAAAGATTCCTAACTCTACGTGATGCGGGTGAGTCCGCATACCCGGCATTGGTGGAAGTATATTTCCAAACCAAAGATATTATGATAACTGGTGCTATTGCCGCGATTTTTATTCAGTCCAAGGGTGACAAGACTATTCCAGTACAGGCATTGCGAAATTATGTTACAATTCATGGCAAGGAAATTCCTTTGGGTGTAGGAATTCCCGATGCAGTTATGGTGCTTGGTCGTTTGGGAGGAGAAAAAGAAGCGCTAGTTCTTCGTGAATTATTACCCATGGACGATGTGCTTATGCGGCACTCTGTCGAAAACGGAATTAAACAAATAGAAACTCGGCAACGCACGGCAGAAAGACAGGCGGCTACGCGTGTCCGTCCCAATAACAAGGAATTATATATGTCCTCGAAAGAGGAGGGCCGCATAAGCAAAATTTTAACCAAAAACGAATTTATCTCCGTTTTTTATTTATACTGGAAATGGCTCTGTGGCGGCCTACTGATTGTGGCTGTATTCTTTTTCTTCCGACGTTCAGCCAACCCGACAGAGTAATTGAGTAACAGTTTAGCTGATTACTCTCACGATTTATCAGGGAAAATTTGTGCGTGAGCCTGACTCGCTGAGCCTGCGAACAAGGCCTGAAAAAGGTCGATGGTGTTGCCCTCTTGGAGCTTCATGGTCTCGGCGAGGCTGCT
>JANXMQ010000179.1 GCA_025354565.1 Akkermansiaceae bacterium
GGTTCCAGATGGGTATTGAGGGGAAGTTCTTGTCTCACCCGCCGGGTGAGCGGAAATCACAGCCATGGGAGCATCCATGACTTTGAAATTACGTCACTTGCCGCGTTCTGGCGAGTTTTCCATTTTCCTCTTTAGGATAAACGCGCAGGTCTCATTATGGAGTTCGCAATGGACTGAATTGTTTTGTCGTTGCATCTGAATTTCGCGGGCTTGGCGAAATCGTCTCAATTCCTCACAGGTTTCCATGCCGCGACAACCGCAGAGAGGGCGATGAAGAGGATAAGAGGATTGAGCCAAGGGGATAGCGCGAGGGGGTGGGGAGCGCACGCGCCCTAGCGTGCAATTTCCGGTGCCCTCGCCGGAAATGGGCTGGAGCGCCCATGGGACCTGGCTTTTTCGTGATGCAACGCACCCCCTATCGCCCGGCCAGTCTTCGGCGTCGGCGCAAGTGCTCCCATTCACCTTTCGCCTTCCTCGCATGGATTCCATCAATCCTGATGCGTGGCAGTATATTCAGTTTCGCCCCATTTCCCGCCTTTCCATCTTTGACAATCCCGCCTCATGGCGACAGTTTCCCGCCGCAATCCTGCAATCTTCAATTCTTATGGCCTACGATCTCATTGTCATCGGTGGCGGCCCTGCCGGCTACGTCGCCGCCATCCGCGCTGCCCAACTTGGAAAAAAAGTCGCCTGTGTCGAAGCGGACCGCGCTGGCGGCACCTGCCTCAACTGGGGCTGCATCCCGACCAAGGCACTCCTAAAAAACGCCGAACTCTATCAGACGCTGACTCACAAGGCCGCTGAATTTGGTCTGAAAATCGAAGGGCTTTCCTACGATTGGTCCGCCGTCGTCGGTCGGTCGCGCAAGGTTTCGGACCGCCTCGCCGGTGGCATCGAATACCTGCTGAAAAAGAACGGCATCGACTACATCCGCGGATTTGGCTCCATCGAAGGCACGGGCAAAGTCGGCGTCGTCGGCACCGACAACAGCCGCACGCTTTACGAAACCAAGGACATCCTCATCGCCACCGGTTGCAAATCCCGTGGCCTTCCCCCCCTGCCCTTCAACGGCAAATCGGTCATCGGCTCCAAGGAAGCGATGGTCCTCCCGCAGCAGCCGAAGGAAATGCTCATCATCGGCGCGGGCGCGATCGGTGTCGAGTTCGCCTACATTTACAACGCCTTCGGCACCAAGGTCACGCTCATCGAGATGGCCCCGCGCATCCTCCCCGTCGAGGATGATGAAGTGGGCGATGCCCTCGAAAAATCCCTCATCAAGCAGGGCATCCGCTGCCTTACTAACACCAAGATCACCGCCATGGTGGATCGCGGCACCCATGTCGAACTCACCGTGGAAGGCCCCAAGGAAAACGGCGTCCTCAGCGCGGAAATCTGCCTCGTCGCCATCGGCATTCAGCCTGTCCTCCCCGGCGGCATGGAACCGGAACTGGACCGCGGCTACATCAAAGTCGGCGACCGTTACGAGACATCCATCCCCGGCGTTTATGCGGCGGGCGACATCACCGGTCCACCCTGGCTCGCCCACGTTGCCTCATTCGAGGCGGTGCAAGCCGTGGAGGGGCTCTACGTTCCCGGCCATAAGCCGCGCAAAGTCACCAATTTTCCCGGTTGCACGTATTGCCACCCACAAGTCGCTTCAGTCGGAAAAACCGAACGCGCCCTCAAGGAAGCCGGGATCGAATACAAGGTCGGGAAAATCCCCTTCGTCGCCATCGGCAAGGCCATCGCATCAGGTGAACCGGATGGCTTCGCAAAGCTACTTTTCGGCAAACAACACGGCGAGCTGTTAGGTGCTCACATCATCGGTGAGAACGCCACCGAACTCATCGCGGAAATGGGCCTCGCCCTCGATCAAGAACTCACTGCCGAGGAAATCCACGCGACTATCCACGCCCATCCAACCATGAGCGAGGTCATCCACGAGGCCACCCTCGCTGCCGAAGGCCACGCCATCCACTTCTAAAGTAACTTCCCGCTTGGAATTCCTGCCATTCCGCTGTTGCTTGGCGGCGGGACCATGCGCTGCTTTTACTCACAGGAACTCGAACTTGATCTACCGGCAGGGCATCCCTTCCCGATGGAGAAATTCCGCGTTTCCAAGGACATGCTGCTCGATGGTGGCATCCTCCGCCCGGAGGAAATCATCGAGGTCAGCGCTGCCAACGTCCATCTCGTTCAGCGCGTCCACGAACTCGACTACATCCACAAGATCGAATCCGGCCTGCTCGGGCGGAAGGAACAACTCTTGCTCGGCCTGCCGGTCACGCCCAAACTCTATCAGCGCAGCATCACCGAGGTGGAAGCCACTCGCCTCGCCTGCCACGCCGCGCTTGCCGAGGGCGTCGGCGTCTGTCTTGCGGGCGGGACGCATCACGCCTTCCGCGAACACGGCGAGGGTTATTGCGTTTTCAACGATGTCGCGATCGCCATCCGCGACCTCCAGGACAAGCAGCCTAACATCAAGATCATGGTCGTCGATACCGATGCCCACCAAGGCAACGGCACCGCCGCCTTGCTCGGCAGCGATCCGCGCGTTTTCACCTACTCGATCCACGTCGGCCGGAATTATCCGACGAAAAAAATCGAAGGCTCACTCGACATCGAGACCGTCCGCTACGTCGAAGGGGAAATGTATTTGAAGCAACTTTTCGTCAGCCTCGCCGGAGCGCTCGATGCCTTCGCCCCGGACCTCGTCATTTGGATTTCCGGTGCGGACAACCACCGCAACGACCGTTTCGGCCAAATGCATCTTTCCCTCAAGGACATCCAGCGCCGCGACGAGGTCCTGCTCAGCGCCTTCATCAAGAACCGCATCCCGGTGGCCGTGCTCTACGGTGGCGGCTACAATCGCCAACCCGAATTCACCGCGAAACTGCACCGCAACACCGTCGCCGCCGCCAAATGCCTCGCCTCCGAGTATCGCGGACTTTAACCGCTGACTGAAACTGGTCGGACCGAAAGCGCGGAAGCGACTGGCCTTTTTCTGTTGTAAAAACGGATCGGTGGCGGCGCAGGCCAAGTTTCCCGCGAGAGTGCCGGAAACAGCGCCCGAGGCGGGTGCGCTCCTTTCAAAACATCCGCCGCGCACGCCATCGCGGGATTCCAATGGCCCGGAATTATTCCGGTAGATTCGGCACTCGCGTTGCTACCAACGACATCCATGTCCAAAGGTCTTGCTATCCTGACCTCCGGCGGAGATTCCGCCGGGATGAATCCCGCAGTCAAATGCGCCGTGGATTACGCCACACAGCTTGGCTACGAACCCCACCTCATCTATGATGGCTTGCGCGGTCTGTTAGCTGACCGCATCGTCCCCGCCACCCGCGAACTGACGTCCGGGATGCTTCACCGTGGCGGCACCTTGCTCCGCTCTTCCCGTTCGCCGGAATTCCATGACATCGGGCATCGCAAGATCGCCTACGAAAACCTGAAACGCCGGGGCATCGGAAAACTCATTGTCATCGGTGGCGATGGCTCCTTCCGCGCACTCAATCAGTTTTACAATGACTTCGGGGTGCCCTTCGCTGGCATCCCCGCGACCATCGACAACGACATCGCCGGTACCGACTACT
>JANXMQ010000189.1 GCA_025354565.1 Akkermansiaceae bacterium
GGTTCCAGATGGGTATTGAGGGGAAGTTCTTGTCTCACCCGCCGGGTGAGCGGAAATCACAGCCATGGGAGCATCCATGACTTTGAAATTACGTCACTTGCCGCGTTCTGGCGAGTTTTCCATTTTCCTCTTTAGGTTCACGAGCCGCGGGTGCAATGGAACCGTGTAGGATCTGATCTTTGCCGACTCCGAACGGATCAAGGAATCCTTGTTAGCTTATCAAGCTGTGCATTGCGTTTGGATTTGCCCCCTGTTTTCCGAACGTGGCCGGCGGTGATTTGTAGGTGGGTGAATCCTCGGAAGTAGGGACTACTTTACTCAAGCTCCTCCTCCTCGCGCCCAACCGGGAGGAATTTGGATAGTGGGGTTGTGTTGGGCACCTACGGCCTTACGGGGGAGTGGCGGGTGCGGCGCGGAAGAATGGGGGTAGGAAGCCCTGCCTCGCTATTGAAAAAAACTGAAATGAAAGCTCGGGAACTGGCAACGAATGGCGATGCTGGCGGCGTTCACTCCAAGTGAGAGCTTGATTCAGCCGCCGGTCGGTTGCTTGGGCCGGAATGGAAATCACCCGAACAATGAAAAACTGCCCCTACTGCGCGGAGGAAATCCAAGAAGAAGCGATCAAGTGCAAACACTGCGGCGAGTTTCTCGACGGCTCCCGGTCCGTGCGGGTCGTGGCGAATAAGCTGCCGTGGTATTTCCGGACCTTCGTGATCGTGCTGGCGCTGGGAAGTGTGGGGCCGCTGGCGCTGCCGATGATCTGGTGGCATCCCAAGCTGAAGCCGCTATGGAAAGTCGGGATCAGCGTGGGGGTGATTGTCATCACTTGGATGCTCTATCAATCCATGGTGGCTTCGCTCAAGATGATCGAGGAGGACATGAATATGCTGAAGGGAATGTGAAATTTGCCATGAAATCCTTACCACAACTCCTGATATTGGCATGTTGCAGCCCTTGTCCTGCGGATGAAACGAAAGTCGCAGGAGAGAATGTGCCCAGCCTTGTGGAATAACAGAAGGCTTACCCAGCCAAGGTGGCGGCCATTGAAGCAGCCCTGAAAAAATCGGCAGATTCTTGAAGTGTGGGTCGTATGAGTGGCAGGAAATGGTTTAGAAACCTTTCCAAAAAACCTATTTGCTCATGCTCCTCCCTCGTTTCGCGCCCTTGTTCATCACTCTCTTCTTGCCTGTTGTTATACTTCACGCCGCGGACCGCCCGAACATTCTCTGGCTCACCAGCGAGGACAACGCCGCCCAATGGATCGGCTGCTATGGCAACAAAGTGGCCTCCACTCCCCGGATCGACGCGCTGGCGGCGGAAGGGCTGAAATTTACCCGCGCTTACTCGAACGGCCCGGTCTGTGCCGTCGCCCGCTCGACCATCCTCAACGGGGCCTACGCGGTCACCCAAGGCACCGAGCACATGCGCAGCCGCCATCCCATCCCGCCCGCTTTCAAGGCCGGGGTCACTTGGCTGCGCGAAAGCGGATACTATTGCACTAACAACGCCAAGACCGATTACAATTTCAAAGGCAATGACGCGGCGCTCTGGGACGATTGTTCCAACACGGCGACCTATCAGAACCGTCCCGCAGGCAAGCCGTTCTTCGCTGTTTATAATATCTTCACGACGCATGAGAGCCAGCTCTTCCCGGGCGTGGTCGCAACCAACCGCGCGAAGGGGGTGATCCCTAACGTCCCGCGCTTGAATCCCTCGCAGGTCACGGTTCCTCCCTACATGCCGGATCTTCCCGAGGTGCGGTCGGACATCGCCATTTACCACGACTGCGTGAGCGCGATGGACAAGAACGTCGGCGTGCTGCTAGACCAACTCAAGAGCCAAGGACTGGCCGAGGATACGATCGTCTTCTATTACTCCGATCACGGCGGCGCGATGGCACGCGGCAAGCGCTATCTCCAAGACACCGGCGTGCATGTGCCGCTGGTCATTTATGTGCCGGAAAAGTGGCGGAAGCTTTCGCCTTTCCCACCTGCTAGTGAGGTCTCGGAGATCGTGGCTTTTGTGGATTTCGCGCCGACGATCCTGTCCCTCGCAGGCTTGAAAACTCCGGCTCCGATGCAGGGACGGGCGTTTCTCGGTGAACATCGTGCGGCCCCCGCAGCGGACCCGCAGGCTTTCTTGTTCGCGGACCGCTTCGATGAAACCGATGGCATGCGCCGTGCCATCACCGACGGTCGTTACAAGTATATCCGCTGCTTCAGCCCGCATCTGCCAGGAGCTCCTTATTCTGAATACGCAATGGGTCAGCCGTCGTGGCTGGCTTGGCAGCGGGCCTGGAAAAGCGGTAAGCTTGCGGAGGCCCACGCCTCGATCTGGAATGCCCCGCAGCCGGTGGAGATGCTCTTCGATAGGGAGTCCGATCCATGGGAAATCAAAAACCTCGCGGGCAGTCCCGAGCAGGCGGAGCGATTGAAGGCCATGCGTACGAAACTGCACGCCACGATGGCCTCGGTCGTGGATACCGGCCTCATCCCCGAGGCGCTTTGGGACAAACTAGCAGGTAACAAAACGATCCATGACTACGTTCACAGCCCATCGTTTCAACTCGATGCCACGCTCGATATCGCCTTCGCCGCATCGTCGTCCGATCCCGCGAATCTTCCGGCGTTGGTGAAAGCACTAACCTCTCCAGACCCGGTGATCCGTTACTGGGGCGCGACTGGTTGCTTGATTCTCGGCAAGTCTGCCTCATCTGCGGTCGCCGCATTGACGGAGGCTCTCGGTGATCATGAACACCTCGTTGCAATCGTCGCGGCAGAAGCGCTACAGGCCGCGGAGAAGGAAGTGGGCAGCGCGGCATTGATCGGCTGGCTGGATCGCGATTGCACAAACATCGAGTTCCAGTTTCTCGGAAACGCGATCATGAACAGGGGACTCAAAGATAGCATCCCATCCGAGTGGGCCATGAAGCTCATCGGCGATTCACAGGCACCGCCCTTCAAGAAGCAGTTCGCGCGGGACCTGATCCATCCCGGCGAGCGGCAGCAGAAATTAGCCGGTGAGTTGAAATGATTTCCAGCCCAGTCCCCTGAGCAAGGCTTGCGAGTTTACCTGCACGAAACCCGATATTTCCCGGCGTAGAAATTCGTATGAGAGCCCTCCGCCACTCACCTCCACCTCCCTAAAGCCATTAAATCCCAGACCTACTTCCGCAGCGCGTCGCTCGCGCTCCTTCCTTCGGTCGCTTTGTCGATCGGGCTGATCTCCCCGTCCGCTGCGGCAACGGCCCCGCCTAACATCGTTTACATCCTCTGCGATGATCTAGGCTACGGCGACGTCCACTGCCTGAACGCGCAGGGGAAAATCGCAACGCCTAACATGGATCGCATCGCCGCCGGTGGCATGACTTTCACCGATGCTCATTCCAGCTCCGCCGTCTGCACCCCCACGCGCTACAGCATCCTAACGGGCCGCTACAACTGGCGCTCGCACATGAAGAAGGGCGTGCTCAATGGCTACTCGCCGCGCCTCATCGAGCCGGACCGCATCACCGTCGCGGCGTTCTTGAAAGCGCAGGGCTACGCCACCGGCTGCATCGGAAAATGGCACCTCGGGATGAATTGGCCGCAGAACGACGGCGGTGCCGCCGGAGCTTCCGACAATCCGCAGAAGGTCGATTTCACCCGTCCCATCGAGGGCGGTCCCGTCTCGCTTGGCTTCGATTACTTTCACGGCATCAGCGCCTCGCTCGACATGCCGCCGTATGTCTTCATCGAGAACGACCGCGTCACCGTGCTGCCGACCGTGGAAAAGGAATGGATCCGCAAAGGTCCGGCGGCGGAAAATTTCGAGGCCATTGATGTCCTGCCCGCGCTCACGGGAAAAGCCGTGGACTACATCAAGGGCCGCGCCGCTGCCGCCAAGTCTGGCACTCCATTCTTCCTCTATCTGCCGCTCAACTCCCCCCACACACCCATCCTTCCGACCAAGGAATGGCAGGGGAAAAGCGGACTCAACGACTACGGGGATTTCGTCATGCAGACAGACGCCACCGTTGGCGCGGTGCTCGATGCTCTCGACCAACAAGGCCTCGCAGAAAACACGCTCGTCATCTTCACCAGCGACAACGGTTGCTCGCCCTCCGCTGGCTTTCCCGAGTTGCTGGCAAAAGGCCACAACCCCAGCTACCAGTTCCGCGGCACCAAGGCAGACATCTTCGACGGCGGCCACCACATTCCCTTCATCGCCCGCTGGCCCGGTCACGTGAAACCCGGCTCCACCAGTGACCAACTCGTCTGCCTCGCCGATCTCTTCGCCACCTGCGCGAACATCCTCGTCAAAAAACTCCCCGACACCATCGCCGAGGACAGCGTCAGCCTGCTGCCCGTGCTCGAAGGGCGGGCCGAGCAACCGATCCACGAAGCCGTCATCCATCACTCGATCAATGGCTCCTTCGCGGTGCGTCAGGGAAATTGGAAACTCGAGCTCTGCCCCGGCTCCGGCGGCTGGAGCGATCCCAAGCCCGGCGCACCCGAGGCGGACAAGCTTCCGCCCATCCAGCTCTACGACCTCTCAAACGACATCGGCGAGACCCACAACGTCCAAGCCGAGCACCCGGAGATCGTCTCCAAGCTCACGAAGATCCTCGAAAAATACATCGCGGACGGCCGCAGCACCCCCGGCACACCGCAATCCAACACCGGTCCGGTCGAAATTTTCCACACCCAGAAGACCGCCCAAAACGAAGCGAAAAAGCCCGAGAGCACCGCCATTCCCGTCACCGTCAGCGCCGAACACGGCATGACCCGTGGCGGAGAACCCTACTTTGTCAAAGGGGCCGGCGGCGACTCCCACCTTGAGCAACTCGCAGCCTTGGGAGCCAATTCCATCCGCACCTGGAGCACCGGCGGCTTGGACGCCATCCTCGACAAGGCCGCCTCGCTCAACCTCACCGTCAGCGCCGGAATCTGGCTGGAATCCGAGTGCGCTTGGTTCTCCTACTCGAAGCCCGAGCAATGCGCCAAACAGCTCGAACGCGTGAAGACCGAGGTCATCAAGAGCCGGAACCATCCCGCACTCCTCGCTTGGGGCATCGGCAACGAAGCCGAGGGCGACGGCAACAACCCCGCCTATTGGCAGCAGTTGGACAAGCTCGCCCTCATGGTCAAGGAGATCGATCCCGCGCACCCCACCTACACCTCCGTCGCCGGTCTCAATCCCTCGAAAACCAAAGGCCTCAACGAGTTCACCCCCCATCTCGACTACGTGGGCATCAATACCTACGGCGGCGTTTTCGGCCTGCGCAAACACCTGGAAAGCGTCGGCTGGACCCGTCCCTGGATGCTCACCGAGTGGGGCCCGCGCGGCTTTTGGGAGTGTCCGAAAAACAAATCCGGCGCGCCCATTGAGCAAACCGGCAGCGAGAAAGCCGCGATGATCGACCGTGGCTACGACGAGGTGCTCGCCAAACGCGGCAGTTGTCTCGGCAGCTACATCTTCCTCTGGGGCTGGAAATTTGAAGCCTCCGCCACCTGGTTCGGCCTGCTCACCGTGGATGGCAAGACGACCGAGTCCGTGGATGTCCTTCAGGAAAAGTGGAGCGGCAGGAAGCCGGTCAATCGCGCACCCACCGTGCAGGTCATCCAAGGCGTGCCCGCTGGCACCCTCGCGCCGGGCACCACCTTCACCGCCCAAGCTGTCGCCTCAGATCCCGAGGGCGATCCACTCTCCTGGAAATGGGCCGTGCTCCCGGAAAAGCCCGCCGCCGCCGGAAAAGGCAAAAAACCCGCCATGCCCGCCGCCGTCAAAGGCACCATCACCGCCGCCCCCATGGATCACGCCGAGGTCACAGCCCCCGCCAAGCCCGGCGACTACCGGCTCTACCTCTGGGTGGACGACGGCAAGGGCCACGCCGCCTCCTCCAACGTCCCCTTCACGGTCAAGTAAGTCCGGGCCGGTTCCCGTTTCGCCACCCCAGCGCTTTCCCCGCCTCATCTCCTCGTCCCTCCGCCCCGTCAGTTTTCCACGGCCAGCCGATTGCGGGCCTCCTCGCTGCCCTTCACCCGGATTGTTGTGATTCCCCCCATTCGTGCCGGTTTGATCACCTCGTTTGGCGTTTCCTTGCCGTTGCCCTCAATCTTCGTCCCGCTGCGGATTTCCAGGAAATCCTCGTACGTCAGTCCCGTGAGCTTTTCAAAGAACCACGCGCCTTCCGCGAGATCCCGGTTCGTGTCAAGGTCTTGCCCGGCCTTCCATTTGATAGAAACCTCCGCGAATGGCTTGTCGTCCTTCAGCACCGTATAAGGTGTGACATTCTTCTGGGAACTATCCGCGAGAGTCACCCGGAAATTCTCCTCCGTGCCATCGCTGCCAGTGGTGCTGATGATCCAAAAGGACGGATCGGTATTGTTGTAAGGAGTCCCGCTATGCCATGAGGCTCGCTCCACTAGTTTGTCGCCCTTCCATTCGCAAAACCTCCACTCCTCCCAGATCGAGCGCCGCCCGGAATTTTGGTAAAGCAGCACCCGCTTCCCTGCCAGTTTCGGCTTGCCCATCGTCCACTCCAGCAAGTCCAGCCCGCGCGTCTTCGCATCGTATTTCAGCAGACTGCTAGAGTTGAAATACTTGTCCACCTCCCCCGCCACGATCACCTCCGGCACTCCATCGCCGCTCAGGTCCAGTAGCTCGAACGGCTCGTGAAATGGCTCCACCGGATAGTAAATATTATCCTCCTTCCCGTCCCACTTCTTCCCCGCCTCCAGCCAGACTACGGGTAATTTCCACAACCCGCGCAACAGCCACTTGCCCTCCGCCCATTCCGCCAGCCCCATCGTGCTCCGTGCTTCATTCTCCCCCCCGCTCGTCTCAAACAACGCGAAGCAAGTCCCGGTCTTGAACAAATCTCCGCCCACGACCTGCCCGCCCGCTTTCGTGAAGGCCTTGGTCACTTTCCCCGCCGCTTCCGTCTTCACCCCCGCGAGTTCCGCTGCTAGAGAATCCCGCACCTTCGTCACCGCCGGCCCGTTCTGGTCCAGCGGGATCACGTCCTCCTGCAGTCCGTTGACCAGCGCCGCCTCATCTCCCGCCGCCAAGTGCGGAAAAATCACTGCCGCCACCGCTACGAGGCACCACTTCGAGAAGCACGTCTTCATGCAGATGACTAATCAACATGGACGCGCAGATTCTTTCATCGATCTCCCCATCAAGCGTACCGATCGCTCATCCGCCTTCCCGCTGCCTCCCGCGAGCGGCAACGCCTATTCATCAGCTTTCCCACCCGCTCCGGGGACATCTAGAGAAGCGGTTTTAAAATAAAGAGAGGGGACACTCTTGTCCCCCTCTTCCGGCGCGTGAGGAAGAGCAAGGTGGGGACAAGAGTGTCCCCACTCCTCATCCGCTAGCCCATCGGTCGCACTAGACTGTGGTCTTTTGCAATATCCTTAATAACTGATAAGTAACAATTAGAAAGTCAACCCGTTAGCTATCAGATGGATAAGAAAATCCTTCACGAGTGGCTTGCCATTTTTGGGGATTCCTTGGAAAAAGCGACCATGCCTGAAGTCCTTCATCGGGATCGGGGGGTGGCTCTCGCCAAGGCGGCGGGAGGCGGGCGTGGCATTGCCCGGAGGGATGGAAAATGGCCGGAAAATCACGATGATTTCGCCCGGCATCCAGATGATATCGCAGGAAATCCGGATGATTTCCTCCGGGATCGAGATGATTCCGTCCGGGATCAGGATGATTTCGGCGTGGAATCAGGACGATTTCCCGCCCGTGGAGCGATGTGGCGCGCGGGATGGTGGTTTGAGAAACCGGAGCGGAGACGCAAACCGGGGTCCCATCAGTCTGCCCGGGCTGATGGAACCTTTTTTGCGCTCGTCACTTCGCGGCCGGGCTCCAGATGGTTTCTAGCAGGGCGAACATCTCGGGATCGTGCTGCTTGAGCTCGTCCTTGGTGAAGGGGAAAAAGTCGTTTTTCCCAAAGTAGGCCTCGGTACACTCGGCGAAGTATTCCTTGTGATCGGTCATGGCGTAGGCGCGTTCCATGCGCTTGCGGCCCTCGGAGTCGTGGCGCTCCACGCGGTCGTACTTGCCGCTGGCTTTGGCTTTCTGATAGCAAGCGATGATGCGCGGCTCGTCAAAACCGAGCACGCGGTCATGGTAGGAGTGGGCGAGTTCGTGGAGCGCGAAGTAGGGCATCCGCCGCACCTCGGCTTCAAAGATGCTGACGTTGGTGAACTCCACGCCCTTGGCCATGGCGGGATCGTGATCGTGCTCGCGCAACCAACCGGCGTCTGGATGATAGGCGGCACCGGGGTGGGACTTGGGATACTCCGGGGAGAAATAGAGCGTCACTTTTTGCATCTCGGCGACGGCGGCGGGCGGCACGATGCGGACGATTTCGTCCAACATGGATTTTAGTAAATCCAGCGCGTGGGCGGTTTGGGCGGCTTGGTCGGCGAGGAGTTTTTTGCTCACTAACACGGTCCAGCCGGAGATGCTGCGTTGCTCGCGGCTGTTGGCGTTGTGATCGCGTGCCTCGGCACTGGCTTTGATGGCCGCTTGGGCCTGCTGGAGTCGCTCGGGCCAGACGAAGGTGGGGGCTTGCGCGGGATCATAGCCAGCCATGTGGTCGGTGAGGCGGGTGGTGGGCTTGGTGTATTTGATGATGGTTTCTCCGAAGACCTCGCGGCACATCGCGGCGAGACCGGGATCGTATTCCAAGAGGAGTGCGCGGGTGTGGACGTGGTTGTGGTCGTGATCGTTCACGCGGTTGTTATCGAACCACGACTGCACGCCCTCGGCGAAGTATTCGTAGTGGTTGACGGCGGCATATTTGCCCTTCCAGAGGCCGGCCTTCATCGCCGCGTCGTAGGTGGCCTTCAGGCGTTTGTCGAAGGTGGGGTCCACATTCAACATGCCGCGGAGGTGGATGCTGTGGGCGAATTCATGGATCAAGATGCACTCTAACGTGTAAGGGTCATTGGGGAAGCAAAGCACGTTTTCCTCGGCGCAGGTGGAAAATGGATCCTCCTCGCTGCCGCCCAAGCCACGCGCGCGGGCGTCCCAGAAGTCCTTGGGGGAGAGCTTGGGAAAATCCTCGACGGGTTCCTGCGCCATGTGCGCGAATTCGGGTAAATCGGTGGTGAATTCATTGTGCGCGATGATGCACATGCGCGCGCCGCTATCGATCATGGCGGTGCGCACGTCGGGTCGATTATCCAACATCAGATTGATGATGTAGGCCACTTCCTTGAGCGCATACGGATTCACCTTGGCCGAGGCGACGACGGGGAAACCATGCGCGCTGATGGACTGCGTGTAGAATGCAGGCACGCCGTCCTTCCCCTGCGGATCAAAGCGGAAGCCTTGCACCGGGACCTTGCAAGTGACGGTGGCTTCCTGCTTGTCGTCACGCCCGACGACGACGAAGCGGTGGCCGATGCTGGTGGTGATGGAGGTGGTTTTTCCCGCCGCCACGCTGCCATTGGGCACGCGCTCGGTATCGCTCTTTAACCAGAAAACATCCGCCGTTTCCGAACTGCCGTTGATGATCTGCAAGTGGGGTGTCGGCGCTTCGGCCGCCGCTGCGAGCGAGTGGGCGAGCGTGAAGAGGGCGAGGAGGGGGATCGTTTTCATGGTGGTGAATGTGCAGGGCTGTAGGGTGCGGACGGTGGCGGGAGAATTGAAGCAGTTTGCTGCGAAATCGAGCACAATCGAGGCCAAGTCCCGACAGTCCGGCTCAACGGCTGATTTAGGTTTCGGATTCGTTAAGCAGAGAGTTACAATGCTGACCATGCCCCTCAAGTTAATCGTCGTCCTCACCGCACTGCTCGCGATCCATGCGGTGCAAATCCACGCCGAGGCTGAATTTCCCCTTACCGAGGATTCCAAGCTCCACGCCGAGATCCCGCACGGCGAGCTCATCGCCGGTAAATACGCAGCGAAGAACGGCAGCGTCTTCCCCGGCACCGAGCGCGACTACACGATTTATCTCCCACCCGGCTACGACAAGTCCAAGCCCGCGCCCTTCATGGTCTTCCAGGATGGCGTCATCTACGACGCCCCCGTGGTCTTCGACAACCTCATCGCCAAGCAACAAATCCCCCCGCTCGTCGGCATCTTCATCAAGCCCGGTATCGTCCCCGCCGCCAACCCTAACGCCCTGCCGCGTAACAACCGCAGCTACGAATATGACAGCGTCACCGATGCCTTCTCGCATTTCCTGATCGACGAATTCCTCCCCGCCATCGGGCAGAAACACGACCTAGCACTCAGCACCGACCCCGATGACGCGGCCATCGCGGGCAACAGCAGCGGCGGCATCTGCGCCTTCATGGTTGGCTGGCACCGGCCCGACCGCTTCCGGCGCATCTTCAGCGGCGTGGGCACCTACGTCGGCATCCGCGGCGGCGACCAACTCCCGGTGCTCATCCGCAAATATGAACCCAAGCCCCTCCGCGTCTTTCTCCAAAGCGGCATTAACGACAACAACCTCTACTGTGGCGACTGGTGGATGGCCAACCAGATGATGGAACGCAGCCTCACTTGGGCCGGTTACGACGTGAACCACGCTTGGGGCGAAGGCGGTCACAACCAGAAACACGCCTCACAAATTTTTCCCGAGGTGATTCGCTGGCTCTGGCGCGAATACGCCACCGCGAAGGAGATCAAAGCGAATCCGCGAGGGGACTCGAAATGGAAAGGGTATGAGGTGATCGGGGAGGGAAAGTGGGAGGAAATCAAATGGCCAAATGAAGCTAACTCACCGAGCGAAATATACCTAAGGAATGTTACAGCGAATCAAATGGGTGAAGTCTATGTGCTACGTGGTTTACGCAAAGAGCAGGATGCTTGGAAGATTGACTTGTCCGGGCAAATGACACAGATATTAGCACCAGATCCGCGGCTAGCTGCATTGGTCGCAGCACCAAGTGGAGGCATTTACTACGCGATCAATTATTACGAAGGCCGGGCAGTAAAAAGCAGTTTTCAAATCAAAAGGTCGGGGCCTGATGGACTGAGTAATAAGACTTGGGATAGCGACATTGCTCCTATCGAAGATATGGTCTTGCTGCACAACGGCGTGTTCTATTCCCTCAACCAGGCTGGGAGCATTTTCGGGTGGGATAGCGGCAAGGCCAGAGAAGTAGGCCCTGAGACGGCTGACGCAGGGCCGGGAATTACTCCAAGTCGACTTGCGGTTTCCCCCGACCAAACACGCCTTTACGCCAGCACTGAGGATTCGCATTACATTGCGAGCTATGATATCCAACCTGACGGCTCGCTTTCCAATTGGCAAAAATATTACGAGCTTGATCTGAACGACTCGGCGAAGCTCGAAGTCGGCGGCCTCTGCGTGGATACCAACGGCTGGCTCTACGTCGCCACCGCGCTTGGCATCCAAGTTTGCGATACGTCCGGCCGTGTGAACTTCATCATTCCCACTCCGCAACAGCCGCACGATGTCTGCTTCGGTGGCAAAGACCTCGGCGAACTCTTTATCGCTTGTGGTGATAAAATCTACAAACGCCCCACCAAGGCCCACGGCATTGTCAGTGGTCAGATGCCTCCCCTAAAACCCGCCCCGGCGCGCCCCTGATCTTTGCAAACCCTCTATTTGAGGGCGTCATTTTTAATCCCCAAGCTTGCTGATATCGATCCCGCGACTTGCTTTGCCAGTAAGCCATAACCCGCGCCGGAGAAGTGGACATTGTTCGGGGCTTGGAACTCGGCTTGGCGGGGGAGGATGGCGGCATGGAGATCGTCAATCGCGATGCCATGCCGGGTCATCACCCGCAGCGCGGCATCGCTGTATTCCTGCTCGGTCTCGGGCGAGATTTTGACCTCGGTTTTGAAGCGGTTCAACATCGTCACCTCGGCCTCGTGACAGATGGGAGTGGTCGTCGCCCAGATCAACTTGGCACCGGTTTTCTCCAAGCGGGCGACCAAGGTTTCGAGCCGCTTTTCATACATCGCGGGCGACCGGTCCTGTTTCGCATACTCCCATCCGTAGATGTCCCAAAGTCCCCAGTTGAAATGGATGAGATCCCATTTTGTATCGCCCAACCATTTGTCGAGGTTGGTGACGCCGAGGATGGTGGCTTCGGCATTGGCAAGCGGACCCGATACGGCGACGCGTCCGTCCAGAAGCCTTTTCACCTCCTTGGAATATCCGCCGCTGATGGAGTCGCCGATGAGGAGGACTTTGGGCAGGTTGTCAGGATGCGCGGCTGCCGGTGTCACGGGTGTTGCAGGTTCTGCGGAACACAGAGACATGGCATGGCCCGCGTAAATCAGGAGCGTGAGAAGGGATGATTTCATGGCTGGAATGTCTGTTGGATACCCCGGTTATTGCTGGGTTTTATCAGTGGGTGGGTCATCCGCTTCGCAAACTTGCGAGTGATGTGGATGGAGATGGAGCCTGTTTGGATCTCCTGCGATCTGGCTAACCGAGCGTGGATTGTGAGTCGTGGCGAACGGGTTGTTTGACGATCCAGGCGAGGAATTCCTGGTTGCCATCCATGCCGGTGATGGGGGAGGGGATGCAGCCGCGCCATTCGCAGAGGTGCTCGGTGGTGACGAAATGGCGGATTTTCTCGATGGCTTGCTGGTGGAGCGCGGGATCACGGACGATGCCGCCACGGGTGATGTCTTCGCGCCGGAGCTCGAACTGGGGTTTGATGAGGCAGACGAGAGTTCCCGCGGGCTCTAACACGGAGAAGACGGCGGGGAGGACGTTGGTTAGAGAAATGAAAGAGAGGTCCATCACGGCGAGGCGGCACATTTCGCCGATGTCGGCGGGGACCATGTGGCGGGCGTTGAATTGTTCCTTGACGATGACGCGCGGGTCGTTGCGGAGTTTCCAGACGAGTTGGTTGGTGCCGACATCGACAGCGTGGACTCGAACGGCCCCGCGCTGGAGGAGGCAGTCGGTGAAACCACCGGTGGAGGCTCCGACATCGATGCAAACCCAGCCGGTGGGGTCGATGGCGAAGGCGTCGAGCGCGCCTTCGAGTTTCAGTCCGCCCCGGCCGACGAAGCGGGGTTTTTCCTTGATCTCCAAAGGGGCTTCGGCGGCGATTTGGGTGCTTGGTTTGTCGATGATGCGGTCGCCACTGCGGACCTCACCGGCGAGGATGAGGCGCTTGGCCTGCTCGCGGGAGTCGCAGAGGCCACGGCTGACTAACAGGGCGTCCGCGCGGTCTTTTTTAATCATCGCGGGAATCAATGTTCCTGCTTGAGGTGCTCGGCGAGGATGTCGTGGCCGAAGTCGCCCTCGAAGTCGCGATAGACGGCGTGGATGTGGTTGGCGTTGTTTTGGATGTTCACGGACTCGATGAGGAAGGAGGGGCCTTGGATGCGGTAGTAATACGCCTCTCCGGGCTTGACGCTGCCGGACCAGCCGAAGCGGATTTTATCGATGCCGGCGGCTTCGATTTTCGCCATGTCGGCAGCGGCCAGTTCGGTGCGATAGCGGCCGAGGTATTCGGCGATGATCTGGACGAGGGCCTTGCGCTGGGTTTCCGACATCTCGCCGCTGGGGATGCCGACGGGATCGAGCAGGGTGGCTTTGCGGTTCTCGGCGGAGAAGACGTCCTTGGGCGGGCTGTCGCTGAAAATGACGGCGGATTTCCCATCGGCTAACAGCGTGGTGACGAGGGCGCGGGAGAGGTCTTCCTCGGCGGCGAGCACGCGCAGGCCGATGAGTTTCCCGGTGCGGACTTCGGCGGGATTGGTGCCGAGGAAGGAGGGGGTGAGGGAGGGCTTTTTGCCCTCGACGAGGGTGAAATTGAGCGAAATGTGGTGGCCCTCGAAGCGCCAGCCCCAGCCTTTGGGATCGCCGGGGGTGCCGAAGATGGAGACGAAATATTTCACGGGATCGCGGAAGTCCGGCTTTTTTTCGATCTCCGCAAGGACGCTTTCCAGCGACATGATCTGGGTGACTTTGAGGGTGCCTTTTTCGCTGAGGACGGTGTCGAGGATTTTCATGGCCGCGGCGCGTTGGGGCTCGGTCATTTCCTTGATCGGCAGTCCGGCGCGATGCTCCTGAGGCGTGTAGCGGTAATTTTCCCGGGCATCGTTGTCGAAGGGCATCGCGGCCTTGGTGCGCTGGTCGGCATCGAGGGTGGCGAGAAATGCCTCGACGGCTGTGGCGGTGGAGGTGGCTGGGGCGTTTTCCTTGGCCGTTAGGGGCAGGATGGATATCAAGCAGAGGAGGAGTGCTTTCATAGGAAGACAGGAAATCAGGATCATGGGAGGCCAGCAAGCGCGGATGTTTGGGGAACTTGTGCCTTGCGTCGCCTGTGAGTTGTCGTTCACGGTTCGCGGCGTGACTCGCCACCGTACTGACGACCTTCGTATTACCGGACTGAACCCGCTGATTTCCCCGGCGGTTCTGGCCTATTATCTGCCGCTCACCGAACAGGCGTCCGAGCTGGTGGCCAACGCCCGTGCCCAAGCGGATGCGATTCTGCGGGGCGAGGATGACCGCTTGTTAGTGATCGTCGGGCCGTGCTCGATTCACGATCCAGAGGCGGCGATGGAATATGCGGTGAAGTTGAAGGCTGAGGCGGAGCGGCTGGAGGAGGATATTTTCATCATCATGCGCGTCTATTTCGAGAAGCCGCGGACGACGGTGGGCTGGAAGGGCCTGATCAATGATCCGGGACTGGATGACTCCTTCGACATCAACCACGGACTGCGCGTCGCGCGGGGGCTGTTGCTGGATCTGGCGAACATGGGCGTGCCGGCCGGGACGGAGTTTCTCGACACGATTTCCCCGCAATACATCGCCGACTTGATCGCGTGGGGGGCGATCGGCGCACGGACTACGGAATCCCAAATCCACCGTGAGCTCGCCTCGGGGCTCTCGATGCCGGTGGGTTTCAAAAACGGCACGAGTGGCTCGATCCAGATCGCACTGGATGCCATCCAGTCGTCCTCGCGGCCCCATCATTTTCTATCCGTCACCAAGCAGGGCGTCTCCGCGATCGTCTCGACAGCGGGCAATGAGTCCTGCCACCTGATTTTGCGCGGCGGGAAAAACGGGCCGAACTATGAGCAGGCGGATGTCGAGGCCACGGCGACGATGCTGCGGGAGCAGAAATTGATCGAATCCTTGATGATCGACTGTTCGCACGGCAATTCCAATAAAGACTACCGCAACCAGCCCTTGGTGGCGAAAAGTGTCGCCCATCAAATCGCTGCAGGCTCCAAGGTGATCACCTCGGTGATGATCGAATCTAACCTCGTGGCCGGAAATCAGAAGCTCTCCAAAGAACCGGGAGCCATGACGCGCGGCCAGTCGGTGACGGATGCCTGCATCGGCTGGGAGGATACGATGGAGACGTTGGCGGTGCTGGCGGCGGCGGTGCGCGAGCGGCGGGGACTCTGATTTAGTCTTTATGCGTGAGATGATAATCTCGATATCTAATAATATTTTTAAAAAAAGCTTGATCAATTCAAGCCGTTAGTCACAATCAGATTGTTAATTTTTTGGCTATTCTCTACTACATTCTGGAACTCTGAAGATGCACACCCCACACCCCACACCCCACACCCCACAATCAACGGTTTTATGATCAGGTTTTGAGTGCGATTGAACAGGGTTTTGTATCAGCGGCAATACCAATGTTGGTTGGCAAGTTGTATGCCGATTTTGCAGACGAGGAAAAATGGCCAACAACTCGAGCTGAACTCCATCTTCATCCACTCCATGCTGTTTTGATGGAAGATCCTTATGTCCGACGTGCAGCACAAAAGCCGCGTGGTTATGCTGGTGATGCGGACCTTATCGACTTTGCTTACGATCAGAAGCCACCTGACAATACAAACCCTAGAGCATGCGAGTTATTTGCTTGTACTACTGGCTTTCAAGCCTCCTCTGGAGTAAGAAATCGACGAAAGCATACAGAAACCATGCTTTTAAATGCGTGGTTGTCAAAAAAGCAAGTCTGCGTGTTAGCATGTGGCCACCTCCGTGAGGCCGACCTTTTGATTGGCAAAGACTTATCTAATATTATCGCTGTTGACCAAGATCCCACATCCTTGAGAAGGGTTAAAGAAATTCATGATGGCAGGATAAGACTAGCTGAGGCCAATGCAATCCATTTTCTGCGCAAGACCGCCAAATCTGGTGAGAAGTTTGATTTGATTTATTCCCTGGGAATGACCGATTATTTCGATTCCCGTGCAATGTCTCTCTTGCATAGATTGATGAGGGATTGTCTGGCACCCAGCGGAACAATTATGGTAGCCAATTTTCTCCCCAATCATCTCGCTGTTGGCTGGATGGATGCAGTCATGGATTGGAAGCTGATCTATCGCGATGAGAGCGAGATGGAGCGTCACGCTGCAGAAATTGGAATGAAGGCGAAAACTTTTCGGGATACGTCGGACAGTATTGTATTCTGCGAAATGACAAAAGACTAAGGCAGAAGTTGAATATTTTTCACTCGAACTGGTTCTTCTTCTTTGAGATCGCCGGGAAATTGACTCACATGCTACGGCATTAGACCAATTTACTCGCCTGAATGCCGGATGCGTGTAACGGTCGGGTCGTCACCGTGAGCGGCTTTGTTTTAACTTCAGCAAAGCTCCTCAAGTAGAAGCCTTAAATTGATATGGACAAGATATTCAACCGATACGAAAAAAAATTTCTAGCTGCTTGCGGAAGTTAAAGCAGTTGGTCACTCTGGCGCGTCGTTAAACTTTCGATAATGGATTTAACCAGCGAATCAGCCCAGAGCGTCATTACCTGCCGGAACAGCCAGGGTACGGAATTGACGGCGAACCTCCTCAGGATCAAGCGGTATTCCGTGGTCTTCGAGGTTTATAACCCCTACAGCATCCTACAGTTATCCGAGGTGCTCTCGGATTTCCGGATCATGGCCTCGCGGCGCTTGCTGTATCAGGGCAAGGCGGTAGTCAGCAATTTGCTCAACACGGGGATCGTCCTCGTCTGCGAGGCGATGCTGGACGAAGGCTGGGTGGAGGTGGATTTCCTGTCCAGTGTCACCGGCGGGGGGACAGCGTCGGGCGGTGGAGACCTACGCGGGCAGTTTGCGAATTTCATGGGGGAATGGAAGTCTGCCAACAAGGTGCAGGATCCCTTCAAACTGGTGGTGGCGGATCTTTCCAGCATGTTATCCGGCGTCCAGCACTGGCTAACAGGCATCGATGTGGGTATCCGAACGACCGTGACCCGGCGGCGAGACGATCTGGAACAGGAGATTTTTGCTGGGATCGAAACTCGCGTGGTCGAAGAGGTCATGCCGTCGATGGAGCGCTTCGAGGAGGTTTCGCTGGAAGTCAGTGAAGCGGAGGTGGCGGTCCACAAGGCCTACGTCCGCCGGGAATTGCATCCCATCGTGCTGTGCTCGCCATTTCTCTATCGGACTTATACCAAGCCGCTGGGCTACGCCGGTGACTATGAAATGGTGAACATGATGCTGCGGAATCCTTACGAAGGTTCCTCGGCGTTTGCGAAGTTGCTGAACTTCGCCCTGCTCAACACCGAGCCGGTCGTCGCCCACCGCAACCGCATCGACTTTCTGGTGGAAAAACTCCGCTCGGAGTGCGCGCGCCGGGTGGGCAAGGGCAGGACCCGGGTTTTCAACCTGGCCTGCGGACCGGCGATGGAGGTCCAACGTTTCCTGCGGGAGTGCGAGGAGAGCGATCTAGCGGAAATCGACCTGTTGGATTTCAACCCGGAAACCCTCGAATACACGCGGGAGCGTATCCAGGAATCCCGCATGAGCGGTGGCCGCGAAACCCAAGTTCGCTATTTCCAACGCTCGGTCCACCAACTCCTGCGCGCCGCCACCCAGGGCGGGGACGATGAGTTTTCCAACTACGACGTCGTCTATTGCGCAGGCCTGTTCGACTATCTCTCGCAGCGGGTTTGCAAGCGCTTGGTCGAGTTGTTCTGCACCATGATCCGGCCCGGTGGCATCGTCATCGTCACCAACGTCGCGGCCAGCAATCCACGGAAAGCCTGGATGGAATATGTGATGGAATGGAACCTGATCTACCGCGACGAGGCGGAAATGGCCGACCTCGTGCCGGATGGCCTGAACCTCAAAGGCACCACGATCAAAGCGGATTCCACGGGCGTGAACCTGTTCCTTGAAATCGAACTCGCCCATGGCTGAAGCCGTCGTCAACCTACGGGAACCTGTGGAGCAACTCCAGCGGTCCTTCCGCGAATACGAGAGTGGTATTGCATTAGGGAATGCACGCAGAACGGCGGTTTTCGCGGCGGTTTTCATGCTCCTTGCGTCTTCGCTGGACTGGATCATCATCAGAGAACACGGATTAGACTTTTTATTCATTCGCTGCGTATGTGCGGTGCTTTTAGGACTTGTTTTTTGGTATCTTGGAAAAAGTCGAGGAGCCGGATATTCGAACATTGTCTCCTATGGGATAGGGCTGCTGCCAGTGGTTTCCATATGCACGATGATTGCGATCACAAGTGGAGGTAATTCAGTGTATTTTGGAGGATTAAACCTGACTTTGGTGGGACTCTCGTTGCTGTTCAGGTGGTCATATTTGAATATGTTAGTAATGTCCTGTATGACTTTTGTCATTTATGGTTCAAGCGTAATATTTTCTCCGGTTACACCGGATTTTAAAATACTTTTCGGAAATTCTTTTTTCCTATTCGTGACTTCGGTTTTTGTTGTCGCTGGAAGCTATTATTACGAAAAACTACGTTACAGCGAGTTTTGCCTCCGGATGGAGGTTGAGACTGCCCGAGTTCGACTCGAGTCTCACAACCGCCAACTCAGCGAACTCGATGAGGCAAAAACCCGCTTCTTTGCCAACATCAGTCACGAACTCCGTACCCCACTGACGATCATGCTCGGCATCACCGAGCGGCTGCGGACGGTGCTCGCCCGCCAGGCTCCGGCAGAACCGATCATCCAGGAAATGACGATGATGTTA
>JANXMQ010000192.1 GCA_025354565.1 Akkermansiaceae bacterium
GGGAAATGGCTGCCCGGTCTGCCGGACGAGGCCGCGCTCCTGCTCAGCGGGTGAAAACCGATCCCTTTGCCATCATCCGGACCCGCCATCAAACGCCTTGCTCAAAGGTGCCCCACGAACACGCCCATTTTCCTTTTTAGGCTGATAGGGGTTGCTGTGTCTCGACTTGTTGTGCCTCTTCATTGTGCGAGGCGGATGAGTCTCCGAAGGTCGCCGCAAATCCGGTCACGAACGGCGTCCATCTGCTCGCACCGCTTCTCGCGGTCCTCTTGTGTATCGGAGGGGCCGGGGTTCGGGCGGATGTCCTCGGCACGGTATCCTTCCACTCTCTTGAGAGTCTTCAAGAATCGCCCGCGCTTCCAGAAAGCAATATCCTCTGCCGCAAGAATAACCGCCCGTCGATGAATCTCTGGAATGGTCGCCCCATAGTCGCGGTCACGGAGGCCGCGTCCTTGAGTCTCCATCCTGTCGAGAAACTCCAAGACAAACTCTCGGAAGACTCTGCGGCGGCCTATCGAATCGCGGCTGAGGGCGAGCCGGTGAGCATAGGTGCCAGCGAAGAAGGCGACCAGAAGCGAGATGACCCATCCACCGATGGTCCATGGAGATTGCTCGGTCCAGTTCATCTATGTGCGATACTAGTTGCGTTCATTGTTGGATGGATAATCGGGGTGGTTCGCCACAAAAGGGAGTCTCTTCAATCTCTGCACAACGTCCGCCCTCTGGCAACCGGCGAGAGTGCGGCTGACCGGAGCGGAAAACCTTTCTAACACATGGAAACAAAAACGAAGCGAGTGAAGCCGGGTTGCCAGCAGGAGCCTTGTTGTGCCTCTTTTGTGCGGATGTTCAAGCCGCAGTTCGCGGGACTTGTGGAGCGTGGCGAGAAGCTGCAAACCGTACGACCGATCCCGAAACGGATGCCGAAGCCTGGCGATAAGATCAGCCTGAGAACGTGGACCGATAAACCATACCGCTCGAAACAGCGAGTGCTGAGTGAGGCCATTATAACCAGCGTCTATCGTGTCACGATCGAAGATCCGACGCGAACACGCGAAACTTGGGGACTTAAAAAATACGGCATCTGTATGAGTCTCGGCGCGTGCGAAGAGTTCGCAAAAGCGGACGGATTCGAGACGATGCACGAAATGCTGCAATGGTTCCACTCCACGCACGGACTGCCATTTGAGGGGATTGTCATTCATTGGCACAACGTCAAAGAGCACGCACCCCTATCAGCGAGAGCGAGCGTCGATCACGGTGTGGAGGTTGAAATTACGGGAAAGCATGTAAACAGGGCGGCTGATAGGGGTTGCTGTGTCTCGTCTTGTTCGGCTTCTTGAATTCATTGCCAAGGAAACTTCAGGTCTAGGAGTATCACTGCGAATTGCGCGGCAAAAAATAGCGGGCCAAAAAGGAGATTCAGAAAGAATACCCACCTTGGTAGGTCCGTAGCTGTGCGCCGCCAAAGTCTTATGGTGTAGATCACTGAGGCAAACATGCAGACTATGATCCCGATCTCGAAAATAAAGTGAGTGGCCCAAAAGAACTCCCGCCCCATAGATCGTGCAATCCATGCCGAAGCGAAAAGAAGCACTGCAACGGGCAGCGGCCAAACTCGCATTAGAATCCGAATTCGCCTGTCCGGTAAAATTGATTGGGGCATATTTATTTCTGCCGATTAAGGTAGGGACGTCAGTTGCCTGACGCCCCCCTCGCAGATCCCGGCGTGCGGAATTACCGCACCGGGCTCCTCAGGAATGCGCGCAAGTGGAACTTCGATCATGATTGGACTCTAATGGGTTGGACATGGACTAC
>JANXMQ010000193.1 GCA_025354565.1 Akkermansiaceae bacterium
AAGAACGCCTCGTTCGGGAAGAAGGAATCCGGGATGAAGTTGAGGAGAAAAAGCAACGCGGCCGGACCTCCTCGAAAGCAGGAAAATCCGACACAATGAAGAGAGTTGAAATGGCTCGCAACTTCATCAACTCGGCAGTCACCAGAGCCACGCAAAGAACCCAGCGATTCATCCGCTGGGTGCGCGTGCGAATTTACCAGAGGGTCCCCTGGAGCGAATCCATGGCCCGCCTGCGAGAACTCTGGACCCTGCAAACCTGAGAGTTTTCCACACCGATCATTGGTATTGGTCTGGGAAGTTGCTTTCAAATTCGCAAACTCGTTGTGTCGAAAGCGGCTGAACAACAAATGCCAGCAGGGTTAGGCAACCCCGTTTCGAGTATCCCAGCGCGGCGCTATCGTTGGATAGCCTGTAGCAACGGGGGAGACCCCTTGTTTGTCACCGACGAAACCGGACGGCTTTTCTCCATCGACTCGGGCAGGTTTGCGCGAGCCATGGCCTGGGGCTTTATGACGTCCAACAGCCTCTTGAACTCAGCGACAGATTTGCGGACCGCGCCGACACGCTCAGGCACACGGAAACGTGTGAAGTTCTCGCAAATGAGGGGCTCCTTTTGCAATAAACTGCGGTGAAGGACGTAATCTCGCTTTTAAATCACCCGTGCAGCCGCATCAATAGCGCTTACACTGCTTCCGAGCTTCGCCAGGCCTCGCCCCCAAAAGCAATTTCCCGGCCATCCGAGTGGCAACTTGAATGAAACCGCAACTCTCTGAATGAACTCCTGCCAATTCATAATCCTCGTCGCTCTGTCTCCACTCTGCGCACGCGGTGAAATCGACTTCGCACGCGACGTGCGGCCGATCTTCAATGCCAAGTGTACCGCCTGTCATGGCGGCGTGAAAGAGGCGGGTAATATTTCGTTAATCTATCACGACAAGGTTCTCGGCAAAGGGAAGTCGGGTGAGACGGTGGTCGTGCCCGGAGATCCCGAGGCGTCGGAGCTGATGAAGCGCATCCTCAACAAGGATCCCGAGGAAGTGATGCCGAAGCCCGAACACGGCCCTAGCAGTCTGTCGGACTTAGAAAGCACAATATACAGCTTCTAGGGCCGCTTGCGACACATCAGATTGTGGTATAAATAGGTTAATTTAACAGATAGATTGAGCGGAACAGATCGTCCTCAAAATCTCGTTAAAAATGACTACC
>JANXMQ010000001.1 GCA_025354565.1 Akkermansiaceae bacterium
CGAAAGTAGGAGGAAATCGCCTCGCGGAGGGCGGTGGGGGTTAGGTTAGCGCCCACGGTGTCCTTCACAGCGGCGAGGATGCCCTGCCAGTCCGGTGAATCCGTGGGGAAGGTCTGCATGAAGCGGCGGAGATCCTGGAGGATTTCCTCCGGAAGCGCGGGACCGGGTTCTGCGGGCAGCGTGGCGGCGAGCCGGAACACGTCGGAGCGGTGTTTGAGTATTTTTTTCGAGTCGATCTTTTGCCCCTCCGCCTTGAGGCGGCTGAGATCTAACCAGGCAAAAGCCTTGAGGGGGATGAGAGCGGTGGCGTTGGAAATGCCCAGACCGTCGCGGGTGTCATGATGGGTGCGGATGAGATCGTAGTAGGCATCGTTGAGCAGGATCGCGGAAAGGCTGTGGTGATCCGGCTCCATACTGATGGGAACCACCTCGCCGGGAGCGAGGTCATAGTCCGAGGGGGTGCGGCTGAAGAATTCGAGTTCCTTGGGAAAGCGCTCGTCGGTGGGGTCGGCGAAGCGATAGAGTTCAGGGCTACCGCTGGTGCGGAAGCGGGATCGGTAACCGCCCTCGCGGATGAAATCCCTCAGTGCGGTGAGCGCCGCCGCGTCGATGAACTCGATGATCAGGACGATGTCGAGATCCTGAGTCGCACGAAACAGGAGCGACTGGCGAGCGAACCAATCGTCACACGCCGCGCCGCCGATGAGCACGATGGAACCCCCGTGCGTTCGGAGGCGTTCGCGAAAAAGATCGAGTCCTCTCACCATGTGAATTGTTCGATGAGGGTTTCGAGTTGGTCCTGAATCCGTTCGTTAGGATCGTCCTTGAGAGTCAGGTAAAGGGACAGCGGGTCCACCGTATCCGGGCGGATGGAGAGAAGCGTGGGATTGTAGTTCCACACTTCCAGACGGGCCGTGGCATCATCACGATCGGCACAGATGCGGTAATCCCCGTTTTCAAGGGCAGTGCGGTGCGCCCGGTGGCTCAAGGCATGCACGGGCAGGCGGTCATCCGCTATCATCGTCATGCGGCTGAGAGCGGTGATTCCGGCTAATAGGATACCTTGCGGAGGATTTTCCCAGCGCACCCAGTGGGTGGCGCGGACCGGCGAAGCGAGCCAGGGCAGGGCTTTTTCCCAAAGCTCGCGCCGCTCGAAGCGGAAACGCAGCAACACAGCGCGACCGTCGCGGAAGCTTTCGCAGAGTTCGGCGGCTGCGAGTTCGTGCTTCACCTTGGCTAACATGTTGGGCGAATAACCGACGGTTTCCGCGATTTTCTGCAGGGGTTGGTGGTGAACGGTTTCACGTTCCAAATGATAGAGGAGCACGCTTTGGGCGGCAGGGCTGAGGTACTTGGGCACCGGTAGTCGGGGAGCCGGTTGTCGTTCCCTCAAATCAATCAGGGCTGTCGGCAGGAAGGTCTGGCTTCCCGGGACGATGAAGGGTCTGCCAAGTCGGATCAGGCCCTGGCGGATGTGGGTGGCCAGAACCGGCAGAACAAGGACCGGAGGCTCTCCAAGGTGGCTGGTCAGCAATTCGGCGAAGTTGGCGTAGGTCGCTGCGGAGGGGGCTTCTTCTCCCAAGGAATCCAGAGCGAGCAAGAATTCCCTGCCGAAGATTTCCGCCCGGCGCAGCGTGTAGCGCTCCCGCAGAAACAGCGGCAATTTGCCGGTTTCAACAGGCTCCAGCCGGACTTCCCGGCCCGTCAGTTTTTCCAGATACTCGGCAAGATTTGCGAGCAGACGCTTCATAGAAGATACACTGACAAGTGACTCTACACTTTGCAAGTGTAGAGTTTTATTCGGATGTATTCTCGGCGTCGCGGTCATTGCCAATCAAAGCGAGGCGGGTATTTCCGGCGTCACGAATCATCGCACCATTGCCAGCCTGTCAACCGATCGTAGGGCCGCCCTTGACGATAGATGGGAAGACGAGAATGCCCTTCGCTTCGCGGCCAAGTTGGCGAGCCTTTGGATTCTGGGCGTAGAGCGACCAGAGCGCGGCCCGCGAGTCACAGGCGATACAAAGCGGTCATATCGGACACTGTAGAGACCAAGGAAGGAAATAGAAGGCTCCGTCCAGGTTCCAGGCAGCGAATTGGTATTGAAACTCAGTGTGCCGACTGGTTCAGGCCAATACGCAAAAAATGCCCAGCCAACGATACAGTAAAGACAACATGCGAATTATGCGACAGAAGGGGTTCCGCTGATACGGTTTTTCACCCATTCGTTCTCACTTTCGTTCTCATTTCGCCATTTTCTGGCACTGGAAACGACGTAAATTATTGAATATCAAAGGAAGTACGAGGACTGGGACTCGAACCCAGGACCAATTGATTAAAAGTCTATTGGATAACAAGTTATCAATGATTGCTGTTTGATTCTCGGTGATAGCGTTTGATGGTTGCAATCCTTGTAGAATATGGTATATATTCACCCATGAAGGCAATCACGGACGATCAAAGGGAATCAACCATACCTGAAAAAACTGCCGGAAAACTGCCGGAGGAGACAACCAAACGCACTTTCTCGAAAAGTGATGCCCGCTATTGGATGGGACAGAGCCGACTCTTCAAAGATCACGGGGCGGCAGACTATTCTTGCCGCTTCTCAGTCCGGGGGAAACGCGCCCAGCTTTGCCTCGGCACGTCCAACCAGCGGGAGGCTGCCAAGCGGGCGGCCGAACTTGTGGCACTGGTGATTGCCGATGGGTGGGAAGCAGGTTTTGCCCTCTACCGTCCCGAAGAGAAGATCGAAAAGCCCGCACAGGTAACGGTGGGAGAGTTGATCTCCGCCGCCACCCGCGTTTCGTCGGCACGCCGGCAGACGCTCGAAGGCTACGCGAAGGCCCTACGCCTGATCGTCGGCCAGATTCGGGAAATCAAGGGCGATGGAAAATTCGACGCCCACAAGGGAGGCTCCGCGAAGTGGCGGGAAAAGGTGAATGCCGTGTTGCTGGATTCCGTCACGCCCGCTGACGTGCTCGCTTGGAGGAACAAGCGCATCCGCGACGCCGAGGGCGATCCGCTCGCTAAGCGCCGTGCAGTGATCACGACGAACAGCCTGATCCGGAATGCCAAAGGACTCTTTGGAAAAAAGCTCCTGCCATTCGTCGCGCAGTCGGTCACCTTGCCTAGCCCGCTACCGTTCGATGGCGTGCCCCTTGAAAAAAGCCCGTCGCTTCGATACATCAGCCGGATGGACCCCTACGCCATCCTTGCGAAGGCCAAGGAGGAACTGGCCGAATCTCAGCCGGAACAGTTCAAGGTCATGATCCTCGCCCTCGTCTGCGGCCTGCGTAGGGCGGAGATCGACAACCTGCTGTGGCGGGCGTTCGACTTCGCCGGATCCTCGATGAGGGTGGAGTCTTCGGAATTCCACGAACTCAAGAGCGAGGACAGCGCCGGCAAGATGGACCTGGACGCAGACACGCTCGCCTTATTCCGAGGCTACCGCGCCAAGAAGCCCAAGGCGGTTTTCGTGATCGAAAGCCCGCTCAAACACGATCCCAAGGCCAAGGCCGGCCGCTACCGTTGCAATCCTGTTTTCGACAAGGTGCTTGTATGGCTTCGTAAGAACGGAGTGGACGGCCACAAGCCGCTTCACACCCTGCGGAAAGAAATCGGCAGCATCATTGCCAGCGAACACGGCATTTTCGAAGCCAGCCGTTATCTCCGCCATGCTGACATTCATATCACCTCCGCGTTCTATGCCGACAAACGCAAGACGATCACCCCGAAGACCTTTGCCGGACTTCTTGGAAATCCTAACGCTGTTGAAGTAGGCAATTTCACGAATGCGGAAGTTCCGATTGAGAAAACCGCAGGTAAGACCAATGGATGATCGCTATTGATAGTTATTCATGGAAAATTCCGCGACAGTATTCATCCGATTACGCTGATCGACTATCAGATAATGCCTTCCCGCCATGAACCAGAATCAATCTCCGGAAATTCACGACTTTATCACTGGCTCAACTGATGAGCGTGCCATCCAAGATTACCTCGCCATCCAAGACGACGGCGAAATCGCCAGGCTGGCCGCATTGATGGCACCGAGACAGGGGACTTTCAATCCCGCGACGTTGGTCGATGCCGCGATTGCTCTTCAAACTGAAACAAAGGCCGGACTGATCCGCCGACGAGAAGCGATCGTGGCAACCATGAATTACAGCACACTGTTGGCTCTCCAACAAGCCCTTGGTTTCTCACTCTGCCTCTACGTGGACGATGATGACGAAAGACTCCTTGACCCGATAGTCGGCCCGGTGCTTGGGAGGCTGCATTCAACGGTTTCTGCTGGATTCAAGCAAAGCGATGCGCTTGAAAACGAGAGAATCGCCAGTGTACTGGCGTGCGCCGACAAACGCGCCAACCTTTCCCGCCCCTCTCTACCATGCGATCTTGAAGATGCGTTACGCTATGCTACGAACTCTCCTAGAGTCCCTTGGCCAGCCCTGCAATCTGCATTCATGGATTTCCTTGGAGTCTCCCGAAATACTCGTGATCAGGAACAACGCGACGACGATGAAGAATCTCTGAGAAATCAGATAGAGCACACTGCACGGATTATTGCCGGGCTCAAAAAAAACCTGAAAAATGATTCGCAGACGCTCGCCTCGACCATTGATCATGAGAGAAAATTGCAAAAGCTTCAGGACGATCTAGTCTCACTAGAAGCATTGAAGTGCTATTGCGAGAACTTCGAACCCGGCGTTTATACGCCGCCTAATGTCGCGAAAGAATCCTCTGCGATTTTCGCAGAATACTGGCAACAGTCCCAATCCGTGAAAAGCGACAGGTTACTCGCATGGTTCTCAAGCGAATTTTACTCATTCTGGGAAAAGCACAGAATTGCGTATCAGAAACTCCACACCGCAACCGAGAAAGCCAAGAGCGCAAAGGCAAAAACTCACAGCAAAGCAGCTTCGCTCGCAGCTAAAGCAAGGGAGAAAGCCAAATGGCTCAAACACACACGAGATTTCGTGAAGTTCGCTAACGACAATAAATCGCCCGCGCGTGATAGTTCTGAATTGATCGAAACCTTCGCCGCCGCACACTGTGGCCTTGGCACCATACCAGCCCAAATCAAAGTCCGTGAGTTTTTGGGAATGCTTTCCTCATATGCCAATAGAGATTTTGACACCTGCGCAATTATTGGGGGCATCCGCAAGAGCGGCATCAAAGCCTTGTCAGATAACGCAATACGGGAATGTCACAGCCTTCTGAAAACGGCCTGTGAAAGACCTTCCTCGAAAAAAATCGAAAAAATCGTGATGAAGCAATTCTCTGCCACGTCAGCAGTGAAACGCATCAAGTAAGACTCCTCGAAGGAGGGTAGCGCATGACGAACATTAGTTTTCGAGACATCGGCGCATAACGAACCGCGACTTCCACCACGGCGGCGCATCGCGAAGGGCCAAATCTCGCTTCTTGTCGCATCGCGGAAGGCAGAGTTCCGCCCGTTATGGATGACGATACGGTTTGCGATAGTGAATGCACGCGAAAGACCGCGCTCAATACACCATGAAGCCAACCATTACACCTACCCAACCCATTTCGGATTCCGAGCCATGGGTGAACACCGCCGCCGCTTGCAAGCACCTATCGATTTCATCACCGACGATCCGCCGCTGGATCAAGGCGGGAAAACTCAAACCCAAACGCACGCCAACCGGTGAACTCCGATTTCGTAAGTCAGAGTTGGACACCCTTCTCGACTAAACAAACCAGGCCGACCCCATGCTTGGAATCGACCCGGTAGAAGTAATCAACTGCCGAAAAGTATCCCAATGCGTGGTGGCTTTCAATCCTCAATTGAACAACCATCATGAAAAACTTCAATGACGTGAAAGCATGTTACACCATCCGGGATGCGTGGCATGATTTGAATCTAGCAGGCGAACCCAAGAAATCCTGCCGTTGCCCTTGGCGGGAAGATCGTAATCCCTCCTTCTCGATTCACAATGAAGGCCGACGCTTCAAGGACTTCTCAACGGATGAGTCCGGTGATGTGGCCGACTTTGTGGCTAGTGCGACGGGTTGGAGCGTCAAGGATTCACTGGCATGGTGTCGAGAACGTGCGTGCATCAACTTCGAGTCGGGCTTCTCACCAATACCCAAGAGGCAAGAACCCCGTCGAGAATTGGTAATACCTCCCTCCGATCCGGGAGAAAACAGTGATTGGCTGGCAGTGGCAAAGCTGCGCGGGATTCATCCCTACGCGGTGGAAGTGGCCTCCAAGTTAGGCATCCTTGTATTCGGGAAAGTATGCGGCTATCCATCTTGGATTTTGAATGAGCCGGGGAAAATTGCCGAGGCTCGACGGATGGATGGCGAGGTGTTTCCGCCTATGGGCACACTGGGCAAGCGCAAGGCGCACACGCTTGCCGGTAGCCGGAAGGATTGGCCATTGGGGACCAAGATGATAGAAAATCCAGCAGCCGATATTTTCCTGGTGGAAGGAGGTCCGGATTGGCTGGCCGCAATACATTTCCTCGTTGTTAGGAAACGGAAGGGTCTTATTCCGGTAGCGATGATGGGGCGGGCCAATCGAATCTCACCGGAGGCGCTTGCATTTTTCGAGGGAAGGAGGGTCCGAATTTACCCGCATGATGATCCTGATGAAGGCGGGCTTGAAGCGGCACGGCGATGGGCCGGTCAACTCCGAGAAGTCGGCAGCAAGGTGGACGCGTTCACCTTCGACGGGTTGATACGCGAAGATGGTAAGCCCGTGAACGATTTGAACGACGCTGTTCTGATTCACCACGAGGACAAACTTAAACTGGAGGGATTGTTGCCATGAGCGGAATAAACCAGCTTTTGGATTCAGAGGAAATCCCAGCTCCCAAATCCCCCAAAACTCCCAAAAGGGACGAGAAATCGAGCAAATCGGCGGCTTCTGGGGGTTCTGGGAGTTTTGGCACCGGAGATGTCGGGGAAAACGATTCCTGCGAGATTGGGCCGTTTCCGACTCAATGCCTACCGCCGATCATCCGAAATATGATTCAGGAATCCAGCCGAGTGACGCAAACCCCGGACGCATTGGGAGCCTTGGTCGCGCTGGGAATTCTCTCCGCATCCTATGGGGGCGGTTTACTCGTCAGAAGCGGAGCAGGCCGTATCACCCCGCCAAATCTTTTCCTCTTGGGCATTGCCAGAAGTGGTGTTGGAAAAGGGAGGGCCTTCGGGTTAATCGCCAAACCGTTCTTGAATGAGGAAAGGGAGTGCGTCTCCCGCTGGATGGAACTTGAAAAACCGAGGATCGAAGCGGCCCTTCGCATTGCGACCCGGAGAGCTGAAGCCAAGGAAAAGGAAGCGGCAAGAGAACCCAACGAACAAGCACGCAGGATGCTCGCCAGTGAGCTTCAACAAATCGAGGAAGAGAAGCAGCGATTAGAGCGCGAGAGAGAGACTCCGCCGCATTTTTCGGTCGGGGACGTGACACGGGAAAAACTCGCCGTTTCACTATCGACTCAACCTGGTGAAGCATTGGTTAGTCTCTCATCAGAAGCGCGCGGAATTATCGGTGTGGTGATGGGAAGGTATTCCGGTGGTAAAGCCAGTGATGAAGACATCTACCTTTCCGGTTACTCCGGCGACCCATTGCGGGTGGATCGCCAAACCCGTGCCCCGGTGATGCTGCACGCGCCGCGACTCTCCCTGGCGTGGCTCATTCAGCCAGACGTTGCCCGTAAGTTGGCAGAAGATGAACGCATGACGGAAAGCGGCTTTCTTCCCCGACTTTTGCTTTGCGACGTAAAGGCTGAGTCAGAAGACGAACCGGAAGACTTCCCGGAATTGAAGCAGTCGGTTGCGGAAGAATGGCGAGCGTTGATCCTTGAATTGCTTGGCGAGTATAGGGAGAAGGGAAATAATCCACGCACCATCCATGCTTCGGATGACGCACGCGCGATTCTACGGAAATTCACCAATGATTCCAAGGCGCGCGTGAGGGATGGCGGTGAGCTTCGCGATGTGGATTCCTACGTTGCCCGCTGGGGTGAGAATGCCTGGCGCTTGGCCCTTTGCCTTCACGGGGCGCTTCATGGCAGATCCGCGCACTTGTGCCCTCTCGGAGCGAATGAAGCGCAAGCTGCGGTTGAAATCGTTAAATGGTTTGCGAGAGCACAGCTCGACTTTCTCGCCATAAGCCGTTCAGACCGTGCCAAGCTCCGGCTGGAACGCGTGATGGAAATCCTTCGTTCTGCGGGCGGAACTAAAACACTGAACAATCTTCGGAAGTCCCACGGTTTCGAGGAATCGGAACTGCGAACCCTGGCCGAACGATACCCAACCAAGCTTCGCATCGAAATCCTGAAAACTGGTGGGCGAGATTCGACCGTAGCCTACATCCCCGGCAAGACGACGGCGTGAAATCCTCGAAATAGTAATGCCAGCCCGGAACACGAACACCCGTAACGCCATGCGCTCGCACATCCTCTGCCACGAACGATTGAACAGAATTCAGTCCCTTCTCGACCGTTACGGAAACCCCATCACCGTTAGAGATTTTTCCCGTCGGTTTGCAATCTTCAATTGGGAGCTTGAGCAGGCCGAAAATCTAGGCTGGATAAAGATTATAGAGCGCAAGCCCCATGTTGGCCGGCCTTCCGTCGTCGTAGAAAAACTTAGCGAAACACAGTCTGCGAAACTCCCCCCTTTCCGTTACGCGATTCCCAAAGAAATCAGCATTCGTCACTGGAGATTCGCCTTGGAGTCAGTGAGTTGTTCCGGCTTCAAGTTGACGCTTCGCGTGCAAGCCTACCTTCGCGCCTTTCCCAATGCTAGGAGTCGTGCAGGAGCATCGGCGAGCGCAAGCCGCCTGATGAAGCGGACCGATGTGAAATTGATGCGGCGATGGCTGTTCTGTCAGATCAATCACGAGGTCACGGGTGACATGCCAAGGACCGTCTCAGGATTGATTGAGCAGCTCGCACCACTTGGATATATCCGCTATCGCCTGAGGTAGCCGAGCCCTTGGCAAAGTCCCGGCTGGACCAGAATTCGTTACCAGCAGGGTTGGTGCGGCGGATGGCTTCAAAGGGTGTGATTTCTTGGCTCATGGTAAAGCGAGAGATTGCAGGATTTCAAATCCACCCGCTGTCAATGGCATCACGGACAGGCGCGGTCGACGAATGAGCGGGAGTTCAGAGAGCCCAGGATTTGCCTTGATCACTTCCAAAGTAACTGGGGAAGGCAATGTCTGTATCGGCTGGTAATCGCAGGTCAGCCACTGGGGATCTGCGCTCGTGGGGTCGGGGTATGCTTCGCGGGTGACTTCTAGCAGGCCGACGATGGCCTGATCTTGCTGGCTGCGGTAGAACAGAACTTGATCTCCCAAGCGCATGGCGATCAGGTGCTTTCGCGCTTCCGGATTGCGGATGCCACGGGGAGTGAAGGAGCCACGGGCGACGATTTCCGCCCAAGAAGTGCGGAAGGGGGCGAATTTGATGAGCCAGTGGCGGGGTGTCATTTTCGTAGGATTAAAATACACATCAAAATTCTTGCAGGCGGGAACCTAAGCGCTTAGGTTCTCACCAGCTCAGCTGCCATGTGTAGCAGGAGATCGAACCCCGCCACGGCGGGGTTTGTCATTTTCTGGCTTCATACTTGAGAAGCATGTTCGATTTGGAATTTGAATAATCGAGGTGGTAGGCGGTCGTGATCATCCAAACGGTTCCGAACTTTCGAGTTTCCCACGGGCGTAGGATGACCACGTAGTCGCGATCGCGAAGCCAAAGGTATTCGCGGATTTGTCCGAACTCCTCTTCATGTTCCCAACAAAGGACGCTCGGGTCGGCGGAGTTGATGATGACGGCGCGACACCAGGCAAGACGCTCCGCGCGCCTGAAGTCCGGCACGCGCTCTTTGCACTTGGTTCTGCGGGCTCGATCATAAACGACCTCATCCTTGGTGGTTAGGTGCCAGAAGCCTTCCTCGAAACTGTATGCGTCATCTGCATTCTTACGCGAATCAATCCAGACGCGTTTGCCAGTGTATTGGATGGATGAGTTTTTGAGTTCTGCCTCGAAAATTGAGTAGAGGCGGCGGACGTAGCCATCCCAATCACCATCGAAGGGGATCAAATCGGGAAGCCAGTCAGGAAAATCGGTGCTCATGCTCTGAGTTGGGTGTCAATTCAGAGCAGGAGGGCGTCCTGGTCATGTTCGGTGGCGATGATGAATTTGGCGCTGCCGGGCGGGGTATCGCCGGTGAGGGGAGAGCCAATTTTTTCTTCGAGGGCGCGGATGAAAGCGAGCTTGGCTGGGCTCGTTTGCGAACCACGGCGGGCGTAGGCGATAGCACCGAGGAAAAGATCAGTGAGTTGCAGTAGGCCGATCTCGTGCGAGCGGACGAGTTGGATGTCCCGGATCGCCTTGGCGGTTTGCAGGCTGTCGCCGGCGTCGAGTTGAAGCAGGTCGCGCAACTTTGCGATTTTCTGACCGCCGCGGGTGTCCTTGGTGTCGAGGAAGATGCGGTGGCGGTTCTCGGGTTCCACGGCACTGCGGAGAAGCTGGTAGTAAAGGCGGTAGTAGAGGTGATCGCGGGCGGTTTCCGGCAGGGCGGCGTAGAGTCGGGCCTTGTCGGGAAGAACGAGGCCTCGGAAGGCGAGCGCTTCCTGTTCCGGGGCAAAGAACCATTCAAGTAAGGCAAGGTAGTGCGGCAGGCGGGCGGGCGAGAGCTTGGTCCACTTGGCCTCGAAGTGCGGTTCGAAGCCTCCGGACGAGGCGATGGTTCGTAGCGAAGCATGGGCCGTGGCAACCTCCTCCGTCGGGCAGGCTAGCAGGCCCAGCAGCATGTTCGGCTCACCGTCAGTGGGCAGATGGCAGGATTCGTCACAGTAAAAGTGCAGAACCTGGCGGGCGAGGAGTTGCTCTTCGGTTTTGCCCTGTTTGACGGCGAGGTTCTTCCGCTGCGCTTCGGCCAGCTTGGGATAGCGCCGGGCATACCAGTTATCTACCTCCTTGATGTCAGCGTCGTTCAAGCCGTAGGCGGCATAGACGAGTCGGTCGATCTCAAGCTGCTCGTTGCTGGCGTAGTCGTAATTGGAATCAGCCTTCTGATTTTCAATAATAGTTTGAACCAGATGTCCAAACCTCCCATTCAAAACAGCAGGAACAATGAGATCCCTAATATTCTCGGACTGAGTGCTGATCGAGTGATTCTCCACCGCTTTGATCCACATTTTGGCGAGTTTCGAACAAACTAGGCCGAGGGTTGTATTCAGCAGGTCTGCTGAAACTACAAATCGGCTTCCTTTGACGTCAAAAACGCCGCTTCCACTGAGACGAAATGTCGGAGAATAAATCCCCGCGTCTGACCACGTCAGCCCACGCACGAAATAATACTCCTCATTCTGAAATCGAGAGGTCAGACGATCATTCCCTCCTGGCTTTCCTTGAAGCCGATTTTTCTCACGAAGAGTCAAAGTTTTCATGCGGACAATCGCCCATTCACTCCAATCAATGAAATAATCGGTAGGCACCCAATAATTCGGCATCCAACCTTCTTCGCTGTCCGACTCGCCTCCTTTATCGTAAGGCACGATGTAACGACCACCGAAGTATCGGGGGGACTTCTTGTCGTCTTTCGAGATGCCGTGTTGAATGACTTCTCCTCGGAGACGTTCATCCGAACGAATGCCCTCAAGGTCAGCATTGCTCAGGAGAAACTGACGAAAGTCTTCAACGGATCGATACGAGCCGCGTGCATTCGGATTCTGGAAAAGGTATGCCTCATTGTCGCCGGTTTGGAGGCCGACTTTCACCTCTGCGATGTCCCCGAGCTTCACAAGACTAACGTCGCTCCCGTTTAGCGAAACTTTGCGGACAGGCACGCGCTTGCCGCCGATGTTCTCGTGCCGCGAGGGAGCGGTGGTGTCGTTCATCAACGCGAATAACTTCGGCGACGCCACGAAGAACGGCAGATTGGAGTTCGTTGTGATGAGATTCTGGCGGTAGTGATAGATCCCGTAGGTCTGGTTGGAGATATTTGCGCGGCGGGTGAAACCCTCAGTTTGATAGAGTAAATGTAGGAAGCGTTCGTGTTGGTCCCAGATGGAGACATTGGTAAGGTCGGCCATCTGGCAGGTGTGGTTTTCGGAGCCTGCACCTCGCTGGCATAGGATGACAGCGCAGTTGACGGTGGCCTTGAAGGTGTCGCCAGAGACGCGGATCATCTTATGGACGCGATGACGCAGCATCTGTTCGCGCAGTGGGCGGTGCGTTTTGATCGTCATAAAAGTGTCGCTGACGATGTAGGAAAGCACGCCGCCTTCGGCGAGCGGAGTGGATCGGGCGGGGTCGCCAAGGAAGCGGGCGATAAAGGCTCCGTAGGGATCTTTGGAGCCGAGGCCGAGTGCTGTCTTCACATCGTCCTCGATCTTGGTTCCGCCGTAGGGCGGATTGCCGATGACGATGTGGAAGGGTGCGGGATGGCGGTAGCCTCCGTCGCTAACCAGCTCAGGAAAGAAGGTTTCCACATTGAAGAACGGTGCGGCGATGGTGGCGTGCTTGAACCACTCTGCGAGCCAGTAGGCGTCCTGCTGGCGGCGCATGTTCTCGCGATCCATCGGCGTGCCACCGGCGGGTTTCACGCCCTTGGCCTTTTCAGCGAAACCGGGGAAGAGACCTGCGAGTTTTTCGCCGATGGAGGTGGCCAGTTCATCGCGCCGGGCGCGGGTGGTGGCGGGTTGGTAGTATTCCTCGCGGGCTTGGCGCAGGTCGGCGAGGACGGGGCCGCTGAGCAGACCGTGCCCGGTGTCGGCGAGGGTGTTGGCACAGATGAGGTTGGTTTCGAGATTCGGCAGCGAAGAAAGGCCGTAGTTGTGGGCGGGATCGGAGAGGTGGACTTCCTGTTCGACGATGAGGGTGAGGAAAAAGCGCAACTTGGCGATGAGGGTGGCCAGCGGCTGAATGTCGAGACCGTAGAGGTTCTTCTGGATGAGACCGAGCTTGCGGAGGTAGTTGTAGCTCTTGTCTTGCATTTCCTGCGCAATCTGAGTCCGGAAGACGGCAGGAATGCGGGACAGGAGCCGCTCTTTCCAGAGGTCGGCCCGGGGATCGACCGAACGGAGTAGCTCGACCATGCGGTGAAGCATCCCCATTGGGAAGGCACCGGAGCCGCAGGCGGGATCGAGCACGCGCACGGCCTCCAGCGCATCCACCACGCGGGCGGCGATGGGTGAGAAATCGGCATGTGGGTCGAGCTCGTAACAGAGCTGACTGAGAAGCTGGAGATCGGCGGGTGTGCCTCCATTTTTCTCGAACTCGGTTCGGAGATGGAGGTGAAGTGCCTCATTGACCATATAATCCACGATGCGGCGCGGGGTGTAGTAAGAACCGGAAGCTTTGCGGGCGGACTTGGCAGCGGCTTCGTCGTCGGGGTCGATTTCGGCGAGGAGGTTTTCGAACACGAGGCCGAGCAATTCGGGATCGAGGGCGACATCCTCTTCCAGCGGGGTATTTTCCGCCACGGTGAAACGGTAGCGGTCGAAGATGCGGTTGAGGCCCTCCATCGGCTGGGGGCGCGAGCCACGCCCGCCTTCGGCGGCGAGCGCGTAGCCATCCTCGCGGCAGGCATAGAAGAGCTTGTTAGGCACCTTGAAGGCGTTGCCCTCCTCGTGGGTGAATTTCAGGTTGTCCTCGGGCAGCGCGTCGAAGAGGCCGCCATTGAGATAGGGAATGCGGTCGAAGAGAGAGTAGTCGAAGTCGGCGGGGAGGTTTTGTTTGCCGACGTAGGCAAGTTTTTTGAGATTCGGGTCGGTGATTTCGCGGTCGTTGGCGGCTTCCGTGCCGGATTTCCGGCGCTGGTCCATCGGACGGTTTAGCGACTGGAAGAAGATGTTTTGCAGTATGCCGCGGTAGTAGTGGTTTCCTTCTAAGAATGTCCGGGAGCCGCCGTCCTTGGTGAGGACGCGGCGGTTTTCAGCAGTGTCATAGAGTTCGAGGAGTTCAGCGGGGATAAGCCGCATTTCCTTGATGAACCAAGTGAACAGCGTACGGCAGATGAGACGGACGGTGAATTCCTGAGTAGCACGGTCGCGGTTGGCCTGCGTATCCGGGGTTTGATCGGGAAGCTGGGCGAGTTGGATTTCTGTGATGGCCCAGCGGAACCAAGCGGAGAGGGATTTGTAGAAGCTGTCTTTGAGTTCCTGAACGGAGAAAATTTTCTGCCAAGCGGTGTCGAGGTCGGCGAATGTCCGGATGACGGACTCGGCAGAAAGTGATGGCAGGGAAAAGCGCTGGAGGAGATCGAGGTGGGCGCGGTGGGGCGAGTGGAGGTCGATGTCGCGGATGAGTGAGACTCGTGTTAGCACGTCACGGGTGCCGTCGCGGAGATTGCGGCGGCGGTTGATGACGGCGATGGAGAGGCGAGAGTCTTCACGGAAGAGGACGAGCACCGGTTGCGGGACGAGGCGGTTGAGAGCACGGGTGATGTTTCCGTAAATCTCGCGGTTAAGGGGTTGACCGTCCGGGCGTGGATGAAGATCCAACGCGAAGAAGATGTAGGACTCGATGACTTTTCCATCGCGGCGGAGTTCGAAGGGGGTATCCAGAATCAGACCGAGATCGTTACCTGCTGATGGCGCGAGTTCAGATTTGGTGAGTTGGAAGATGAGATGGACGGATTTCCAGAGCGAAAGATGGGCATTTTCCTCGCGAAGGAAGCCGTTGGGGTCGAGGTGGTCTTTGAGCGCTGCGACGGTATCAACATGCAGGGTGCGCTCCGAGCGGTAGCCGAGAGTGGAGAAGAAGCCAGTGGCGGCGACACGTAAAGGTCGATCCTTGAGGGACGTGAGGGCTGAGGTGATGGAATGGCGGAGGTCGGGCATGGGGATCAGTTTTCTCCGCTAGCGCGGACTTCGGCGAGTTGCAGGGTGAGTTCCAACTCGCGGCGGAGTTCCTCGCGGTCGGGCAGGTAGAGTTGATATTTCTGGACGAAGAGCTGGCTGTTCATCTGATAGGTCGCGTATTCGACGAGCAGTTCGTCCTTGTGTCTGGAGAGAATGATCCCGATGGGTGGGTTGTCGCCCTCGGTGTTCTCTTCCGTGGCAAAGTAGCCGAGATACATGTTCATCTGGCCGATGTCGTGGTGCTCCACCTTGTCCATCTTTAAGTCGATCAGAACAAAGCAACGGAGGATACGGTGATAGAAAACGAGATCGACCCGGTAATGGGTGTTGTTGAGGGTGATGCGGTATTGTCTGCCGACAAAGGTGAAGCCCTTGCCAAGCTCTAGCAGGAAGGGCTGAAGGTGATCGCAAAGGAGACTTTCCAGTTCCGTCTCTGTGAGATGGCTGGGCTCGGGAATTTTCAGAAACTCGAATACGTAGGGGTCGCGAACCAGTTCCGCCGGATGCGTCACGATTTGCCCCTCACGAGCGAGAGCCAGAATGCCGTCCCTGTCTTTTCCAGCGGCGAGACGGAGGAAAAGGGAGGTGCGCTTCTGTCGTTGCAGTTCCTTCACGCTCCACTTCTCGGTAATGGCCTGCTTCTCGTAAAAGCCGCGTTCCAAACCGTCATCAATCGAGAGCAACTCGACGTAGTGCGACCAGCTCAATTGTCCAGACAGCGTCTGGACTTTTGGGAAGGTCAGGTAAAATGCCCTCATCATCATCACGTTACTGCGGCTAAATCCCCTGCCGTGCCGCAAGGTGAGGTCTTTTGCGAGACTGGCCACCAGCCGCTTGCCATATTCCGCACGGGTGCTGCCGCCCTGTTCAAACTCAACGATGTCGCGACCTACCTGCCAGTAGGTTTCGGTGATGTGAGCATTGACTGCCTGCGTCGCCTTTATCTGACCGGAGGTGTAAACCTCCGTGATCTTTCGCAGCAAATGCTGGTAGGCGCCATCGGTGGTGAGATCGTCATTACTCATGCCTTATCCTCCTTGATGACGAGCCAGGTGACGAGTTCGAGATCGGTGTTTTCGTGGACCTGTTCCTGAGCATTGGGCAGGACGAACCCGCGCCCGGAGATGAGGCCGGAAGCGGCACGCTTGCGGAAGGTGGCGGCGAGTGAGTCCACGGCTTTTTGCAGCAGCATGTCGTAGGCTTTCATGTCGTTGCCGTGGTTGGTCTCTTGATCGAAGAGATTGCAGAGCTGGCCATGGGCTTCGGCTTTGCCAGCGCAAAGGATACGGTAGATGTCGAGAATCTGCTTCGGGTGGGCAAAGGTGAAGCGGACGTTGCCATCATCGAGGACGTAAACGAGGAAGTAGGGATGGAGCGGATTGATGGAATCGCTGGGACCGGGCTTGCCGTCCGCAGTTCCGCCGCGCATTCCCTCCTGCCGGAAACAAAAGATCACGCCGGGGCCGATGGCTTTGTATTCGGGATGGGGTGGAACGCAGGTGTAAAGACCGAGCGGCGCGGATTCGAGAGCCTCCTTGTTCGCCTCAATGTATTTCAGGAGTTCCAGCCGGAAGTCATCGAGGGTGAACTCGGTTAGCGATACGCTGTCGCCAAGATCTTCGATGTCGAGGACTTCATCCTTGAGGCGGAGAAGTTGCTTGTCCCGGTAGCGGAGGTCTTCCGAGATGATGTCCTCGATTTCATCATTCGTTAGAGGATTGTCCGCGAAAGTAGCGGAGAGGTCCACCAGGGCCATACGGGCTTCGACGCGGTTCTTGAGGTTGATGTATTTGTTGAGGTCTTCAGTGGGCCAGAAATTGACGAGATGCACCGCATGACTCTTGCTACCGATCCGGTCGATCCGGCCAAAGCGCTGGATGATGCGGACGGGATTCCAATGGATGTCGTAATTGACGAGGTAATCGCAGTCCTGAAGGTTTTGGCCCTCGCTGATGCAGTCGGTGGCAATGAGCAAATCGATTTCACCCTGCTGCGGCATAGAAGGAATCTTGGCGCGATTCTTTGCCCTCGGTGAGAAGTTGGTGAGGATGTGGTCGAAGGCGCTTTGGCCAAAGGAGGCATGGGTATTGCCGCCACCGCAAACGAGGGCCATGTGAATGCCGAGATCCTTGGTCCCCCATTCAAGAAGCGATTTGTAGAGGTAGGTGGCGGTATCGGCGAACGCCGTGAAGACGAGGACTTTTCGGTTTGGTTCGCCGAGTTTGTTAGTTGTGGGCTTGGCGACCTTGGCGGCGATGAGTTTTTTGAGTTCGGCGAGTTTCGCGTCGGTGTCTGGCGTGACGTTTTGCGCGGCATTGTGGAGGATGCGGAGCTGGTCCTTGTCGATCTTGAGTGCTTTGAGCCAGCCGTCATCCCCATCCAAGCGGAGATGATCCAACCTGAATTTCAATTTTCCACCGACGAGCATGGCTTCATCGAGTTCCTCGTCCTGACCTGGATCGCCGAGATCGAGCTCTAACTCGTCTGACTCTGGATTTTGATTCGGCGTTGCTTGAAAATTTTTGATCTTCCGCTCCAAATGCTCTATGCGGTCGATGGTGCGTTCCATCGTGATTTCAAACGACTTCACCGAACTTTCAAGGCGCTTGAGAAAGTTCACCTTCATCATGCCGATGAGGTGATTCTCACTAACAATTTGGGAGAATGGCGAGGTTCCTCTATTCTCGTAACCCGACTTGAATTCATCTTTGACGTAAAATGACGGGTTGAACAGCGAGAGCTTGTAACCGCTAATTTCGTCGTTGAGCTTGTCGTAGGAGAGAAAGCGCCCATGCAGGTCGATATCAGGATAGACGGAAACGGGCTTCTCACGCTTAGGGAAACCGCCGAGCTGGGCAATGGTGGCTTTGTAGTATTTCTGGATGTGCTTGCGCGAGCGGGCGATTGTTAGCTCGTCGAGGAGCTTGAAAAAGGAGGCGTTGAGCTTGTCCAGCAGTTCGCTCGTCTTGCGCTCGTCACCGTGTTGTTTCGCCCAGTGGGTGAAGACCTTCTGTGCGGAAGCGAGAGTTTCCTTGAGACTGGCGATGCCGAGAGATTCAGAGAAAGCGTCGTCGCGGTTTTCGGTGAGGAAATAAATCTGGTTGCGGAGATCCTTGAGGTCGTTGTTGACCGGAGTGGCAGAGAGCAACAGCACCTTGGTGCGGACACCGGCTTTGATGATGTCGTCCATGAGCAACTGATAACGGCTCTTGCGTATGATGTTTCCTTCCTCGTCTTTTTTGCCTGGGGTGTTGTTGCGGAAGTTGTGCGACTCGTCGATGACAACGAGGTCGTAATTTCCCCACATGAGGTGTTCCAGATTGATGTCACCGGTGAAACCGATTTTCCCACGACTGAGGTCAGTGTGGGAGAGCACGTCATAGCGGAAGCGGTCCGAGACGAACGGATTGAGCAGGCTGTGAGCCGTGTAAACCGTCCAGTTTTCGCGAAGTTTCTTCGGACAGAGAACGAGGACGCGCTCGTTTTTCAGCTCGAAATACTTGATGACAGCGAGGGCCTCGTAGGTTTTCCCCAAACCGACGCTGTCGGCAATGATGCAGCCATTGTGCCGAAGGATTTTGTTGATGGCTCCCTTGGCTCCGTCCTTCTGGAACTCGAACAAAGTTTTCCACACCTCGGTTTCAAACAGGCTGGTTTTCCCCAAGTCCACGTCGGTTTTGCCGATGTCGCCGAGGAATTTCTCAAAGATATGATAGAGCGTCTTGTAGTAGATGAACTCGGGGGAGTTGTTGTCGTAAAGCTGCTTGAGGTAGTTGAGAACGTCTTGCTTCACGTCCTTCACAAGATCCTCACTGCCCCAAAGCTCCTCGAACCATCGCTTAAGTTCCTGACGGTCGCGGTTGCCATCGACGACGAGGTTCAGCTCGATATTATTGCCGGCGTTACCCAACCCAAGGCCGCGAACGGTGAAGTTAGAACTCCCAAGGATGGCCGAGTCCACCCCGGCGGTATCGACGTGATACATTTTTCCATGCAGGAGGTTGGATTGTTTGATGGTTTTGATGTCCACCTTCTGCTCAATCCAAGCGGCGCACTCCATGGCGACGCGCTTTTGCTGGAGCTTGTTGGCGAGATCCAGGCCCTTGGCGTCGATGATGAAGGATTTCTTCTCGGTCTTGCTCGGGTCGAGGCGATTGATGAAGGAGGGTTCGCCGAAGAGGAAATTGAGATGGTCGATGCCGTCGAGCGAGTCCTTGAGGGCATCGTAAGCGTAAATGGTGAAGTAGGCGGAAACGACCGAGAGCTTCGAGCCGTCGCGGATTTTGTCTCTCAGAAAGTCGGCGACGCTCCCTCGCGTGTGATTATCACGAAGGCCGGAATCGTTTGGCAGGTTGAGCGTTTGATTCATCGCGGGGTGAAGAAAGAACAGAAGGACGGATCATCTGTGGCTTCCACCCGTCTCTGCGCCCCGCATTCCAGCCTAACGGCAACAGCGAGGGAAGCAGGATTTGACCGAACGAGTGAATTTGATCTCTATTGAGATGGCGATGTGCCTGAACTACCAACCTTAATTTGCAGGGACATGAATTTCAGACAAGGCAGGGGGAATCCGTCGCGCAGGACGTTTCCAGGAATTGCTAGAAGGTGTTCCTTTACTCCCGAGCTGTGGAGGTCGAGTTGCGGCTTACTTGAAAGCGTCAAACATCAAAAAAGAGTTGAGAATTGCTGTGGAAGTCCGGTCGGGAACTGCCGGAAAACTGCCGGAGCTAAAATTTCAACGGTTTGCGAAAAGTCAAAATCCACGGTGTAACTCGTTGAAATAGAGGAAGTACGAGGACTGGGACTCGAACCCAGGACCAATTGATTAAAAGCCAACTGCTCTACCGACTGAGCTATCCTCGCCTTCATTTCCCGCGTGCGGGGCGGGACGAATAAAAGCCTAGGGCGGGCTTGGCAAGCTGATTCTTGGAAAAAATCTGGGGATTCGTGGGTTTTTCGCAGGAATCAACACAAGTGTTAGAATCGGCTAATAGCGCTTGGGCAGGTGCCAGCGGAGGGAGTCCTCATACATGGACTCATACATGGACTTGAAACCGGGGAGTTGTTGGTCGATCTTCTCAATCAAAGCTGGATCGTTGGCGGGAGGGAGGACGAGCGTGTGCAGTTGGGCCGCGCCAAAAAACAAGAAAATCAGGGCGACGAGGCGGAGCGGATGGAGCGGTTCCGCCGTCACGCGGTGGCCGCCTGAGTAGTCCCAAAGTGTGACACCAAGGCGCTTGGCGGTGAACAGGCTGAGGGCTTGGCAAAATACCGCGAGCAGTCCCCAGCCGAAACCGACGCCGGTGAACATGACCCGCAACGCACGGCTGATGGCCGCCGCGAGATCGAGCCGGGAGCCATCTTTGTTCACAACGTGGAGTCCTAACAACCACTTGCCTGGCGTGGTGCCGTAGTGCTGGATGAGTAGGGCTTCTAAGGCGAACCATGGCACATAATGAAGGAACATCACCCAGGGATTGAGCAAGGCGAACTCGATGTTCTGGCGGCAGGCCCACATACCGATCCACCAGACGCCGGAGTAGAGGATCAGATCGAACCAACGGGCACAAAATCGCCGGAAATAGCGGGGTTTCTCGGGCAGCGGCGGCGGCGTGGTGCGGGCACCGATTGATGGAATTTCCGGCTCCGGTGGCGCAGGCGTAGCGGCCATCTCGAACTCGCGGGTGAAGAGGTCGATCTCGATCAACGGTTGCCACGCGCTGAGGCCCGCGTGCCAGGCGGGAGTGCTCGCGGGCAGCTCGCCGAGTTCGATTTTCCGACGGACCTCGTAGTCGTGGATAGGGCCGATTTTCTCGCAGTCGCGGATGATCCAGATGTCCATGAGTTAGAGATTCCGCAGGGATTTGGCCGCATCACTGCGGGCCGCGAAAAAGGCGGGGACGAGGGCGGCAAGCGAGCAGAGAACGAATGCCATGAGGGCGAAAATGGCCTGTTCCCATGGGTTATTATGGGCGGGCAGGATGTTGAAACCGGTGAACGAGGAGGTGAAAGGATCGAAGCCGACGCCCCTCAGAAACGCTTGGATGCCGCCGCGGAAATGGATAACTACGCGACCGAGACCAACGCCAAGAACGGCCCCGAGTGTGCCGAGGATCATCCCCTGATAGAGGAAGACTCGGACGATTTGGTTAGGTGCGGCACCGAGGGCTTTCATCACGCCGATTTCCCGCCGCTTCTGGATGGTGACGGTGAACATGACAGCCATCATCGAGAAGGCGGAAATGAGAATGATGAACGAGAGCATGAAATACATCATGCCACGCTGTTGTTCGATTAGTGAGAAAAAGGTCTGATATTGCTGGCCCCAGGTGACGAGCGACCACTCTGGGCCGAGGGTTTTTCTGGCCTCGATGGCGAAGGCCTCCGCATTGTAGGGGTTGTCCAAACGCAGAGCGATGCCTTGCACGGACTGGCCGATTCCCGCGAGATTCTGGGCGAGGGGCAGCGGCACGAAGAGGTCGGGCGTGACGGCCATTTGCGATGCCTGATAGACCCCGATGACCTGCGCTTCTTTGGGCAGGATCACGGTTTTGAGATTTTTCAGGGTTTCGGCGTCCATCTTTTCCGCATCGGTGGTGTCGAGGTCGGTTAGGGATTTTTCAATGACGGCTTTGGCGTCTGCGGTGAACCGAAAAACTTGGGCGGAGTCATCTTTTTTCGAGCCGTCCATGGCGACGAGGATCCCGTATAACAGCTTTTTCTCAGGTTCGCGGATGGCCTCGGCATAGATCGAATAGAGCGCGGGATACGCCTCGCGGTAAGCGGCGAAGGGCAGACTGGGATTTGCGCTATCGCCCTGCCAGCCATGACGCAGGAGATTCGATGCGTTTTTCCAGACATCGGCAAATGCGGTGCGCACGGGCGGATTTTCCGTGGCCTTGTAGGCGCGCATGACGGATTCGAAATTGCGGGTCGAGTAGAGCCGGATCTGATCGCCGACGCCGATCTGGAACTGCTCGGCGAGGATCGAGGAAATGACCACCCGGTCGTCGAGGCCGAGGTCGGCAGTGGAGGTGGGGAATTTCGCTAGATCTAACATTTTTGTGATCCCCGCGATTTGAGTTGGGTCGGTGGTGTCGATGCCGCGGAACAGGACCGGACGTTGCGAGGACTGGACATCGATGATCACGTTGTCCGAGACGTAAGCGGTCGCGGCTTCGACATGGGGCAGGGTTTTCGCGTGAGCCGCCGCGTCCGCCCATTCGGTCATCCGGCCATCCGGGCCGTCCACTGTCTGCTGGCTGAGTAAGACGTGTGGAGTGAATCCGAGCAGACGGTCTTTCACGTTGCGTTCCAGACCGGAATAAACGGCCATCACCACCACCAGAACCAACACACCAAGCATCACGCCGATGAGGGAAATGAGGCTGAAGGATGACAACACCGAGCGGCGGGGATTGAGATACCGCCGGGCGAGTAAGAGGCTGAATGAACGTCGTTTGATGCCGCTAGGTAGTCGCTTTCTGGCTGGCTGGCAAGTGAAGCGGTGAATCAATCTACAGCCGACAGTTCGATCATCCGATCAGTAATCGTTAGATCAAATAAATCCCGCCGTCCAATAACACCTCGCCGACACAATGAAGAGAGTTGAAATGGCTCGCAACTTCATCAACTCGGCAGTCACCAGAGCCACGCAAAGAACCCAGCGATTCATCCGCTGGGTGCGCGTGCGAATTTACCAGCGGGTCCCCTGGAGCGAATCCGTCGCCCGCTTACGCCAACTCTGGACCCTGCAAACCTGAGAGTTTTCCACACCGATCATTGTTAAAAATAGTTACATCGCGGCGGACACGAACGAGACCCAGTATCGGCCAGCCGGAATCACCATGACGACAACCAATTTAGCCCCGGTCACGCTTGATGCCTTTCCCGTGGTGGGGGCCACGCGGGATACGACTCTGCGGACGCTAACAGGGTGGCAGCTAACTAACAATTACGCCAGCTTTGTGTTTAAAGTGACCAGCCCAGCTTTTCAGAATGGTGCCCAGCCTAATGTAACGATCACCTTTTACTACCTAGAGGACACGGATGGTGGCATGACGGTGGCCTATGATAGCTCGACCGGAGTGAAGACTGCAGCGACCTACTCGCTCGCCGCAGCGACAGGTGGATTCACAACCAAAAGCGTCACGGTGAACGATGCGCGTTTTGCGGGAACGAATGGGGACATCATCATCACGGTGAACAACCGACCCACTTGCGATCCGGTGCTGTTATATGTGTCCGTCCAGTCGGCCACTAATCCTGGGCGTGCCGCCTCAACTAACCGCCCTCCAAGCTTGGCGTCAGACTTACTTCGGCACTATTGTCGCCATTGGAACCGCCGCTGACCTGGCCGATCCAGATGGCGACGGCCTATCCAACTTGCTCGAATATTCGCTGGGTACAAATCCAGTGGATGCCGCATCGGTTCTGCCACCATCTTGCAGCACGACCGTCTCGCCAGCCCGGCTCGCACTCACTTTTTTCCGCGCCCGCAGCGACGTGACCTCTGTCGTCGAGGCATCATCCGAGCTTACTAACTGGTTTGGCATAGCCACCAACTCTGGCACGGTCGGCCAAAGCGTGACCGTAACGGACACTGTCAATATAACCGCAGCCGACACGCCGACACGCTTTCTACGTCTTCGCGTTACCTCACCTTGAGCACGGCCGGCATCCGCCACGCTGAGATCGACAACCTCCGCTTCCGCCACGCCGATCTGGACGAGCGCCAAGGATACAAAGCAAAAAAAATCGAAGCCACGTCGAGAGGGTCCCGGTAATCGAGTACCGTCGAAAGAGTCCGTCCCGGTAATCGGGCACTGTAAGCAACGATGATGACCCTAGGAAAGGTTCAGGCGTTTCTCCTCGCTTGGGCGAGATCGAGCGGGCGAAATGATGTTCCGAACTCCAGTTAGAATGCGCCGTCGAGCTTGCGCTTTGGCGTAGCTGCGGTGGCCATGGCGACCTCTAATCGCCGCCCGGCAGACCGAGCAGTTCGATCAGGCGCTGCAAGTCGTCATTGCCGTAGTATTCGATCTCGATCTTGCCCTTTTTCGCGGAATGTTGGATGGCGACGTGAGTGGCCAGGTGTTCGCGGAGACGGTTGGTGATGGCGCGGACGTGGATGTCCACCTCGCGGGCGGCGGGGGCCTTTTTCGCATCGGCGAAATTCGGGATCTCGTCATTGAGAAAGGATTGGGCCAGTTTTTCCGTGGCTCGCACGGTGAGCGCACGGCGGATGATCTGGTCCGCTACGAGGACTTGCGTGTCCTGATCCTTGATCGCGAGGATCGCCTTGGCATGGCCGACAGTCAGCCTAGCCTGGGCGACGAGGTGCTGGACATCCCGGTGCAAGCCTAACAGCCGCATGGCGTTGGCCACGCTGGCACGGGATTTGCCGACGCGGGCAGCGATTTCATCCTGTTTCAGGGAAAACTCTTCAGCCAGACGGACGTAGCCTGCGGCCTCCTCCATCGGGTTGAGATCCTCGCGCTGGAGGTTCTCGATGAGCGCCATTTCCAACACGTCGCGGTCGGAGGCTTCACGCTCGATGACCGGCGCAGTGGCGAGTCCGAGTTTTTTCGAGGCCCGCCAGCGGCGCTCGCCAGCGATGAGTTCGAATTTTCCATTCACCAAGCGGACGATGAGCGGCTGGATGATACCGTGCTGACGGATCGACTCCATCAAATCGTCTAACGGCGACTCCACGAACTGCATCCGGGGTTGCAAGGGACTGGGAACGATCATGTCCAGTGGCACCTCGCGAAATTGTTTGAAATTGCCTGACCCGTTCGCGGCGTCGATTTCCGCCGTGGCCGTGCTTTTTTTGATGAGCGCGCCGAGTCCTTTTCCGAGTGCCTGTTTCGCCATGGGGAGCAAGGGTTACTCAAAGCCGCTGAAAAATCCAAGCGCAATTCAGCGCAATTCGGGCGGACTTGCATCGCCGCTGTGGATGGGCTGCGGGGGCTTGGGGAAATTTCAAGAATCATCGCGTTGAAGATACCGACCAAGCTTGACGGCGGGGTGGACAGGGGGCATCCATGCGGAGTGAAATTCTCGATCCTATTTAGCCCGCTGGTCGCCATGGTTTTGGTCGGTAGCATTGCCTCCGCGCAAGATACGCCGCCGCCGTTGGCCCCCTTGCCCAAGGTCGCCAAGGAGACCGGGCAACCCGCGCCGGTGATCGCTTCTTTAGCACCAGCGGATGTCGTGGCGTCGGCCGTAGCGGCGGTGGCAAATCTGGGCGACCAAGTGGTGTTAGGTCGCTTTCAGGTGGCGCTTGAACGGATGAATCCGCTGTGGAAGGAGCGCACGGCAAATCAGATGAAGGGCGGCGTTCAAGAGTTGGAGGGACAGCTTGCCGGAGTGGCCCGCCAAATGGTGCAGAATGGGATCAGCATCATTTCCTTCAAGCCGCAGGGGCAACCCCGGTCGTTCGAGGTGAGCCCAGGAAAAAAGGTAGAAAAAGTCAATGGCGAGGAGGTGGAAAGCCTGATTTACACCAAGTGGTTGGTGCTGATCCCGACGGTAACAAAGTTCCGCATCACGCAGAAATTGGAAAACCAAGCTCCCAAAACCTATACCATCGACAGTATCGGCTTCCAAGTGGCGATCACGGAAAAGGGTAAGAACGACTGGACCTTCATCGACGGCTCCGGTCTAACGGTAAACGCGCTGCGCGGCATTTTCGGCACTTTGCCACAGGATCTGCAATTTCCTCCTTTGGAAAAACACGAGTCTCGTTAATATCACGGCCATGGCAGGGAAGAAGCAGGTGATAGATGAGGCGGTATTGCACCGCAAGCTGGTAGAGTTGTGGAACAAGGGACAAAGTAAATTTTGTGAGGTTCGGGGATCGGAAATCCACGGGCGCGGAGTTTACGCGACGTGTTTCATCCCGCAGGAAACGAAGATCATCGAGTATGTCGGTGAAAGGATCGGCAAGGAGGAAAGCGAGCGGCGCGGCATCTCGCTGCATGAGAAATCCTTAAAAACCGGCGATGCGGCGGTTTACATTTTCACCGTGAACCGGAACTACGATCTGGATGGTAATGTGCCATGGAATACGGCGCGGTTGATCAACCATTCCTGTGATCCGAATTGCGAGGCCTGGATCTCGGGACGGCGGATTTTCATCCACGCGCTACGCGACATTAACGCCGGCGACGAACTTACGTTTGATTATGGCTTCGATGTGGATTGCTACGAGGATCATCCCTGCCGCTGTGGCAAGCAGGCGTGCGTCGGTTACATCGTCAGCCGCAGTCAATGGGGCGAACTCGCGGAACGCTTGAAGGCAAAGCAAAAGTAGTCGTGGGCTACTGCCCTTGCATCAACTTCACGCCCCACCAGATCAGCGAGCCGGTGGCGACTAGCAGTAATATCAGCAGGGCAAAGCTGCGAGTCTGATCGCGCAGGACGTTGGTGACTTGGCCACGGGTGACGCAGTCCATGTGTCGGATCCGCCGCTCGCGGTCGGCGATGTCCTGAAGCGGCGGCAACGTACAATCGCGTTCGCGTTGCTCGCGTTCGAGCCTTTTTGGCAGATCGGCGATTTCCTGTTCGCGAAGGAGCAATTGCTGGTGGGTCTCGCGCAATTCGTCGAGCTCGAGTTCTTCTTTAAAAACAGCGGATCGGATCATGGTTCGAGGGGGTGATTATTTGATGAAATAGACGACAATCGCCAGTCCGCCGAGGACGAGGATGGGTAAATTGAAGGCAAATCCATTTCGCAAATTTACCATGAATTCCGAACTCTCCCGCTTGCGACCACCGGCGCGGCGGCGTTTTGTGGGACGGCCAAAAATCGCGCCGCTGCGGCCGCTTTCGAAGTGCACAGCCGCTTGGTCATATTCGTCAGCGGCGATGTCGATGGCCATGGAGGCTTTTTCGAGTTTCTCGGGCAAATTGTCCCGCGTCCATGCTTCCGGATTGTATTTCTGAATCTTGTCGAGGTGCCCGGCGAAGCAAACCCGGCATTGCTCGAGATCCTCGGCTTCCTGGTGCATTTCGAACAATTCGCGGTCGATCAATGTGAGTGCTGAGGTGAGCTTTTCCGTGAGCTCGACCTGTAGGGAGAGGAAATTGCGTTTGCGGCCCGTGAGTTCTTCGAGTTCGCTTTTCTTGCGTTCCAGCTCCTCGCGTTGGAGCTGGATGCGGTCAAGCTCCTGCTGCGCGCTTTTGAGCTTCCGGTCGTAGTCGTCCTCCTGCTGGGCACCGCGGGAGGATGCCATTTCTAACTGAGTCGAGCGGATCTTGAGGTGCTGGGTATGTTCGCCGGTTGCTGCCATGGGGTGAAAAGGGTTGAACGACACCAGTCCCTTATCGCAAACCGCCGATTTCTTCCAGCGAAATATTTCACGTATCTTGACAAATCACCATCCCGTGCGATCAGCACCCCGGATCTGTCCTCATGAATCTCTCAAATGTAAAACATCGGGTCGCCCGGATTGCTGGCCAGACTTGCCACCGTGATTTCATCCAGCGATTTCTGCAAGCCCTCGGAAACTTGATCCCAAGCCCGTCTCACCCCATGTCCGGAATCCCCGCTCCGCGTCACGGAACATTGCAACAAGCTCGGGTCCACCGCCTCGACCACCTGCCGCAGCGTGATCTGGTCCGCCGGACGTGGCAGCAAGTAGCCCCCGGCCTTGCCCCGGCGGCTGTCGATGAGTCCGGCCCGGCGCAGGTCGTTAAGAATTTGCACCAGAAAATTTCCCGACACTGCTTCCCGTTGCGCCAAGTCCTCAAGCCGTGTAAGAGTCCGCCCGTCATGGTATTTCGCCAGTTGGGCCATCGCCCGGCAGGCGTATTCCAATTTCTGTGAAATCTTCATGAGCGAATCTCAACAGACCATCCCGCAACCGGCGAGCATGAATACCATCAAGCTGTGCGCCGGAAAAGCCGTGGACATCGCCAGCGCCTGGGAAACCCTCCGCAGCGAGGCCGCCCGCGTCGCCACCGAAGAACCCACCCTCACGCCCCTCGTCCACGATGTCATTCTCTCGCGCGATAGCCTAGCCGCCGCCCTCGGTGCCCGCTTGGCCCGCCGCCTCGCCCGTGTGGACATGCCGCGCGACGCCATGGAGCCGCTGCTGACCGGAGTCTTCGAGGCGCATCCCGGCATCGTCCACGCCGCCTCGCGGGATCTGCTCGCAATGTTCCAACGCGACCCCGCCTGCTTCTCGCTGCTGGAACCCTTGCTTTTTTTCAAAGGCTTCCTGGCCCTCACCACCTACCGCGTCGCCCATCAACTTTGGCTCGATGACCGCCGCTGGCTCGCACTCTATTTCCAAAGCGTCGCCAGCGAGGCCTTCGCCGTGGACATCCACCCCGCCGCCCGCATCGGCTGCGGCATTCTGCTAGACCATGCAACATCCTTCGTGGTTGGGGAAACCGCCATCATCGAGGACGACGTTTCCATTCTCCACGAAGTCACCCTCGGCGGCACCGGCAAGGACTCCGGCGATCGTCACCCGATCATCCGCTCCGGCGTGCTGTTAGGCGCGGGTGCGAAAATCCTCGGTCGCGTGGAAATCGGCACCGGCGCGAAGGTCGGAGCCGGCAGTGTCGTCCTTGCCGATGTCGCACCGCACCACACCGTCGCCGGAGTGCCCGCCGTCGTCGTCGGCGTATCGAAGGAGGAAAACCCCGCCAACGAAATGAACCAAACCCTCGATTGCGCGGGCCACATCTAAATCCCGATGAAACTCCGCCGCCTCACTCCTGCCCTGCTCTGCCTGCTCTTGTTTTCCTGCGAGAAAGCGAAAAATCTCTTCAACCAAGCCAAGTCCACCGTCGAGACCAAGGTCGCCGCTAGCGAATCAGACACCACCGATACCAAGCCCGATCCCGAGCTCCTAAAACTCGTCGATGAGACCCCGGAAGGCGTCATCTTCCGCAAAGACCTCCCCTTCCCCACCAAGATCACCGTTAAAGTCACCCACCGCGAAGAATACTCCGGCCGCTACTCCCAGATCTCCGAACTCGGCAAGCAAGCCACCCCACTCATCGGCACCCTCAGCAACACCACCCAACTCACCCGCAACGGCAACCGAGTCACCTTCACCTTCATCGACTTCAAATTCATCAAACCCGAAGACAAAAACAAAGCCCCCGAGCCCGCCAAAGTCATCAACCCCAAAAAACCCGTTGCCCTCGACCCCGCCGAGACCCCCGCCCCCGCCCCACCGCCCCAAGAACACGTCTTCATCAAATCCGGCTCCACCTGGCGACCCGACGACACCACCGACTTCGCCACCGCCGCCCTCGCCCAGCAACTCTCCCCCGTCTTTCAGCAAATTCTCATCGACAACGCCCTCGCCTCCCGCACCGAGTGGTTCGGCAAACACCGCATCAAACTCGGCGAGACCCTCACCCTCTCCGGCGCCGCCCTCGCCATGCTCATCCCCGGCGACGCCACCGGCAAGCTCACCCTCAAGCTCGACTCCATCGCCGCCGTCAGCGGCCACCCCTGCGGCGTCTTCTCCTACTCCGGCAGCTACAAGCGCAAACAATTCCCCGACCTCCAAGGCAACCTCACCGACCAAGAAATCACCATCCAGTCTGGGAAAATCTGGCTATCACTCCTCCATCCCCTCGTCCTCAGAATGGAAGCCGACACCATCCAAACGACCAAATCCGGCGGCCACGGCGGCCTCGCCACCCACGGCCAAGGAGCCAGCAAAGTCTCCAACATCATCGAGTGGAAAAGCTCCAACCCCTGACACAGGCGCGATAACACAGTAAACCACTTTTGTCGCGGCGCTCTCACCAAAGGACGCGGAGGGCGAGGTCGATATGACGCGTAAGGTGATGGTATTCGTAAAATGCCCTGCGCTGACCGTGAAATGAAGGGGCTCAATGCCCTACGAGTTTTGCGGCGATGGCGGGGGTCACGTCGAAGGTTCCGGTGTCCACGGGCTTGGCGGCATCTCCGGCGGCGATTTGATATTGGAAAACTTTAATCGGCTTTTCGCCGACCACTTCGGACATCAGATAGACGCGGATGGTCATCACTTCCTTGCCGGTGCCGCCTTCGAGTTTTTTCACGGTGTATTGGACTTCGTTAGGACCGTCCTGAGCGCCACCGATGACGATTTGCGCCTCCTTGGCATTGGCAAAACGGTGACGGCTGACTTTGTTGATCTGGACCTGGACCTCGCGGCCGGGACAGAAGACATAGACCTTGGCCACGTGTTTCGCAGGCGGCACGGGGATCGGCGTGGGCGGGACTTGGCCGCTGGGCTGAATTTCCGGTGTTTCCTTGAGGTATTTGAGATTGCCCTCCTCAAGCTCCTTGCGGACCACCGGCAGGGCGGCCAGATTGACGAAATCCGCCCGGTCGTAGAGCCATCCGGCAGGGCCTTTGACGAAGGCGAGGACGAGCAAATTATCCGTTGGAGCACCACCCACGCCGAAGTCGATTTTCCCGAAATACGCGGCCTTGGCGGTTGCGCCGTTTTGAAGCGCTTCGAGGAATTTGAGGCCTTGGAGTGATGGCGGCGGGGCTGGCAATTCAAACACGGTGGCGGGAAACGGCAGTTTTTCCGAGACGATCCGGTTTCTCACCTCCACCCGCCGATGCTCCGCTGTCACCCGCTGCCAAACTTCCACATCCTTGCGGATCATCGCCTCACGCCATGCGTTGTATGTCGTTTCCAAGCCGGGCCGCAGCTCGTCCTGAGCCATGGTTAGAGATGCCGCTGAGAGGAAAAGCGCAAAAAACAAGCGATTCATAGCGAAACGATTGGACAAGATGGCCCATCCGACAACAAACAAATTGCAGGCCGATTCGATTGAGTCCGGCCGGGATTGAGCTATGAGCATGATTTTGCAAAGAGTGGCGCCGATCGGCGAGGCGCGAGACCGGGAGATTTTGAAGGATGCTTCCACCTACGTTTATGAGCAGCGGCCGGAGGGTGACATTCTAGCGCATCTTTTTTTCCCGAAAGAAACGGCAGCGGTCCCCCGCCCTGTCGTGGTTTTTTTCCATGGCGGCTTCTGGGATACGCCCACTCCCACGCAATTCGTCCCCCAATGCCTGCACTTCGCGAGCCGTGGGGCAGTGGCAGTTGCGGCGGAAACGCGGACTTCCGGGAAACATGGCACTGGCCCCTTGGAGGCGATCGAGGACGCGCGTGCCCTGATCCGCTGGCTGCGCTCGAATGCCGAAACCTTCAACCTCGACCCCCGGAAAATCACCGTCGCCGGGGCCGCTGGCGGAGCGTATCTGGCGCTGCTTGCAACCATGCCGAAGCCCAAGGATCTGCCTGCTGTCGATGGCTTGGACTGCCTGCCACAGGCGCTCGTGCTCTTCAGCGCATTGGTGAATTCCACCACCAAGGGCCCCGCGCTGGACCGTTTCCCGAACGCGAAATCGGCGAAACTCCACAGCCCCACCCATCTCATCCGCCGGAAGCTCCCGCCGATGCTGTTTCTCCATGGCAAAACCGACCGCATCACGCCTTATGACGAGGTGGAGAAATTCCGACGTCGCATGAGATGGCGCGGAAATCCCTGCGAGATCATGGCTCTTGAGAGCGCGGATCACAGTTTTTTCAATTTCAATGTCAGCCAGAAAAAATTCGAGCTGGCTCTCGGCATGATGGATCAATTCCTCGTCAAACATGGACTCTTGCCGCCGGAAGAAACCCCGGAGTTGGTTGACGATATGATCCGTTAGTTTCACCGGAATGGCAGGCATGGTTCCTGCTTGGCATGGTGGACGGCCTGAATCGCTTCCATCACGGGGCAGGGCGTGATCTTCCCCGATTTTTCCGATGAACCCATTCTACCACTCCAGCACCCCCCTCGTCCCGGGTTCGCTCCACCGGCTCTCCCAAGAACACGACAATTGCGGCATGGGCGCGATCGCTCATTTGCAGGGAAAATGCAGCAATCAGATTCTGGATTTCGCGCTCACGTCTGTCTGTTGCATGACCCACCGTGGCGCCGTGGATGCGGATATGAAAACCGGCGATGGCTCGGGCGTGCTGACCCAGATCCCCCGCCCGCTGTTCCGTAAGGCGGCGGAAAAACTCGGCTTCACCGTGGAAAATGACGCGGATCTAGCCGTTGGCGTGTTTTTCTTCCCGGCAGAAAATCTGGACACGATTGCAGAGATTCGGGCGATCGCTGCGGAAGTCATCGCGAAACGCGGAATCACCGCCATCGGCTGGCGTGAGGTACCGGTCGATCCCGATGCGCTCGGAAAAATCGCCCTCGCCAGCCTCCCTAAGATTGAGCATTTGCTACTGATCCGCCCCGTCGCGCTGGAGGCGGACGATTTCGAGCGGAAACTCTACCTCTGCCGCCGGGAAATCGAGCATCGCACAAAGTCGATCCAGAGCTTTTACATGCCGACGTTTTCGAGCCGCCTGATTTCCTACAAGGCTCTCGCCATGCCAGCCGCACTGCGGGCGTTTTACCTGGATTTCGCCGATCCGGATTACGAGGTCGCCATCGCGCTCTATCACCAGCGCTTTTCGACCAACACTTTTCCCGCCTGGCCGCTGGGTCAGCCGTTTCGCATGATGTGCCACAATGGCGAGATCAACACGGTCGAGGGCAATCGCAACTGGATGACTTCCCGCGAGGAGTTTTTCGCCTCGCCGGTCTGGGGCAAAGACATCGACTTGGTGAAAAACCTGATCCGCCACGGTGAGTCGGACTCCGCCTCGCTCGATCACGCGCTGGAGTTGCTCATCCTATCGGGTCGCTCGCCGGAGCACGCGATGTGTATGCTGGTCCCGCCCGCTTACCGGAACGACGAGGATATTTCCGATGAGGTCCGGGCGTTTTACCAATACATCCGCTCGTTTTCCGAGCCTTGGGATGGTCCGGCTGGCCTCGTTTTCACCGATGGGACGAAACTTTGCGCCTCGCTCGACCGCAACGGCCTGCGTCCATCGCGTTACAAAATCACCGAGGACGGTGTGCTGTACATCGGCTCCGAGGCGGGCGCGGTGATTTTTGACGATGCAAGAGTCGTTCGAAAAGGTCGTCTGAGTCCCGGCCAAATGCTCTCGGCCAACACCCTCACCGGCGAGTTCAAATACGATAAAGAAATCAAGGAAGAGCTCGCCAAACAGAAGCCTTACCGCCGCTGGCTCGACAGTCACTGCCTCCTACTCCGCCAGTATGTTTCGCCACAAGCTCACGTCCCGGAAATTGACTACTCACCGTTGGAACTCTCTCGAAATCAAGTGGCTCACGCTATTTCAACGGAAGAACTGGACATGGTTTTTCCACCCATGATGAAGAGTGCCCAGGAGGCGGTTTTCTCGATGGGCGACGATATTCCGCTCGCCATCCTCTCGACTCAACCCAGGCTCTTATACACCTATTTCAAACAACTGTTCGCTCAGGTGACTAATCCACCCATCGACCCGATTCGTGAGTGGGCGGTGATGTCTCTCGGGGCGGGGCTGGGCATTGAGCGCAATTTGCTGGCGGAGACACCAATCCACTGCATGACGGTCAGCCTAGACAGCGCGATCCTGTTCGAACACCAGCTTGAAAAAATCAAACACCTCGAAGAACACGGCTTTCCATCGCTCACCCTCGACTGCACTTGGCCAAGCGCCAACGGCTCGGCGGGGCTGAAATCCCGCTTGGACGAAATTTGCGCCGAAGCGGAAGCCGCCGTGCAAGACGGCAACAACGTGCTGATCCTCTCCGACCGTGCAATCTCGGCCGAGCGCATCCCGATTCCGACGCTGCTCGCCATCGGCACGGTCCACCACCACCTCACCCGCATCCGCAGGCGCTTGCGGGCTTCCCTTGTTTTGGAAACCGGCGAGGCTCGCGATGTCCATCAAATCGCCTGCTGTTTCGGCTTTGGCGCGACCGCGATCTGCCCCTATCTCGGCTACGCCACCGTCCGCCAGCTCGTCGCTGGGGATGTGGAAAAGAACAAACTCGGAGACCTCACCGCCCAGAAGGCGATGACCCATTATCGCAAGGCGCTCGAAAAAGGCATACTCAAGATCATGTCGAAAATGGGCATCTCGGTCCTGAACTCCTACCAAGGCGCGCAGACTTTCGAAGCTATCGGCGTGGGTAAGGAGGTCGTCGATTTTTCATTCACCGGCGTCCCCTCGAAAATCGGCGGCGTCGGCTTCGCGGAAATCGCTGAGGAATCCATCATCCGCCACCGCGCGGCGTTTGAAGCAGTCGTTTCAGACGGAAAAACGCTCGACCTCGGCGATCCCGGCTACAACCGCTACCGCAAGACCGGCGAGCGCCATGTTTACACCACGGAAGTCATCAAAAATTTCCACACCTACGTCAAATCTGGCCGTCCCGAGGATTACGAGGAATATGTTCGTGTATCGTTGGAAACCAATCCTGTAGCGATTAAAGATTTACTCGATTTCGTGCCTGCCTCCAGTGGCCCGATCCCGTTGGCAGAGGTTGAGTCCATGGAGAGTATCCGCCGCCGATTCACCACGGCTGCGATGTCTCTTGGGGCGCTTTCTCCTGAGGCTCACGAGACCTTGGCCATCGCCATGAACCGCATCGGCGGCAAGTCGGACTCCGGCGAAGGGGGCGAAGATCCGGCCCGATATAAGCCCTACCCGAATGGCGATTTCGCGCGTTCTTACATCAAGCAGGTGGCATCCGGGCGCTTCGGCGTCTCGGCTTACTACCTCGTCAATGCGTCCGAATTGGAAATCAAAATGGCCCAAGGCGCGAAACCCGGCGAAGGAGGACAGCTTCCCGGCCACAAAGTAAATGCTTTAATCGCTCGTTTGAGAAATACCCAACCCGGCGTTCAGCTCATTTCCCCGCCGCCGCATCACGACATTTATTCCATCGAAGATTTGGCGCAACTCATTCACGATCTGAAGGAAGTGAATCCACGCGCACGAATCACCGTGAAGCTCGTCGCGGAATCCGGCGTCGGCACCGTGGCCTCTGGTTGCGCCAAAGCTTCTGCGGACAATATCCTGATTTCCGGCCACGATGGCGGCACCGGCGCATCTCCCCTTTCGTCCACCAAACACGCTGGCTCGCCCTGGGAACTCGGACTCGCCGAGGCGCAACAAACGTTGCTCATCAACAACTTACGCGACCGCGTCGTCCTCCGCACCGACGGCGGCATCCGCAATGGCCGCGACGTGGTGATCGCCGCCATACTCGGCGCGGAGCAATACAATTTCGGCACCACTGCGATGATCGCCATGGGCTGCGTCTATGTCCGCAAATGTCACCTGAATACCTGCCCGGTCGGCATCGCCACCACCGATCCGAAATTCCGTGCCAAGTTCAAAGGCACGCCGGAAATGGTTATCAACTATTTCACCGCTGTCGCCGACGAAGCCCGTGGCATCCTGGCGGGCATCGGTGTCCGCACGCTGGACGAACTGATCGGTCGCCCGGAATTCCTCGTCCAACGCCACGTCACCGATCACCCGAAGGCAAACACGCTGGATTTCAGCGCCTTGCTGAAAGACGTGGTCCCCACCCTCGCGGCAAATTCCGAAAAATCTCCCGAGGAAGTTTCCCGCATTTGCACCAAGGACCGCAACGACGGCCTCGCCAAACCCGCGCTCGACCTACAAATCCTTGCCGATCTGGTGGCGGCGGTTAGCAATCGACCTGCCTTGCCGTCTCCCGAGTATGGTGAAAAATCGGTCCCGCAGGAAATTCTCGATGCCGTCAAGCTCCTCCCGGACCGCCCGCCCGTCGCCCTCAGCTACGAGGTCGTCAACACCGACCGCAACATCGGCACCCGCCTGTCCGGTCGCATTGCCGAGATCCACGGCGACCGTGGCCTGCCCGCGAATTCCATCCACATCACCTGCCGTGGCACCGCCGGCCAATCGTTCGGCTGTTTCCTCGTTGCCGGGGTGAAACTCGAACTCATCGGTGAGGCGAACGACTACGTGGGCAAGGGCATGGCCGCCGGAGAAATTGTCATCCGGGTTTCAGAAAGCGCGAAATTCGAGGCCGCCACCAACACGATTTGCGGCAATACCTGCCTCTACGGTGCCACCGGCGGCAAGCTCTTCGCCACCGGCCGCGCGGGCGAGCGCTTCGCCGTTAGAAATTCCGGAGCCACCACCGTAGTCGAGGGCGTGGGCGATCACGCCTGCGAATACATGACCAACGGCAGCGTGGTCATCCTTGGCAAGACCGGAAAAAACTTCGGCGCGGGCATGTCCGGTGGCACGGCCTACGTCTATGATGTCGATGGGAAATTCTTCTCCCGCGTCAATTCTGAGATGGTTGTCGCCCTCCCCGTCAGGCGGCCCCAAGACATCGCCGAGGTCAAAGCTCTCATCGAACTCCACCGCGACCGCACCTACAGCACGCAAGCGAAGAAACTGCTCGCCAACTGGGAGGAAACCACCCGCAAGCTGGTCCGCGTGATCGCCCGCGAACGAGCCGAACTCGAAGCCGCCGAAGAATTCCACGAAGCCGCCTCCACCCCGGCCAGTGCGAAGTGAAAAGATCGTTCGCACCCGAAGCCGAAGCTGCCGATTTTATGGCGAAAAATCACCTGCCGGGTGCTGTCGCGAACGGTTGGGCGGTGACGCGGCGATTCACTTCGTCCGGCATCCAAGTCCATGGATTGACGTTTTTCTGGGTGAATACGGCGATGCCAATGACGCCGACGTTGCGGGTTTCGCCATGGCGGATGTTCGCGTAAGAATTGGCGACGCTGGAAAACTTGAAAGCTGCGACATGGCTGTAACTGGTGCGAAAGCCTTGAATTTCCAGCGATTTCCCGGCTTCTATCACGTAGCCACGCTTGGCAAAGGCCGCAGCTCGCCCATCTTGGACATCCAGCCCATCCACACTCGCGACGATTTCAAGTGCGCTCTTGCAGCGGTTTTTTACGACGATCGTATAAGTGCTATCCTTTTCACCGGCGACGAGGCGGCGTCCGTATCCGCCTTCCTTATAAGTTGCTAGAAATCCGAAGCCACTCTTCACGCCCCATTCTACCAGATCACCGGCGGCGGTTTGCATGGGATTCACCCGCTCCTTGTAATTGCTCATCGCCTCAATGCCTTTGGGGTCGTTGTAATAGATCACGTCAATTCCCGCGGGTTTCGATGAGGCTCTAACGAACGAACCCTGAATCAGCTCGGATTTCCTCTCGTCGCCCCAACCCGTGGCGAGGCCCGGGCGCTCTTCCTGCTTCCGGTTCGGATTATTTAGAATCGCGTCGATGCTGTTGCGGTTGACCGCCTGGTCACCCGTTCGGAGGCCCATGGTCACACCGTTACTGGTGGTTTGGCTCGGAGCGCCGGGGATACCGTCAACTGAGGTTCCCTTGATCGGACTGAGGAAGTCGCCACCCGTGCGGCCGCCTTGGTTACCATTGGCACCCCCACCATTGGTGGCGCAGGAGTTGATGAGGATCGCAGCCAGCAAGCCCCCCAGTGAAATGACGATTTGGTGTTTCAAGTGCTGGAAAAACAGCATTTAAAATCAAGGGTGTCAATTTTTAATTGCAGTTTTTTCAGCATTTAAGTTGCGGTTTTTCCGGCATTTGGCAAAGTAGCCGCATGAAACGCTTCGAGGACGGCCAGATTTCCCGGCGGGAACGACAGGTGATGGACATCCTTTTTCGCAAGGGCAAGGCGACGGCGGAGGAAGTGCTGGCGGAACTGCCGGACCCACCGGGGTATTCGGCGGTGCGGGCGCTGTTAGTGACGTTGGAAGGAAAAGCGCTGGTGACTCACTCCAAGGACTCGCGGCGCTACGTGTATCTGCCCGCTGTGCCTGAAAAGCGGGCGAAACGGACAGCTCTGAAACAACTGCTGGCCACATTTTTCGAGGGCAGCCCGGAAAAACTCGTCGCCTCCCTGCTCGATCCGAAAGACCAGAAACTCAGCGAGGATGAAATCGCCCGCATCCGGAAATTAATCGACGAAAGCGGCGACAAATGAATCACTCCACCATCCGATGATTCCAATCCTCACATTTTCGATCATCGCCTTCGGGTTGGTCTTTCTGGCAGGTATTCGGGACTCCGCACGCGATCCGCGACTGACGGTTTTGTTGTTGTTTTTATTGGCGGTGTTTCCGGTCTTGGTCGCGGTGCTGCCGAAGTATGGAATTTTCCCATCCGTAGCGCGTGTTACCGGTGGCGCGGGACTGCCGTGGGGGCGTATTTTCCTGGCAATCTGGGCCATGGGATTTGCTGGAACCGTGGGACGCTTGATCTGGGCGATACTGGCTTTGCAGCGGTGGCGCGGACGGTCCGTGGAGGTCGCCCGCGTGGCAGGGGTGGCGGTTTGTGAGATGGAAAGACTGCATGGTCCGATGGCGGCGGGTGTGTTTCACCGCGTGATATTCGTTCCTACCTCATGGCACACATGGACCGAAGAAATCCGGCGGGTGGTGCTGCAACATGAACTGGCACATCACCGCCGTCGCGATCCGCTGTGTCGGCTGTTAGTGGAGTTGGTGCTGGCGGTGTATTGGTATCATCCTCTGGTTCACTGGATGGCCCGGCGTTTCGTGATCCAGTGTGAATATGCCTGCGACACACGGGTCTTGCGCGATGGCATCGACCCGAAGATTTATGCCCGGGTGCTGTGTGATTTTGCCGAACAACGGGCGTTTTCGCCACTGGCACTGCCGATGGCCGAAATCTCTGCCTTGGAATCACGAGTCACGCGAATGCTGAAACCCGCACGCGGCCACGGCGGAAAAGTCCTGCTCGCACTGGGCGGAGTCGGCGTGCTTGCGGCTTGCTCTATCTCAATGATCGATCGGAAGAGCGAGGTGCATACGCCGGAATCCCGGATCGAAACACAACTTCGTTTCTCGGCGAACCCATTTCCCGGCGAGCGCTGACGGCCTGCATTTTCAGGGACAATGGGGGGCTCCAAACGAGCTGGAAAAACGTTCTGGATTCTACAGTCGTTTCGCCTCTCAGTCGGTGGCAGACGCCATGTTTGTCATATCAATCGCCGCCCTGAAACGAAACACCGCGATTTTGCGCGAGGTGAAGGAAGCAGCGGGGTGCCATCTCGTGCTCGCGCTCAAGGGATTTTCCTGTTGGAAGGCATTTCCTTATCTACGCGATGATCTCGATGGATGCTGTGCCTCGGGCTTGTGGGAAGCGCTGTTGGCCAGGGATTATTTCCAGAAGCATATCGTCACTTATTCGCCCGCCTACGATGAGTCTGACATTGATGCGCTCTGTGAATTCACGGACCACTTGGATTTCAACTCGCTTTCCCAATGGTTCCGCTTCCGGGAAATGGTGATGGCGCATCCTCGATTCAAAAAAGGAGAACTCCTGTGCGGCCTGCGTGTGAACCCGGAATGCTCGACCGGAGAGACGCCAATTTATGACCCCTGCGTGCCTGGATCGCGACTCGGCATCACTGCGGAGCAACTCGCCGAGGCCGATCTAACAGGATTGTCCGGCCTCCATTTCCACACGCTCTGCGAGCAAAACTCGGACGACCTGGAAAAAACCCTCGCCGCCGTGGATGAAAAATTCGGCCATATTCTCCGCTTGCCGCAATTCACCTATCTGAACATGGGCGGCGGGCATTGGATCACCAAGCCGTTCTACGACCGCGATCGGCTGATCCGGCTCGTCAGGGAAACGCATGAGAAATATGGAGTCGAAATTTGGTTGGAACCGGGAGAAGCGATTGCCATCCACACGGGTGTGCTGCGGGCCAGCGTCATGGATGTGTTCGAATCCGCCGGGCACCGCCTCGCCATTCTGAGTATTTCCGCCACCGCCCACATGCCGGATGTGATGGAAATGCCCTACCGCCCGGATGTGTTTCTCGTTGAGGATTCAGAGACCAAAAGCCAGCAGCCGACGAAGATGCCAGCGGTCGTCTTCGATGGCGAAAGCTACCACCTCGCTGGCGACCCCACGAATCCCCAATCTCCCCTCACTTACCGTCTCGGCGGCCCGACCTGCCTGGCGGGCGATGTGGTCGGGGATTTTTCATTTCCCCGCGAACTCAAAGGGGGCGACATCATCGTTTTTGACGACATGGCCCACTACACCATGGTCAAAACAACGACTTTCAACGGCGTCAAACACCCGCCCATCGCGCTTCAGCATGAGGATGGAAGATTGGAGATCCTCCGCGAGTTCGGTTATGCGGATTTCCGAGACCGGCTTGCTTGATGAGCGATGCATTCCTCACCCAGTTCAAGCCGCTTAATGTGTCGGGAGGATTCACTCCTTCCCTTTGAAGGGTAGCTCGACAGCCCAGACGAATCATGCACATGAAAGAAATCTTGGCACGTCGGCCCGGAGTGCTAAGCTTGCTAGGTATGAATTTCCCGCCGCAGCCATCGCGTTTGAAAGGAAATGAGCTCAACGGCGGTCCTGACAAAGTCATCCAGCAAAGGAAATGCCCACGCATCCGGCTCGTTTCATTGCTGCTGGAATGTCAGGAGCAGGCTGCCTTGGGCTTGCCATTCTGTTCGCAAACTGCGGAATCATTGCTGCTCCTTTTGCAGTCGCTGGAAAACCGGTCGTCATGGCTTCCGAAAGGCTTTCCGAGTCCATCGAACACGCAAAAGGCCCCATACCCGAGGCGGACTGGAACTAGGACAAACTCTGGTATCGCGTTGCTGATGCTCCTCCCACTTATCTGCCGAAGGGCTACTCGCGTGGTCGATCCTTGGAACCTAACGCCGGGTCATGGATGGTGGACCAACGTGATGGCAAGCGGCTCTTCATCCCGAAGGGAGGGCTGGGCGACATCCCGGAGGGAACCTATCGATCCGTGGCGCGCTATCCCACCCAATGGCAGCACCATGAACCTAAAGAGGAAAATGGAAAACTCGCCAGAACGCGGCAAGTGACGTAATTTCAAAGTCATGGATGCTCCCATGGCTGTGATTTCCGCTCACCCGGCGGGTGAGACAAGAACTTCCCCTCAATACCCATCTGGAACCTGG
>JANXMQ010000017.1 GCA_025354565.1 Akkermansiaceae bacterium
TCTGTATGGCGTCTCTGGGGTCCCGGCTAACAAGCATTGAGGACTGAAACCCGCCGTTTTGATTCAAATATTTGGGGATCTACTACAATCCTAGGATTTCCCCCTCGATTTCCCGGGGCAGCTTCCGGATAATCCGGCCAATGAAGATGAAACCCATTGCCGCCGCCCTCTCCCTGATTTTCGCCCTTGCCATCAGATCAGGACGAATTCACTTTTGTCCTTCGTCTGCTCATCCTCGGTGTAGAGCTGCTGGCCCATCTGGACCTTCGCGTCCACCGCTTGCAGAAGCCGCAGCGCCCTCTGCTCGCCAAACCCATGCGCACATGCGTCGCCGATCCCTACGCCACCGGTCACTTCTTCCGTCTAAACCTGCGCACCCATGACCTTCCCTGGAGCGAATCCGTAGCCCGCTTACCCGAACTCTGGACCCTGCAAACCTGAGAGTTTTCCACATCGATCGATATGACGATGGTTGCGTATTGGCGGCTGGATGCACGTTATACTTTTTAGCAGTCGTGTCAGCTTGCGGAGCTGGCGGGATGGATGGGCGGGGGGAGAATTTTCGGGGAGTTTTGGATGCTGGCGGGAATTATCGGCGGGGTGGAGTTGATCCGGCTTGCCCAATGGGCGGTGGCAGGGCATGGAGGGGGGGTGAAGCGTGACTTAGCAGCCAACCCGGCGTGGCAGGAAGAGGATCTGGGCCTGCCCTTGCCGGATTCCGCACACGCGTGCTCGGTGTGCTTGCCGACGTGGGATTCGGTGATCGGCTATGAGGAGGGGCGTGAAAAAGTAGTGAAGCGGATGCGCACGGGCTACCCCCGGTTTTTCAAGCATCCGGCGGTGGAGCGCCTGTTCGCAGCGGCGAAGGCGGAGGTGGCGAGCGAGTCTGAAGAGGTGATCGTTTTGCCGACGCGTGGCTCGGTGCAGAGGGCGCATCGCTGGGTGGAGCGGCGGGCGGAAACGGCGGTGCGGATTACGAGTTTCCATGGCTTGCAGGTGCTGGTGGTGCCAGCGAAGGCGAAGGCGGAGGCGGATGCCTATTGGCGCTTTGCGGGCGAGGTGGTGAGCAGTCGGCAGGCGCTGGATTTCTTGGAGGGAAATCTGCGTGAGGGATCGAAGTCGCATTTAATCGCGCGTTCGGTGGCGAAGTTCACAGGGGCGGCGGCGGCGGATACGTTTATTTTCACGAGCGGGATGGCGGCGGTGACGGCGGTGTTGCGCGCGCTGCCGGGAATGCTGGAGGGCAAGAAGACGCTGCAGTTGGAATTTCCCTATGTAGATAGCCTTAAAGTGCAGGAAATGTTCGGCCATGGCGTGGTCTATCTAAATGAGGCGACGGGTGAGTCCTTCGATGAAGCGCTGATGCGCATCCGCCAGGGCGAGTTTGCTGGAGTTTTCACCGAGGTCCCCAGTAATCCCCTGCTGCGGACGGTGGATCTGCATCGCGTGGCGAAGGCCTGCGAGGACAGCCGCACGCCCTTCGTGATCGACGATTCCGCCGCCGGGCCGCTGAATGTGGAGTCCTTGAAATTCGCCGATGTGGTGACGGGCAGCCTGACGAAATGGATTTCCGGCGAGGGCGACGTGATGGCCGGTGTGGCCTCCATCCGTGCCGACTCGCCGGTGGCGGACGCGCTGCGAATTTCGTTAGGCGCGGATGCGTCCGAGAGTGCGCCGCTCTACATCGCCGATGCGGAAATCCTGCTGTCCAACATGAAGGGCTACTCCGGGCGGATGAAAACGGTGAACGCGAACGGACTGGCCATCGCCGCCTTGCTCGACGCCCACCCCGCCGTCGGCGCGGTCTGGCATCCGTCGCTGATGAACCGCGAAAACTACGAGGCCGTCATGCGCAAAGGCGGCGGCTACGGCGGGCTGTTGTCCTTCGTTTTAAAAAGCCCGAAGAAGACTCCTAAGGTCTATGACGCCCTGCGCCTGAGCAAGGGCCCGAGTTTCGGCACGACCTTCTCGCTGGTCTGCCCCTACACCCTGTTAGCCCATTATCACGAACTCGAATGGGCGGAGGGCTGCGGGGTTCCTGCGAATCTGTTGCGGGTTTCCTGCGGACTGGAGCCGCTGGAAACGCTGGTCGCCGCCTTCGAGGAGGCCTTGGCCCACGGTTGAGATTCTCAAAACAGGTCAAAGAATCCCGTATCGTCCGCCGGCCCCTCGAAGTATTTCGCCAGGAAATCCCGCCAGATCGCGCGACTTTCCGCACAGAGCCCGGCGGTCATTTTCGTGACGCAGGATTTGCAAACCATCAGCGGCAAAGGACCCGTCACCAATGCCCCGCTGGAATCAAACAACGCGGAAATGCCGAAGCTCTCCAGATCCTTCCGCGCCGTGCGACAGGCGATGCAGGCCGTGAAGCGCTCCGTTAGCTCATGCGCGAGCATGAACTCCTTCATCCGCTCCTCCCAGTCGATTTCCCGCTCCAGGAATTGCCGCACCGCCTCCTTCGATTCACTGGAGAGGCGGTTCGTCACGCCGTCGCGGCACGGTTGGCAGATCGCGTATTCCAGCACGCACTCGCCACGCAGGTATTCTTTGTTCACCAACCACGGTGCGTCGATTTCCACCAGCGGCACCTTGCAGCAGAGGCAGTGGGAAAACCGTTTTCCCGTCTCCTCAGATGCCAGCCACTCGTCAATTGTCCGCATGGGTGAAACGTAAAATTACCAAGTCCCCGCCGCCAGCTTGAAATGTAGATACTGGCACGCATCCAGTTTTGTGATTTTGGCTTGTCGCGGCAAAACCAAGTCCAGACTAACTGGCCTTGACCCTCCTTAAATCCTGATGCGCGGCCCAAAAACGCCGAATTGGTTACTTGCCTTCCCAGCTCCGATGTCCTCTAAATTGGAGGATTTATGTTAGCAACGGTCATTTCCCCGTCCGATTTACCCCTGCGGGCGTACTGCACCCGTGCCCGAACTGCCCCTCATTCGGGACCGAACCACCCCTCAGTCGGGACCGAACCACCCCCCAATTCCCCCCAAAAACCTTTTCCAGCAGACCCCTCTGCTCGAAACACAACGCATTGATAAACCAACAACAACAAACACAAGACCCTGTCAAAAAACGACTACATCGCACGTACGGACCTGAGCTTTTCCACCCAATTGCTCACCTTCAAAGACAGCATCACCCCGTATGCAACCGACCTCGGGCTCACTCCCGCCTAAGTGACCGCGCAAGCGGCGGATGCGGATTGCCGGCAGGGGCAGGCTGGCGTGTATCTCCCAGGTGCCTTGGCGAGGAAATTCCGCAGGGCGGTGGATGGTGCCTCCATTAGGGATCATAACGGGACGGAATTCGCATCGTTGGAGAAATTTTTCACCGCCAAGACGCCAAGACGCCAAGAGTTCCAAGTTCAGGAAAAGAAATAGCCGGTTGGCGAAGTTCCAGCCTCCGAAACTTCTTTTCCTTGGCGTCTTGGCGGTGAAATCGTCTTCAGGAGAGGAGGTTTCAAGGTGAATTTTCCCTAATGGAAGGGTTCTGGACGGTGGAATCCTTCGAGTGGTTTTGGTTGTTCCCGGTGCAGCAATTGTCAAACGATCTGGAAACGGGAGTGAGGCGGCGGCATCATTTGCAACCCATCTGGTGGAGAGAGGAACGGACCTGCGGACGATTCAGGATTTGTTGGGTCATGAGGATATCACGACAACGGAAATCTACCTGCATGTGACTTCAAATTCAAAATAGGTTGGCATGTCCAGCGCTACGGGTTGGCGCGTGGGTATCACGCCGCGCCGGGCGCAGGGAAAATTTCATTCAGCCAATCCGCATCCGGCATGGCGTACGGGCGGAAGGTTTCGAGGGTGCCGAGGTGCTCGTTGTGGAAAAGGGCGCGGTGGAGGCCGAGGTGGGTGGCGGCGGGTGAGTCGATGAGGTTGGCGGAATCGCCGGCGCTCATTTGGAAGAGGACGCGCATCTCGAAGTCGGCCATTAATTTTCGCGGAATCCAGCGGCTGACGTTGTTCCAGGTATCGGTGGCGGCGAGGACGTGGATGCCGACGGGGCCGCCCTCGCCTAGCAGATTTGCGAGGGCTTGGGCCGGGGTGACGGCGGCGGGGGTGTCATCCATCGAGAAGCGGAATTCATCGTCCGGGCGCAGGGCTTTGAATCGTTGGAGGTCGTGGATGATGAGGAAAATCTCCGGGGCATCGCGGCCGGATGTCGGGCCGCGGGATTCCAACTCGGCGTTGAGCTCGACCATGTGGGCGGCCACCTCGGCGGGACCACCGAGGCGGATGAAACCGGGGTGACGGGCGGCGAGTTTTTGCCACAAAGCATCCGCGCCTGAGTCATGGGCGTGGGGATCGAGGATGACGAAGGCGACTTGGCCGGGTGGGTATTGGGCGGCGAGGGCAACGACGGCGATGCCTAACAACGAGAGCGAGCGCTCGGCGGATTGGCCGACGACTAACAAATGGCTGCCGCTCTGGCGTTGGAAAATGGCTTCGGTGGGGCCTTTGATCGAATTCGGCGCACCGAGCCAAGCGCGGGCGGTGGCGGGACGGGCGGTGGGCGGCGTGCAGAACAGTGCTTTCAACTCCACGTTGTCGCGGACTTCGGCGGGCGCGTTGCCCTCGAAGATGATCGGCGGACGCGGCAATTTCCCCTCGCTTCCGGCGCGGGCGGTGACTTGATCGAGGATGGCATCGCGCTCGTCCTCGGGGAGCCAGACGATTTGGAACGGGCTGTTAGCGGCGAGCGCACCGGCGTGATCGTTGTAAATCCCCTCGCCGGGCCGGGTGAGCATCCGGGGCGCGGGGTTGTCATCGTCCATGATGAGATGGGCATCGACCTCGTTGCACTGGAGGGCGATGCGGATGACCATCTGGCCGAGCGTGGCGCGGGCCAGAGTGTAGGCCCCCCCGAGAGTTTGGGAGCCGAGAATGACGTGGATGCCGAAGGCGCGGCCTTGCCTAACAATCCGGTCTAGCAGCAGCGAGGCTTCTTGCGCAACGGCGTCGTCCTCGGTGAAAAATTCCTGAAACTCGTCGATGAGCAACAAGCTGCGCGGCATCGGTTCGTGGCCGGGACTGCGCTTGTAACTGGCGAGATCCTGTGACCCGGCGCGACGGAACAACTCACCGCGACGTTTCAATTCCACATCCAGTCGCTGGAGCACGCTGAGCGCAAATTCCCGATCACTCTCGATGGCGATGACGCGGGCGTGCGGCAGCTTCTTGGTGGCGTAGCACTTGAACTCGACGCCTTTTTTGAAGTCCACCAGATAGAACTCGACCTGTGCCGGACTGCACCAGAGGGCGAGATTGGTGATGATGACATGAAACAGGGTGGACTTGCCGGAGCCGGTTTTCCCGGCGACGAGGGCGTGCTGGCGGGTGCCTTTGCCGATGGCGAGCATCTGCAATTTCTTCGCCCCGGTGCGGCCGATCGGCACACGGAGTTCCTCGGTAGTGTCGAAGCTCCACATTTCATCCGCAGGTGGGGTGATGTGGGAAAATGGCACCTGCACGCGATTCGAGTCGATGCTGGCCTTGCCGATACGATGGACCAGCGTGATCGCGTCCTCGGGCGCTGGCGGCGGATCGAAGGTGACTAAATCTGCTCCGGGCATAGCACCTGCTAGATGAAACCGCCCGTCGCGCAAAGAGACGCGCAGGCAGGCACGGCGGAGTTCGTCATCGAGCGCAGCATCTAACGGCGGCTGGCGCATGTCCCGCTGGATGAGCACATGCACCCCGCAGCGCGCACCGCTGGAGGCGATGGAAAGCAGCCGTTTGCAAGCCGTGTCACTGAAGGCGGCGGGGAAACCGGCGATGACGAGAAAACGGTATTTTTCCGCGATGATGCCGGCTTGTTCGTTGTATTCCGTGATGTCGGCGAACTCATTGCGCAGATACATCTGGATGACTTTTTCGATGTGCTCGTTGAGTTCCGCCAACCGTTCCTCGATCTGGGTGCTTTGGGTCCAGATGCGTTGGGTAATGAGCGTTTCCTCATAATCCGCGAGGTGCATGAGGCCCGCAAAATCCTTGCCGAGGCCGACCGGATCGATGAATACGAACGAGGCTCGCCCCGGCGGTTGTGCAGCTAACAGACGGAGCGCGATTTCACTGAGGGCCTGAGTCGCGACGCCACCACCTGTGCCGTCGCTCTCGATCATGAGCGAGCCGTGATTCGGAAAATCCAGGGCAAACGGCACGTTGAAATTCGCCTCACCCGGCAAGGCGAGTCGGCGGTCATGCGGGGTGCCACCCGCGAGTTTCACCAAATCCACCGCGATGTGTCCGAGGCGCACCGCTAGTGGCGCGTCATCAGGCGGGGTCCAGTTCGCGCAGACATCTGGACTCCAGCCGGGAAATTGGGCGAGCGATGTTGTTTCCAACACGCCGAGAGTGGTGAAATGCGGCAGCACGGTGGACTGCCAAGGAGTTGTTAGCTGGGCGATGAGCGCATCCGTTTCCGCCTCGATCATGCTGGTGGTTTTCGCGATCCCGGCAGTTGTTAGTGCGGATGCTGCTTGGCCGTCCGCTTGGGCGAGGACGAGGGCTTGCACGTGGCTGGCGTCGATCCGCGCGAGCTTGCGCTGATAAAGCCGGTCCAAGCGCGCAGGCAGGCGGGCGAACTGCTGGTCGAGTTTTTTCTGGCCCGCAGCCATGCGGGCTTTCCACTCGCTATCGGATTCGCGGAAAGTCTCGCCGAGGCTCTGACCTTCCACTTCCTGTTCGCTACGGACCTCGGCTGCCAAGGCCTCCAAGCGGGCGGCGGATTCCTTTTCGGCAGAAATTTCCAATACCCGCGCGGCTGCTAGAGATTCGGCGGCGCGGCGAACCGTCGGCATGGCGAGGAACAAACCCAGCGCCCAGACCAGCAGCAGGACGACTTCCGCGATGATGAGCGCGGGCAGGACCGCTGGTAGTCCGTGGCCACCCGTATGCAATGCCTGCCAGAGAAACGCCCCGGCGATGAGCAGTCCTAACAACCAGAGTGGCACGGTGCGGAAGAACCTCGCCAGGGGTAGGCGGTTAGCCTCATCCAAGGCCTCGCCAGCAGATGACAGGCGGGCTAACAGCTTCTCGCGCAGCGCGGCGGGCGGGCTGGTGAGATCCAATTCAGGGGCGTCGGTGCGTTTGCCGTCGTAATGCTTTTCCATCAAGGGGCGATAGGACCGGAAGGCGGAGAGGATCGATTTCCGCAAATCCCGGCGCAGGTTGCGGTCGGCTAGAAGTTCGGATTGAAACGCTCGGTGTGCTTCCTCCGCGCGGACTAACTCCTGCTTGCGGGTCTCGCGCTTCCGCATGATCGCGCCCTGAACTTGGCCGATTTTCCGGTCCTTCACGCTCTGCACGCGCTGGGCCATGGCGGCACGACTGGCGTGATAGGCTTGGTGAAATTTGTCACCACGCGCTGCGAACACGGCATCCGTATGGGCGATTTCCTCCTGCCGGGCGGTGGCCAGTTCCCGGACTCGGTGGTTCAACACCTCCGCATCCGCCTCTTCCCGGGCAAGCATTTCGCGACGGACGACCTGTAGGCGCTCGGCTCGATTTTTGATCAGGTCATGCTCGCTGGAAATAACGGAGGCGACCCCGGATTTCAGGTGTTCGAGCCGTCCCTGCACGGAGCGGAGATTGATGGATTCAGTCGCAGTCTGCATGAATTTTGTCTAGCAAGTTGTCGAGTTCATCGATGACCCGCAAGGCTGAATTCACGCCATGCATCAGTTCCGATAGATACATTTCCTCGAATTCCTGGGCCTTGCGATCCCGCCATGCAAACCGCGTTTCTCCCCACCGCGCCTGAAGCTGGCGGGTGGCGAGGGTGAGCAGGCCCTTGCTGCCGGACATGCTCATGGCTCACCTCCCGGTTCGGGGATTGCGGGCGCGGCGGGCTGTGGCGTTGGGCTTTTCTCGGCGTAGGCTTGCAGCGCCTTGATCGACTCCCCGAGCGAGTGGACACCCATCGGCAGACGCTGGCCGATGAATTCGAAGAGCGGCCCCAACTGCCGCAGCAAAGGCGTGGTGCGAGTCTCGAAGGTCTGCCGCCAGTGCTTGACGATTCGCAATTTTTCCTCCGCCTCCTGCACGTGCCGCCGGGCTTTGAGGACCGCCATTTTTTGAAATGCGTTGCTGGCCTGCGGGCTGGTTAGATTAGCGCTGTAAAGTTCCTGCTCCGCCTGTTGGAGATTTTTCAGGCCCAGTTTCAATTGCCCGGCCCAGTGCAGCGAGCGGTCCGTATCGAGCCAAGTCTGGGTGCGGCGGACATCGCCCTCCATGTCGTCCAGCGCGACGCGGGCCTTGGAAATGTATTGCAGCAAATCCGCACGAAAGGCTTCGAGCGCGTCGATGGAGGAAATTTTAACTTGGTCGGACATCGCGGATGGCACGCTGGTTCAGCGCTGATCGAGATACTGCTGGATGCGCTCCGCCTTGCGTAACAGATAGGGTGTGTGGCGGTCGGAAAGCTCTAGGAACGACTTGAGCGTCTTCATGAGCTGGGTGAACTCGGTGGCGAATTTATCCTGCTCCTGATCCTGCCAAGTGTCGCCCAAGGCGGTGAAACGGGTCATCAGCGAACCCGTCCGCTCGCGCAGATCGCCATTAAAACGCTTCAACTCCGCTGCAAATCGGCGGACCTCCTCTGGGTCGATGATGGCTTGTGACATGGTGCTGGTGGTGGAATTCATGTTCCACTTCCTTTCATCGGAAGCAAACTCACTTTTCCCGATGATGCCAAATTGAATCTCAAATCCAGCGGAAAATTTTCTCGCTCTGGAAAATTAGCCACCACTGCGGGATCTGCCTTTGGGGGCTTTGAAGCTGTTTCAATTCATCCTTGCCGGGGAATACTCGGTCGCGCAGTATTCGTGCATGAAACTCGAAAAACTAATTTGCTATGCGACGAGTCGTGAAACATCACGACCCGTCGTCTAATAACACGTTAGGCGCCTCTCCGCACGTCCTTTGAACGAGATCCAATGAATACCCCGAGTTCCACGCCTCCCGCGAGTTCGAGCGCCGTAACACCGGTTCCGCGCCAAACCGAGATCATCTTTCTCGGCGGCACTTATTTCATCACCGCCATCATTGGCAGTCTTACCATCGCGGCTTGTGGACCAGGCTGTTGCTTCATTTTCTTCTCCATTCTCGCAGGCGTCTCCGGCTTGCTCATGTTCCGCCAGTCGTTCGCCTCCCGAGTCTTTTGCTTCGTCATGCTTCTGCTTTCACTTGTCGGCATGTGGCACGAGAAGGAGGCCAGAGATACATGGGGTCAGCTTGCATTGCGCCATCAGATGCAGCGCCTCCAACCAGAACTCCAGAAGGTTCAACCCAAATGAACGAAGCGCCTAATGGTCGTTAAGCCACATTGAACACACCCAAAGTTATGATGACATTAAAGCTAAAACTGATACTGACAGCCGCACTCTTTCTTGTTGCAGCTACCTTGACCTACATGATGTATCAGCATATCGTCGCCACATCTACTAGCTCTGAAAATTTAGATGCCAGATGCGAAGTGATGGGACGGTTGTGCGGGATGATTATTGGCAGCGGAATGATGCTGATTTGGTTTATGCCATTCTTACGGAAGCTGAGGAAGAGGTTTAGGAAGTCGTGACTATGTGGCCTAATAACATGTTAGACTTTTCTGCGCGTCCCCTGTGAACGAAAGGTAAGAATGACCGACACCGACGAACACTCTTTTCTGAAAGACCAACGGTTTTACGTCGGTTGTTGTGCGAGCATCGCTGTGTTCGTGACTCTCAACGTCGCTACTTACTTCTTTTTCGCCAGCCCGGATGAGGTCGCCAAGTATGGCCTGCCCAAGTCACACAAAGTCGGACTTCTAAAAACATTTTGGGTCGAGGACAAGATTGGTTTGGTCAACCGAATCAACAACCCGAACCTCCGTTTCAAACCATTTGAATCTGAGTTCTACTGGAGCGCGTTTCTCCTCAACATCGCCTTGGCCTCATTTGCTAGTTTTGAGGTAGGTCGCAAGTGCGCCCGGCCAACTAGCCCACCCGATAAGGAACAGCCGTCCGCGCCAAATCAGCAATGAACGAAACGCCTAAAAATAGAAAGTGCAGCGAAAGACGGCTCCGGCAGTCACGCTGGCGGCTACCGGCATCCATCTTGCTCTCGAGAGAAATCGTTGGGGAAGTTAGATAATTTGGCTTGCGAGTGAAGGGAGGCGGGTCCGTTTTCCAGTCGGTTTTGGACGATGGCACCGAGGGCAACACGCGAGAGCACGTGTAATCCCCTTTTGCCGTTGTCGGCTAAAGATCAAAGTCCACCCAATATGATGCGTGACTTGGTGGGGGGCGAGAAATTACCGCCGACGACGTAGGAACAGCACCGTGCCGATCAGTCCGAATGCAGCGCTCGCGGGTTCAGGGATGACAGTGAATGTGGCTGTCGGATTGCCTGCACCTGCTGTAAACCCGAAGATATTGCCCGCAGTATTGGTCCCATTCGTATAAGATTCGGTGTAAATCTGGATGGTGTAGTTGCCGACGCCGAGACCATTGAGCAGGTTGGCCGTGCCGTTGGTTACCTGCCAAGTCTTGTTGTTACCAACGTTTGAGATCGGTGTATTCGTTTGAAAGTGCTGAAATTATTCCTCCTCTGCTTCAAGCGGCAGGGCGTCGAGGCTGGCGCGATACGCGGTTTCGTCGAAGGTCCGGTGGGTTCGGAGCATCTGGTCCATCACTGCGCCGAGGCAGAGAGCGATCTGAGATTTGGCTTCGGCATCCTCGATGCCGAGCTTGATGAGTCGGGCATGGGCACGCGCGACGTAGGGTGTCTGCGGGGAGGTGAGCTGTTGCTCGACGGCGGCGATCAGGTCGGGAAGGAGGTCGTCATTCATCACGGAAGAGCGTTGGGGTGAGGTCGGTCCATGGCTTGAATTCCGCGGGGATGGGCGACTCGAAACGGACGGGTTTCCCGGTGATCGGATGATCGAAAGCAAGCTTCCAGGCATGCAGCATGAGACGACCGGTTTGCGTAGCAGTTTTGCTGGGCTTGCCGTAGATCGGATCGCCGACGAGGGGGCAGCCCTTATGCAGGAGGTGAACGCGGATCTGATGGGTACGGCCAGTGTGGAGGTGGCAGTGGACGAGCGCGGTGCGGCTGGCGGCATCCGTGGCGAGAATTTCGTAATCAGTGATGGCAGTTTTGCCACCGGGGGGATTGATGACAGCCATTTTCTGGCGGTTCACCGGATGACGGCCAAGGGAGGTGAAAATCGTGTCTTTGGCGGGTTTTGGAATGCCCTCGGTCACGGCGAGGTAGAGTTTTTCCATGGTGCTGCGCCCGGCGAACTGGGTGACGAGCGATTGATGAGCGGCGTCGGATTTCGCGACGACGAGGCAGCCAGAGGTGTCCTTGTCGAGACGGTGGACGATGCCGGGACGCTCGACGCCGCCGATGCCGGAGAGTTTCCCCCGGCAGTGGTGAAGCAGGGCGTTGACCAGGGTGCCGTCGTGATTGCCGGGGGCAGGATGGACGACCATGCCGTGGGCCTTGTTGATGACGATGAGGTCGTCGTCCTCGAACAGGATTTCCAGCGGAAGATCTTGGGGCGCGTTGTCGAGCGGGACGGCCTCGGGGATGACGATGGTGATTTTATCGCCGAGTTTCACTGCGTCGCGCGGTTTGGCGGGGTGGCCGTTGATTTGGATGAATTGCTCGCGGATGAGCGTCTGGATGCGCGAGCGGGACAAGTCCGCAAGGCGGGCGGCGAGAAAGGCGTCGATGCGCGCGCCCGGACTGTCATCGACTTGGATTTCCACGGCCAGAGTGTCGCTGTGAGAAAATGTGTCGCAAGTTTCAAGTTTGCAGTTTCAAGTTTGCACTCGGATGCCACGTAGTTAGCCTATGTCCATGCCGGAACGAGCCGAGACCATTGCCTATTGCCACGCGTGCGGGAGTGCGATGGATGTGTCCGCAGTTGCGCCATTCACCAATGTCGAGTGCCCGGCCTGTGGCAAACACACGCGGGTGAAGCGCGAGTTCGGACCCTACACACTGCTGCGCCGCCATGCTCTGGGCGGGATGAGCATGGTGTTCGTCGCTCAAGACAACACGCTGGACCGGGAGGTGGCGTTGAAAATTCTCAGTGAAGAGTTCTCGGCGGACGAGCGGCGGATCGCGGCCTTCGAGGAGGAGGCGCGGATCACCGCTTCGTTCAGCCATCCGCATGTGGTGCGGGTGCTGCGGACGGGTCGGGCCTTCGAGCGCTTTTACATCGCCATGGAATTCGTGCCGGGCGGTCATTTCGAGCACCAGATCCGCGAGCGTGGGAAAATCCCCGAACTGGAGCTGCTGCCGCTCGCCATTCAGGTCGCGCAGGGACTCAAGGCCGCTCATGCGGCGGGTCTGATCCACCGCGACGTGAAGCCGGGAAATATATTGTTAGACGCCGAGGGCCATGCGAAAATCGTGGATTTCGGACTCGCCCTCGTGACACAGGGTGGCAGCGCTCAGGCAACCGAACTCTGGGCCACGCCGTATTACGTGCCGCCGGAAACGATCGAAGGTTACCCCGAGGATTTCCGGTCCGACATCTATGCCTTCGGGGCCACACTCTATCATGCACTGGCTGGCAAGCCGTCGTGCGGCGAGGAAACCATGTCCACCGATGTTTTACGCGAGGTGAAAAAAAAGGTGGTTCCGCTAGGCGTCGCAGATCCCAAGCTCTCGGCGGACGTCTGCCGGATCGTGGAGCGGGCCATGGCCTATGAACCGAACGACCGGTTCTCGTCTTATGACGAAATGATCGCGCTGTTAGAGATGGCCCTGAAACGTCTCAAATCAGGGACAGCAGGGACCTCGGGCAGTGCGGCGAAGCGCCGGGCGAAGAAAAAGCGCGGTGAGACATTCAACGTCGTGGCCGCCATCGGCCTCTTGTGTGCGGCGATCGGTGGCGGCATCTGGTGGGTCAACCGCAAAAACGAGCCATCGCTGGAAATCAAAAAGCCCGGGTTGACCAATAGCACGCCGATCATCCCGGAGGCCACGACTGCTGACTCGACAGATATTGCCCGCGACTACCGTGAGGCCCGGGCGGCGGTGGAGGCTCATGATTTTACCCGGGCCGCTGAGGATTTCGCGAAACTGCTGGAAAACCCCAAGGTGCAAGAGCCGACTCGCACATGGGCAGGCGTCGAAGCCGTGGCCGCCAACTATCTGGACGGGCAAGCCGCAGAAGCAAGGAACCAAGCCAAGGCGACATCCGCCCATCTGGTGACCGTCCCGCTGGATTCGCGCCTTGTGGGCATGGCTACGGTCTTGGAGAAAGTAATGTTGTTGCCCGCTATCCCCGCCAATGACACGGAAGTTGCGGAGGCCGATGCCACGCATGTCATGACTTGGATGCTGGCCGGTCTGAAAAACTGGGAACAAGGCCTCGCTGAACCTGCAACCGCGTGTTTTACGGCTGCCGCCACCGCGAAAATTTCAGCAGAGGATTCCTGGCTGACCATCTATCAGAAACTCGCGCAGGACTATCTGGCGGACTATTCCGCACTCTCCAGTCCCGTATTCGCGGGGTATCCCAAAGATGATGCTGGCTGCAATGCCGCCATTGCCGAGCTCGACACAATTCTCCCCAAGCTGAAAACCCGTGGCCGCGCCCGCTACGATGTCCGGGCCTGGCAACTCGATTTAGCCAAACATGCGAAACTGTTAGCCACCGCCAAAAGCGGCTCAACCGGGTCATCCCATCCCCCCGCCTCCTGGGATTTGGTCGCGATGATGGCGAAACTGGAAAGCTTCACGAAAGACTGCCGATTCATCGAAGCATCGGCTTATCTGAAGTCGCTGGGGGCAGATACCCAGGGCGCGACCCGGACGTCCCTGATCGCGCTGACAGACTCCGCCGTTATCTTCCTAACCGATTTAGCAAAGGACCTCGCCAAAGAAGCTGTCAGCGGCGAATTCTCCCTGAAATCCGGGGAAGTCATCCGAAAAATTGCTGCGGATGACGCCGGGATCATCACCACCACCGATGGCAACGGGCAGGTGCATCACTCGACATGGGCGGATTTATCGTCTGACACACTCATCGAGCTACATCGGATTTTCGTTAAAAATTCACCCAGCGAGCAGGAACGACTTCGCCGCCATGAGTGCGCGATTTCCTACGACTGGCTGGCGGGAAATCGTGAACACGCGCTCACCGCTGCCGCTACCCTCTCGCAAACCAGCCCCGCATTCAAACAGCGTTGGGACAAACTCGCCAGCGGTTTGCCGAAGTGAGGCGCGGCCTCGAATGGCACGCTGTTTGGCAGAATTTTAAAGAGAAAGACTCGGAGCAGGATGCTCAGACAACGGTCTGGAGTAAGACACTCCAACCACTTTGCTGAACTACGTGCCACTCGTGCAGCCGCCTCATTTCAGCGATTTCACATACGCTACTAACTGGTCGATCTGCTCGTCGGTAAGCGGCAGCACCGGCATCGCTGCCGCATAGCCTTTCACGATCTGAAGTTGCGGCTGTTTGATAGATTGGCGGAGATAAGCCTCGTCCGCGATGACTACGGAGCCGTCTGTTAGGATCTGCCGAGAGTTGAACACGCCCTGAAGATTTGGCGCGAGTTGTGACGCTCCAGATTGATGGCAGGCCGCGCAACCTTGGCTGATGAATAACCTGCTGCCTGCCTGAATCGCCGGATCTGACGTGCTACTTTGTGCCGTTGGAGAGGCAAGCAAACAGCCGATGGCCGCGCAGGCGGCGATGAAGGTCCCGAAGATCGCGACCAACCATTGGCGGAAATAATACCGCGAGTTCATCAAGAATTTCACCGTGACCAACGAGACGATGAGCACGCACAGAATCGCAATCCGGTTCCCCGCACTGCTGAGTTGCGGGAAGTGGCCGCTCAACATCAAAAACAACACCGGAAACGTCATGTAGTGGTTGTGCAGTGAACGCAGCTTCGCCTGCTTGCCGTATTTCAAATCGTGGGGCGATCCGGCTAACAGCGAAACCATGAACTTCCGCTGGTTTTGGATGATGTGAAAAAACACGTTCGCCGTCATCGCCGAGCCCATCATCGCGCCGATCTGTAGATACAGCGCACGACCATTGAAATGCTGATTGTAAAACCACGCCGCCGCCAGTAGGAGTACTAAGGTGAGCGGAGCCGCCAGCAGCGGGCGATCCTTCAATTTCGTCCGCCAGAGCAGGTCATAGATCAACCACCAAACCAGAATACCTCCCACGCTCAGCCCGATGGCGGCCGGCCCGGAGAGAGTGGTTTTGGCAGCGTCTAGCAGCGCGGCACCCGAGTGCGGATAGAAAGTGACTATCAGCAACAGCACGCCGCTGATCCAAGTGGTGTAGGATTGCCACATGAACCAATGCAGCGGCAACGGAATCGCCTGGGGCTGGATCAGGCGCTTTTCAAGATGAAAAACGCCGCCGCCGTGAAGCATGTCGAGATGACCTAGCAAGCCGTTAGATTCTGGCTCATCCGCTGGCTTCGGCGCGATCAGATTCAACTCCATCCAAGTGAACAAGAGCGAGTTTCCCACCCACATAATCGCCGCAAGAACATGCACGAAGCGGAACACCACTCCCAACCAGCCAGCGATTTCAGATTCCATAAAGCAGACCCTAATAAGCAGATGACATACCCGCTACCAAGCATTTAACGGCAGCACTCACCTTTGGAAAAACGCGATTTCCTCCGCGTCCAAGGCCCGGCATTGCCCAGACGGCAGCCGCTCATCGAGCACCAGCGGCCCGATGCGCTCGCGGTGCAAGGCGAGCACTTGATTCCCCACCGCATGAAACATCCGCTTCACCTGATGGTAGCGGCCCTCGTGCAGAGTGAGCAGGGCCTCGCGTGGGGCGAGGATTTCCAGCACTGCTGGCCGGGTGGTTAGATCTTCGTAGGCGAAATAGATGCCCGCCGCGAAGATGGCTGCGGTTTCCCGAGAAATCTCGTCCCGCGTGCTGATGCGATAGACTTTGGAAATTTCCTCGACGGGTTCAGTCACCTGCCGCGACCAGCGTCCGTCGTTGGTGAGCAGCAACAAGCCAGTACTGGCCCGATCCAGACGGCCAGCGAGATGCAGACTGTCCCGCGCCGGGTGATTCAGCAGCGTCATCACCGTCGGGTGTTGTCGGTCCGTCGTCGCGCTCAGATAGCCAGCGGGCTTGTGCAGCATCAGATACACCGCCACCTCGGCCTGGAGGATTTCACCCGCCATTTCCACCCGTGTGAAGCGCCCGATTTCGCGCAAGCCACTGCGTTCCACCGTGCCATCAACCACCAACCCGCCCTCGGCTAACAGTCGTAGAACCTCCTTGCTCGGCAAGCCGGTGCGGCGGGTGAGGAAGCGGTCAAGTCGCATGGGGCTGCGAGTGGAAACGATCCACCGCCGCCGGACAAGTGAAGTTGTTCACGCGAGGCAAAGAGCCAAGCAACTCCCCTCTCCCACCGCTGCCAGACCAGCGCCCCCTCAAGAAGCCGCCTATGCGCGTCATCTGTTTTACCCAAGGCAGGGGAATGAATATAGGACGCTTACGTCTTGTGCGATTTTTACGGCTTGAAGTAGTGGATGGAGGCGCGGATTGATTTGTGGTTCCTGATTCGCGGAATGGTTTAAGTCGCTGGAGGAGTTAGATCAGTTGCGGAGAGGTGGGGATGAGATTTCCAAGGAAAGGGCCAGGGGCGCTTCATAAAAATCGTGGATTATGACCGCCGACCGTGCAAAGCGCCCGATATTCAGGCGTGCGGGGCGTTGGATCTCGGGACGATCTAATTTGTTCAAGCCACTGGATTGCAGTGAGTCGCATGGAATCCACAGGCGTTGACTGAGAGCAGGCACGGAAGCTGCGGAAGGATTGCTGCGCGGTGAAGCGGCGAATCCTTTGTCCGTTAAACTCGATCTGCGCGAAAATCCACATCCCAACGAATCCATGAAACCAAAATCAATTCTGAAATGGCTCGGCCTCGTCAGCGCCTCGGTGGCGCTGTCCGCCGCCAGCGTGAGCGCTGACCCCGAAAAAGCGGACGATGCCAAAAACGGCAAAAACAAGAAGGAACAAGCGGACAAAGGTCAACCCGCGGACCACAAGGCTAACAACCCAAAGCCGGACATGGCCGTTCACAAAGATAAGTCAAATCAACCCGAGCATAAGGTTGAGCAAAAGCCCGAGCACAAAACCGAGCATAAGGTTGAGCAAAAAGCTGATAACAGAGCCGATAACAGAACTGATAACAGAACTGATAACAGAGCCGATAACAGAGCCGATAACAGATCTGACAATAAAGCCGATCAACGGGCGGATCATCAGGCCGAACACAAGGCATTCAAGCGGGGAGAATTCAAAGGCCGTCTTGAAGACCGCGACCGTGACCGGATCACTGGCTATTTCTCAGGATTTCGCGGCCGCGAGCATGGCCTGCCACCCGGCATGGTATGGCAAGGTGGCAGACGTTTGCCGTCCGGTTGGCAACAGCGGCTCGTGATCGGCTATGTGATCGGAGACGACTGGTGGGATGCCTTTCGACCAGTGCCTTACGATTGGTTTCCGGGAATCGCAGTTGTGCCTGATACCCGTTTGTATTGGTACGGGAACCACATCGTCCGAGTCTATGAACCGACGCGCGAAGTGGTGGACGTGATTGTCATCCCGACGATCCAAGTTGATCTGTGAACTAGCCGCATCTGGTAACGCGTGGGCCATTCGGTCTACGCGTTTTGCGTGGCTCAGTTCAGCTTTACGGTGACGATTTTCTTGGTCTCCATTTTCATGCCGTCGATGCCTTTGAGCAGTTCCATGGCGGCGGCGGGATTGTCCTTGGGGGCGGACTGGAGTTTTTTCAGGGCTTCGGGTTTTTCGAGCAGTTTGCCCATATTGAGATCCATGAGCGTGATGGTGTTGGCATCGTGGTAGGTGGCATCGGTGCTGGCGATGCCGGGCTCAGCGACGAGTTTGATAGAAATTTTCATATCACCTAACATTTGCTTCATCATCGCTTCGGCCTGCGGATTGTCGGCGGCCTCGGCAGGGGCTTGATCGGCCACCGGGGCGGCGGCGGGTTGCTCGGGCATGGTCATGGTGAGGGTGCCACCGGTGTAGGCGAAGACGACGGGCTTGGATTTCGCAGTGGGCGGAGCAGCATCGCCCATGGGCGAGACACTTTTCATGGCATTTTCAGGGGAAATCTGGAGCTTATTGATGTCTGCGAAATGGTAGGTGGTGCGGGCACCTTTGCTGCCTGCGGCCATGAGCGGTTCGATTTTCTCGAAGGTCACGCCCTCGCCAAGGGTGGTGGCCTTGGCCTTGGCTTTTTCTGACGAGAACATCTCGGAGAGCGGGTCTTTCTTACCGGCATCTGGACCGCCGATGGCGGACATTTGCTCGATCATGCCGAGCATTTGGGCCCCGAGGGTGGTTTGCTCGACGAGGGTGCCGGAGCCGTCCTTGTTGAGGTGGATGGTGGTCTCGCTTTGGAGGCAACCGGGAAGAACGAGGGCGGTGATGAGACTGGCGGTGACGAGGCGAATGCGGTTCATGACGTTTTTTGGAGTTGGTGAAGGTAAGGGCATGGCAGCGGGGCTTGGCAAGAGTGGAAATCAAACTGCTAGGAAAGGCCGTCTGGCCGGAGACGCGATGCGTGCGCACAACCACAGCGAGGCGGAACGCGTCATCGCGGTTCTCGGCTACAATTGGGTGGATTGAATGGGATCCTTGGATTTAAATGATTTTTGTTAGATGACTTTATCCCGCTGTCACGAGGTCGCAGGAAAGTGTGCGGTCTGGCAGGATTGGAAATTGCACAAATTTGCCCGTTGCCAGCGGTGCAATGGTATTGAAGATGTGTCTGCCGATGGCCGAAACAATCCCTGCTGTAGAAATCGTGAATCTGGTGAAGGACTTCAAGACGTCCTTCAAGGCGCAACTGCTGCGGGCGGTGGACGGGGTGTCGATCCGGATCATGCCGGGCGAGGTTTACGGGTTGATCGGGCCGAACGGTTCGGGGAAATCGACGACGATGAAGGCGCTGCTGGGGCTGGTGGCCCCGACGGCGGGCACGTGCGCGATTTTCGGCAAGGATTCGCTCAAAGTGGACTCGCGGAATGACGTGGGCTTTTTGCCGGAAAATCCTTATTTTTACAAGCATCTGAGCGGGGCAGAGACGCTGCGGTTTTATGGGAAATTGTGCGGATTGAAGGGGCGAGATCTGGAGGACCGAGTGGGCGAATTGCTGGCGTTGGTGGATCTGGAGGGCGCGCGCGACCGACGGATCGGCGGGTATTCTAAGGGGATGCTGCAACGGATCGGGCTGGCGCAGGCGCTGGTGCAGGAGCCGCGGCTGGTGATTCTGGACGAGCCGACGGCGGGGGTGGATCCGGTGGGTTCACGGCAGATCCGGGATTTGATCCTGAAGCTGCGGGAGCAGGGCATCACGGTATTCCTGTGCTCGCACCTGCTGGAACAGGTGCAGGAGGTGTGCGACCATGTGGGGATAATTTTCAAAGGCAAGATGGTGAAGGCTGGAAGGTTGGAGGACTTGATCGCCATCGAGGACCAGACCGAGATTATTTTAAAAGATGCGGACGCAGAGTTGGTGGCGCAGATCATGGCGCTGGTCCGTCGCTCGCCGGGAGCCTCTCTGGTGCGGACGGGTAAGCCACGAACGACTTTGGAGCGGCTGTTTCTGCGGGAAACCACGAACCGGGAGGATGGAGTATGAGTAAAACAAACGCAGTGGCACGGGGCTCGCATGTGGGCCGGATCTGGGTGATCGCCCGTCACGCTTTCACGCAGTTGGTGCGGATGAAGGTGTTCTATTTTCTGGCGGTGTTTGCCGTGATCGCCATCGCCAGCAATTTCTTCGATCTACCCCAACACGAGGGCCCTGAATCGCTGGGGGTGAATGTGCTGCACTCGATCAAGAGCTGGTCGCTGGGGACGATGACGCTGTTTTCCGTGGTGCTCTCGATCGTGGCCACGGCGCTGCTGCTGCCGAAGGATGTGGAGGACCGGACGCTATATACAATTCTGGCGAAGCCCGTGCCGCGGATCGACTATCTGGCGGGGAAATTGCTGGGCGTGCTGCTGTTAGTATTCGTCTCGCTGGCGCTGATGGACGCACTGATGACGGCGGTGTTGCAGATCCGGACCACAGTGGTGCTGGGTCAACAACTCGGGATGGCGCAGGCGCAGGGTTGGCCGGCGGACACGGTCGAGTCGCTGCGGCGGGACACGCTGCTGAACGGGCCGACCTGGTCATTGCAAGGGGCGGTGTTCGCGGTGTTTTTGCGGGCGTCGATCATGGCGTCGCTGGCCTTGTTGATTTCCACTTTTTCGACCAGCACGTTGTTCACAGCGATCATCAGTTTCATGGTCTATTTCATCGGCCACTTCCAAGCCGACGCGCGGGCGGTCTATCTGCACGCTGGCCACTCGGGCGAGAGTCTCGCCGGCCGGATGGGGGCGCTGTTGTTCTCGCTGGTGCTGCCGGATTTCCAGAATTTCAACGTGATCGACGCAGTGATCGAGGGCCAGACGATGCCGCTGATGGTACTCGGGAAATTGACCTTGGTTGGGCTGTATTACGCCGTGTTTTTCACGGCGGCGTCGTGGCTGGTGTTTGCGGAAAAGGAATTCTAACGTGAAAATCTGGCAACGAAATGGAATGCTTACCTTAGCGCTGCTGGCCTTCGGGGCGGCGAGGATGCCCTTCGAGGCAGGGTTAGCAGAAGACATACAGGCTGCCGGGTTGATGCCGCCGAAAATGGAAATCGGTACGCGGGATAAGATCGGCCAGACCAGTTCGGCGGTAGCGCTGGGTGGCTTGCGGACGCTGGTGGCGACCTTCCTGAACCTGCGCGCCTTCGGTTTTTTCGAGGAGCAACGCTGGAATGACGTTTCGGAAACCTACGGCACCATCGTGGATCTCGCCCCGCGGACACGCTACTATTGGGAAACCGGTTCCTGGCACTCGGCATACAACGCGGCATCCTATTATTTAAATGATTCGAAGCTACCGGCGCTGCGTCGGCGCGAGGCATGGCGGGCGGCGATTTTTCAGGGCCGGGCGTTTCTGGAGCGCGGCATCCGCAACAATCCCAACGACTGGAACCTACTGAGCAGCCTCGGTTTCTTGCTTGCGGACGCCAATAAATTTCCGGCCTTCCGTGACCCAAATGCAAGTTTCGCCCGTGCGGCGGAGACATACCACCGGGCTTGGGAAACGGGCAAGGCCCCGGGATATGTGCGCAGGAACGAGTTCTACGCGCTGGCCCGGGTGACTGGAAAAGAATCCGAAGCGCTGAGCCTCGCCCACGAACTCTACACCGAGCAACGCAACCATGTGCCGACCGTGATGATCCTGCTACTGGTGCTCGAGTCTCATGAAAATCCCGAACTGGACGTCACCGCACGGGCGGTCGAAATTTTCGGCACCCCGGAAAAAGCCTACGAAGCGCTGGCCAGCCACTGGCAACATACACGCGAGCATTTTCCGATATACGGAGTGGCTGGTGCCTTGAAATCGTTGGAAAAATCCTTGGCCGTGTCGCCGGATAAAAGCATTTTCAACAAACTTTTGCAGTCACCCGCCGGACCTGACGAGTGGTTCTCCCATTAGAGCTTCCGGTTTCGTCTCGACAGACCGCCCACAAGCGCCAAACTTGCCGCCCCATTCCTTGACCACTCCATGCGGATCGCTCTTTTCGGTGACATTCATGCCAATTTAGAAGCTCTCGAGGCTGTCCTCGCAGACGCTTCGGAACAGGGCGTGACCGACTATGTCTGTATGGGCGACGTCGTCGGTTACAACGCCGATCCGGCCGCTTGTTTAGAAATCGTCCGGGCCATGGACTGCCCGACCGTGAAGGGAAATCACGATGAGGATGCCTCGGGCAACCATTCTCTGGACAGCATGAATCCAGTGGCCGCAGCGGCGCTGGAGTGGACCCGCCACCAGCTTACCGACGAGCAGCGCCAGTGGCTGACCCGCCTCCGGATGGTCCGCCAAGTCTCGGACTTCACGGTCGTTCACAGCACCCTCGACCAGCCAGCGCATTGGAACTATGTGACCAACCGCTTCGATGCGATGTCAAATTTCTCCTATCAATTCACGCAGGTCTGCTTCCATGGCCACACTCATGTGCCGCGGGTTTACGTGAAATCTGATCGGGTCCGCGAGGTGCCCGCCGAGTCCGTGGCGGTTGAGGACGGGTCCAAGTATTTCATCAACATCGGCTCCGTCGGCCAGCCGCGCGATGGCGACAACCGGGCTTGCTACGTGATTTACGATCTCGATCACAATGTCATCGTCTTTCGCCGAGTCGAGTATGACATCGAGAAAACCCAAGCGAAAATCCTCGCCGCCGGGCTGCCAGAGATGCTGGCAGAGCGGATTATGGAAGGCCGCTAATTTTTTACGGAAAATTGATCCGAATCATTTTTCTTGTTGCAAATCAGTCTCAATTAGCGATCTTCGCGCAGATGTCACACGCCCATGCCGCCGATTTGGAAATCGACAGTGCAATAACCTTGAATCAAGCCAAGGTCGGCTGTGACATGCGGATTCGATTTTTAAGCGGCCCCGGCTGTGATCGGCTGCGTGACTTGGGCTTTTGTGAACAATTACAGGTCCGAAAAATCGCGGATGGCAGAAATCTGATTTGCTCGATCTGCGGCACTCGCATGGCCATCAGCCGCGAGCTAGCAGAACAGGTGATCGTTGCTCCGGTCGGATGAAATTTGCCGGGAGTTTTTCATGTCCAACGCTTCGGAAGCACCTTCGATAATCGCTCTGATCGGCAATCCCAACGCCGGCAAAACCACGCTTTTCAACGCCCTCACCGGCGCTAACCAACGCGTCGGCAACTACTCGGGCGTCACGGTGGAGGTTAAATCCGGCGAAACCTTCACGCCCCATGGCCGCAAGTTACGCGTGCTCGACCTGCCCGGCTGTTACTCGCTCCGGGCGAGTTCTCCCGATGAAAAAGTCGCCCTCGATGCACTAAACGGCCTGCTCCCCGGAGAGTCGATCCCGGACCTTGTGGTTTGCGTGGTGGACGCCTCGAACCTCGAACGCCACCTCCAGCTCACCCTTCAGGTCATCGAGCTCGGCCTGCCCTGCGTGCTCGCCTTGAACATGGTCGATGTCGCCGAGCGCACCGGATTGCGGCTCGATCCCGCAAAATTATCGGAAGAACTCGGCATCCCGGTGGTGCCCATGCAGGCGAATGCACGGCGCGGCATCGTCGAGCTAAAGCAAGCGCTGCGCTTTCCCCGCCCGCATGCCTCCGAGGCCGATTGGAGCCATGAGACTAGCGATCTGGAAACGAGCCGACGCGCATTCATAGCCCGCCTTTGCGAACTCGCCGCCCGCCGCCCGGAAGCGCACCAGCAGACTCTATCGGATAAAATCGATGCGGTGCTGCTCCATCCGCTCTATGGCTGGATCGCCATGATGCTCATTTTTTTCACGGTGTTCTGGGCGATTTTTTCCTTCGCGCAAATCCCAATGGGCTGGATCAAATCCGGCCAAGACGCACTGAGCACCTGGATCGGCTCAATACTGCAGGAAGGCGACCTGCGTTCGCTACTCGCGGATGGAGTCGTCACCGGAGTCGGTGGGGTGGTGACGTTCCTGCCGCAGATCATCCTGTTATTCCTGTTCATTGGATTGTTAGAAAGTTCCGGCTACATGGCCCGTGCCGCCTATCTGATGGACGCCGTGATGGCCAAGGCCGGCCTCAGCGGAAAATCGTTCTTGCCGCTCTTCAGTTCCTTCGCCTGCGCGATTCCCGGCGTGATGGCCACCCGCACCATCGACTCCGCGAAGGATCGGTTAGTCACAATTTTCATCGCCCCATGGATGAGCTGCTCGGCACGGCTGCCGGTGTATTTCCTGATCGTCCCACTGCTGCTCCAATCGAAAGAAGGCACTTGGAAACAAGCCCTGGTGCTGTTTGGCATCTACGCCCTCGGCACGCTCAGTGCCTTCGTCGTCGCGCGTGTTTTGCGCGGTCGGCTGGGTGAAGATATCACGCCCGGCCATTTCCTGCTAGAATTGCCGCCCTATCGGAAACCGCAATGGAGTTACATTTTCCGCCACGTATTTGACCGCGCGATGGCCTTTGTGAAAAAGGCCGGCACCGTCATTCTCGGCCTTTCCATCCTGCTGTGGGCTCTCAAAACTTATCCGAAAACGCCGAGTGCCGACAAGGCGGACGCCCTTGCTAACAGCGCCATTGGCCACATCGGCATCGTGATCGAGCCGGTGGTCAAGCCACTTGGTTTCGATGGCCGGATGGGCACTGCTATTCTAACGGCCTTCGCCGCACGCGAGGTGTTTGTTTCCTCGATGTCAATTCTCTATCGGGTCGAGGAGTCGGACAACGAGGAGCAGGATCGTAGTATCCTTCGGGATCGTCTGATCGAATCGAAGTGGCCAGACGGTCGCCCGATATTCACCCCATTGTCACTGATTTCCCTCCTGCTGTTTTTCATGTATGCCATGCAATGCGCGGCCACCACCGCCGTCGTCGCCCGTGAATCCGGTTCTTGGAAATGGGCGTTCTGGCAATTTGTGTTTATGACCGGATTCGCCTACCTTGTGTCACTCCTCGTCTTCCAAGGCGGTAAACTTCTGGGATTCTAACATGAATAGCGACTGGCAGACTTTTCTAGCAGCAGCCGTGGTGGTCTCCACGCTGGTGGTTTTCGCGGTCCGCCTCGCCCGCCCGAAAAAAAAATCCGGGTGTAGGAAAAACTGCGGTTGCGGCAAGTGAGGAACGCCCCGCGCTTGCCAAGCTTGCCGAACAGCCTCTTGCCCGTTATCGCATGGCCGTGCTGATTCGTAAACACCTCGAAGACCTACCCGCACTCGGCGTGCCTCTGCATCTCGCGCTCGGGGTTTTCGACGGCGTCCACGTTGGACACCAGCAGGTGATCTCCCGTGCTGTGCAAGCCGCCAAGCGCGAGGGTGGACTGGCGGGATTGCTCACCTTTGATCCCCATCCGATCCGCGTAATCGCTCCCGGCAAGGCTCCCACTGCCTTGCTGCAAACGCTCGCTCACAAGGCCCAAGTCTGCGAAGGTCTCGGTATTGGCTTGTTCATCCCACTGCATTTCGATCTGGAATTCGCCCGCATGGAGGCATCCGAATTCATCGCCAGGCTCATGGCGGCACCAGTTCGAACGCTGGCCTTGGGTGAGGATTGGCGTTTCGGCCATCGCCGCAGCGGCGACGTGCCCTTTCTCGAAAATGAGGCGGCCCGTTATGGTTTCAAGCTGGAATCCGTCGCACCGATCATGCACGATGGTGAGCGAATCAGCAGCACCCGCATCCGCCAAGCCATCCGCGATGGCAATCTCGTGGTGGCGGAACAAATGCTCGGCAGACCCTACATGGTCGGCGGCGCCGTGATGGAAGGGAAAAAACTGGGACGGACACTCGGTTTTCCCACTGCGAATCTCGCCACCGGCGATGCGCAACTCCCGCCCGACGGGGTCTGGGCCGTACGAGCGTCCCTCGCGGACACCCGCCAATTCCCCGCCGTCGCCAACCTTGGTATCCGCCCAACTGTCGATGGCCAAACCCACTTGCTGGAGGTTCACCTGCTCGATTTTTCGGCTGACCTCTACGGCCAGGAAATAGAAATCCGCTTCGAAAAACACCTTAGGCCCGAGTTCAAATTTCCGTCCATCGACGCTCTCCGCCTTCAAATTCAACAAGATGCGAAAGCGGCGAGGGAATTCTTGAAAAATATTCAGGCAATGTGAAATCAAATTCTTGACATTTAAACAGTTCTTGTGAACACTCTTCGCGTGAACAGCAAATCACCCATCTACACTAAAGTCTTACGCCTCCTCGAAACCCGACTCGCACCCTACCTCCGGCTGAAACCCCTCCGGCGGCGGCAGATCGCCGTGCAACTGGAATTCCCCTGGCATCCAAAAAGATGAAATTCGCGGATTTTGCGCTTACCCTCGCCGATCAAGCTCTCTATATGTCGCTTCGACAAGTCACATGGAGACATTCAAACCCACCAACTTTTCTCATAGTCGCGCAAGTCTGTTAGCTGCCGCGTGCCTGATTGTATCTCTCCAAGGCGGCGAAATCCGAGGCGCAGCGAACACTGCCGCAACAGAAACCGCACGCCGTAGTGCCGCAATCGACGAAGCACAGGAACTCCTGAAGAAAGGCGATGAAGCCTACACCGCAGGCCGTTACGCCGAGGCGGTCGAAGCTTACGCCGGTGCCCGCGAGTTGATTCCAAACGCTCCCGTTTCCGCCGAACTACGCACCGCTGCCACCGAACGCTATGCCCAAGCCGCCGTCGAGCAGGCACATTTCCTCTCGCGCAAGGGTGATGTTGCCGCGGCCAAATCCGTGGTGGACAAGGTCCTCATTGAATCCGTGGCCCCGAACAACCCAGGTGCCCTCGCCTGCCGCGCCCAGCTCGACGATCCAATCCGCACCAATCCCGCGCTCACCGCCGGATACGCCAAGGATGTGGATGCCGTGCGCCGCCTGCTCTACACTGCACAAGGAGCCTACGATCTCGGGAAATTCGACGAGGCGAAAACGACCTATCAAAAGATTCTCCAGATAGACCCTACCAACTCCGCCGCCCGCCGTGGCATGGAACGGCTGGCAGCCACAAAGAGCCAATATTACAAGTCCGCCGCTGACCAGACCCGTGCGGAGATGCTCGCACAACTCGATAGCCAATGGGAACTCACCGCATCTAACTCAGATCTCGTCGCACCGCCCATGCTGGCTCCCGGCGGCAGAGACTCTACCTCGGAGCCTGCCTTGGTCAGGTACAAACTCGACCGCATTATCATCCCTAAAATCGCTTTGGATCAAACCTCGCTGGAGGAGGCTCTCGATTTACTGCGGATTCGTGCCAGCGAAAACGATACCACCGAACTGGACCCCGCCCGCAAAGGGGTAAATTTCACCGTGAATCTTGGTGCTGCGGACTCCCCAGTCGCGACCCGAGTCCGCAAGCAGCGCTTTGATCTCCAGCTCAGCAACGTCCCACTCCGGCAGGTTCTCAAATACATCACGGAAATCACCCAGACCACTTTTACAACCGACGATTTCGCGGTAATCATTTCTGCTGCGGGTTCCGCCTCCGCCGATTTGGTGTCCCGCAGTTACCGGGTTCCGCCGGATTTCATCAGCAGTATCAGCAGCGGTGCCACCGAGGCCCCCGCCGCCGATCCCTTCGCGACTGCGGCCCCATCAGGAGGTTTACTCGCCAAGCGTCTCGGGGCTCAGGAAGCGCTCGAAAAACAAGGCGTGGTATTTCCTGAAGGCGCGAGCGCGACTTACCTGCCGGCCATCAATACCCTCCGCGTTGTCAATACCGCTCTCAATCAGGACAATATTTCCCAAATCATCGATACTCTGACCAAAACCGAACCCATCATGGTATCGGTCAAAGTGACCATGATCAAGGTGCAAGAAACCGACCTCGAAGAACTTGGCTATGACTGGGTCTTGAACAACTTCGGCTTCGGCGGGCCGAGCTGGGTGGGGGGCGCTGACAAATACAATCTATCCGGTGGCACCCAAGGCAACGGCAGTGACTTGAGCGATATTCCCTTACCCCTCGGTCAGTTCAATCAGCACCCCGTCACCTCCGGCAACCGCAGCGGCGACGGGGCCATAGCAGGCGACAGCATCGACAACCTGATCGCCAATCCGGCCGGTCGCCAAGCCAGCAACCGCGCTCCCGGTGTCCTCAGAGTCTTCGGCCAAATTAACGATACCAACTTCCAAATGATGATGCGCGGACTCGCCCAGAAAAAAGGCGTCGATGTCATGGCCCAACCCGCCACCGTGACCCGCAGCGGACAATCCTCCACCATTTCAGTGATCCGTGAATTCATCTATCCGAGTGAATACGAACCGCCTAAACTCCCAAATAATGTCGGAAACGGGGCGAACGGCGGAAACGCAGTGGGCGGGGGCGGAGGAAATGTTCAAGCTGTTACGCCTTCCAACCCCTCGGCCTTCAAGAAGCGCGATGTCGGCATGACTCTGGAGGTTCTCCCCGTGGCAGATCCAGACAAGCAATATGTTAGCATCACCCTAACTCCTACATTTACCGATTTCGATGGCTTTGTGAACTATGGAAGTCCGATTCTAGCGCCTCAAAACGGACTTTTAGGTAATACCTCCACGCTCGTCACGAAGAATGAAATTCTCATGCCGGTTTTTAGTAAACAATCCCTCACCTCCAGCGTTAACGTGGCTGATGGCACCACTGTGATGGTGGGTGGCCTCATCAAGCAAACCGTCCAAAATGTCGATGATCACACGCCGATTCTGGGTGAAATCCCTATTATCGGCAGGTTATTCCAGTCCAAGTCGAGCCACACGCAAAAAAATGTAGTGATGTTCCTCGTTAATGTGGAAATCGTAGACCCAACTGGCCACCGCTACCGCGACCGCTGAATCTGCGCTAGCCACTATTCTACCTATTTCCTAACGATTCCAAATGTCCAGCGCCCCAAGCGATCCCGAAAAATACTCGATCAACGAGATCATGGATCGGCTGAAGCACTCCCCTGACGCCCACGGTGAGGGGGAATTGGTTACTCGCGCGGATGGCAGCCCGTCGATACGGGTCCGCAAAAGGAAGCGCCGCACCGTCCAACCACACAAGGAGGATAACCTCCGTTCGCAGCGCTCACGGATATTCCAAGTAACCGCCGCCTTGGTGATAATTTTTATCGCCACCTTCATCATCGGCGCAGCCATTATTTACGCCAATAGCAGCTCGTTTCGCAACAGCCTGATTCAAAAAATAGCCAGCGCCAGCGGAGCAGCCGTCGAGTTGGAACAATTCCGGATGAACCCGGTAACCGCGAACGCTCAAAAAATTACCCTCCAGTGGCCCGATGGCAATGTCCTGAAAAATTTCGAACTCGGCAACATCCAAGCGGAAATCTCCCCATCCAGTTTCCTTGGCAAATCCATGAGCGGTGAGGAGGTTATTGTCTCCGTGGGCAGCCTCGTCCTGCAAATTCCAAAACCCGATCAAGCCATTCTGGCCAATGGCACGGATGATGAGGATCTTGCCATCCACTTCAATCGCTACCGCATCCCACAGTTAGACATTACCTTGGGCGATACCAGTGCTCCGTTGATCAAACTTACAAAGTCCGAAGGATCGCTGAATCCTGAAAATGTAAATGGCCGACCACAGCTTAGCCTATACAAGGGCACGCTTGTCATCAATGGCTGGCCCAAGCTCAGGTTGGATCACGCCCTCATTGATTTCCGTGGCAAGGATGCCGACATCATCGGCTTGCGGATGCTACATGAAACGGATGACCGGGGCGTCATTGAGTTTTCCGGCAGCGTTGCGCCCTATCAGAGCGATCACCTCTCCACCCTCGCAGTGCGCATGGATTCCTTCGAACTCGCGGGCGTCACGGGTCCCGCGCTAGGACGTCTCTTTTCCGGTCGCATTGATTCCTTACCGACCACGAAGTCGAACTACTTTTCCTTCCTCCCGGCCGCCGAGCCATCACCCGTCCTCGACATCTCTTTCCACACGACCCCGGCCTCACGCATCGTCGTTCAGGGCTTCCCCTGCCTCTTCGCCCTTGCCCAGATTTTGGACGACCAATGGTTCGAGCATCCGGTGTTCGAGAGTGATGTCGCCGGCGTCTTTCACCGGGAAAATGGCGTCGTCTCCCTGCGCGATTTGAATTTCGAGAGCAAGGGCCGCATCGCGCTCCGTGGCGAAATCTCGCTCGCCCCAAATCAAACCTTATCCGGCAATCTCCAGGTCGGCTTGGCCGAGGCCATGATCACCGCCTCGAAAAACCCACGCCTGAACTCTCTCTTCGGCCCCATCACCGATGGTTTTCGCTGGTTGACGCTGAAAATCGGCGGTCCCGCCACCACCCCAACGGACAATTTCAAAGAACTTTTCCTCTCCACCGCAGTCACACCGCCAGCACCCGCTGTTCCTGCCGAGCATGAAGGCTCGACCTTCGAGGAACTCACTCGGCCCAAGTAGAGCGAGTGACGACTCTGGGAAAATGCGCCCGCCTCACAAGCCACGGCAAATTATGCGTGATTTTCCCCAAAAAGAGCATGGCGCTCCCGATAATTTTGGTTCATGGTTATCAACGGATAAGGCCGTTAGAACGGCCGTCCACTCACCCCAAATAACCAACCAATACGAACATGCAAACCGCCAACGTCAATCTGCCGATCACCGTCACCGTCCGGCACGAACACGTCACTGATGCCCTCCGCGATCATGCGCATAAAAAAATCGAGAGCCTCCACCTCGACTACCCGCGTATCATCGAGGCCAAGGCCATTCTCGACGTCCAAAAAAACCGGCATATTGCCGAAATCATCCTCTTCTGCGCCAACCACATCACCATCGAGGCCCACACCGAGGGCAAGGACATGTATGCCGCCCTTGATGAAACTATCGAAAAAATCGCCCGCCGGATGCGCAAGCACAAGACGCGGCTCCTCAAAAAACACCGTCCGCATCGCAATGAGTCGATCCGCTACCTCGATGAGCGCTTCTTCACGGAGGATGTCCTTGATCACCCGGAAGGCTCAGACATTGATCCCATTCCCTTCATCGTACATCCCGAAAATTATTCGATCCGCACCATGTATAAGGAAGATGCCATCATGCAACTCGAACTCTCGGACCGCCCATTTGTTCTCTACAAGAGCGCACGCCGCGATTGCCTGACCATTGTCTATCGCCGCAAGGATGGCGAGTATGCCGCGCTCGACATCAAAGACTAACGGCTGCGAAGCCCGCTAGGAGTTGGTTCAAAAAACTCTCTGATGCACCGGCCCAGCGTTGTTCGGAGTTCATGCCTGTCCTGATGAGGACACCCAGAACTCCGGACATTTCGGCGGGGCGGGCTGGTTCAGTGAGAAAAAAAGTTTGCCCCGCGAATCCGGTTTGGCTTTATTTGGAAAACTCACCTGCCTTCCGCTGTATAGGTATCTTCACGCGCGGCTGGCTAAAATTACTACGAGTTCGCCCGAAAATCCAACCCAACTATACCCATGAAACATCAGCAATACTCATTCTCCCCCTCGCAACTCCAGCGTCGCCAATTCATCGGCGGGATGCTTGGTGCGGGTGCTTTCTCACTCGCCTCCTCCGCCCGGCTCTTTGGGGCCGCAGCACGCAATGTTCCCGCTAGCGAAAAGGTCAATCTCGCCTGCTGTGGCATCGGCAACCGCGGCGGTGAAATTATCAAAGCCCTTTATGCCACTGGCCTCTGCAACATCGTCGCCCTCTGCGATACCGACATGGGTGCCCCGCACACTGAAGCCGTCCTAAAGATGTTTCCCAACGTGCCGCGCTTCCAAGATTTCCGCAAGATGTTTGATAAAATGGGCAAGGACATCGATGCCGTGACTGCCGGTGTCCCGGATTTCTCCCATTTCCCCATTGCCATGCTCGCCATGTCCTTGGGCAAACATGTCTATGTGGAAAAACCCATGGCCCACACCTTCAACGAGGTGGATCTGATGATGGCCGCTGAGAAAAAATACAAGGTCGCCGCACAGATGGGCAATCAGGGGCACTCGGAAGCCAACTATTTCCAGTTCAAGGCCTGGACCGAAGCCGGGATCATCAAGAACGTCACGAAAATCACCGCCTTCATGAACAACAGCCGCCGCTGGCACGGCATGAAAGTTGACGGAATCCTCGAGGGCCAACCGGTCCCCGCCTCCCTCGACTGGGATACCTGGCTGACCACCTCACAACCCCGGCCATATAACAAAGGCTACATCAACGGCGACTGGCGCTCATGGTTCGAGTTCGGCAATGGCGCCCTCGGTGACTGGGGAGCACACATCTTCGACACCGCCCATCAATTCCTCAACCTCGGTATTCCCGAAGAAGTGGATTCAGTGCGGGCGGATGGTCACAGCCCGCTCATTTTCCCCCAAGCCTCCACGCTTGCCTTCAAGTTCCCGAAACGCGGTGATATGCCACCTGTCGAACTCACTTGGTATGACGGCGTGGCCAACTTACCTCCGCTGCCCAATAATTTCGGCGAAGCTGTGGTGGACCCTAACATCCCGCCGCCATCCAAGGGAGCGGCCAAATCCAAGGGCACACCACCCGGCAAGGTCATCTACGGTGAAGGCCTGACCTTCAAGGGCGGCACGCATGGCGCGACCTTGAAAATCATCCCTGAGGAGAAGGCGAAGGAAATGGCCTCGAAACTTCCCGAGGTACCAAAAAGTCCGTCCGACCACTTCGCCAATTTCCTGCTCGCTTGCAAGGGTCATGAAAAATGCCGGTCTTCCTTCGATATCGCCGGCCCTTTGAGCCAAACCATGGCCCTCGGCGTCATCGCCCAGCGCCTGAATAGCAAGCTGGTTTTCGACCGTGAAACCCGCCAAATCACCAACGACAAGATTGCCAACGCACTGCTGGTTGGTCCACCGCCACGGCAAGGCTGGGAACAGTATTACAAGCTGTGACCACTCTGGATGCGCGATTCCTGCAAGCTCCGCGCATGGCAATAACACCCACGTCCGTCCCTTCCGGCCTGTTCCGAAGGGGCCATACTTGTTTTATTAATCCATCTTGCTATGAGTCTTGCGCTGACGGCATATTGTTAGATTCAGTCCGCTTGTGGTGGTCGGTGGACCAATAGCCCGTGGACCACGTTTCCCCATGCCCACCCGATTCCTCATCGCCCCGGATAAATTCAAGGGATCGCTATCTGCATCAGATGCGGCGACAGCGATCGCGGCAGGCATCCACTGCAAATATCCTGACGCTGTGTGCGACCTCTGCCCAATTGCGGATGGTGGCGAAGGGTTTATGACAACCCTGAAACTGCCGCTTCAAGGGAAATGGATCTCCTGCCCCGCTGTCGATGCTCTCGGTCGCTCTATCACCAGTCGCTATGTTCTAGCGGATACCCCGCAAGGCCCGACAGCCATTCTCGAAATGGCGGAAACCGCAGGACTGTGGCGGCTGGCAGCCAGCGATTACGATCCCCTCCGCGCAACGACCCGAGGCCCGGGAATGCAGATCGCCGACGCCATTTCCCAGCACGCCGTTTCACGCATCATTCTCGGCATCGGCGGCAGTGCAACCAACGACGCCGGCTGCGGCATGGCAGCGGCGCTTGGCATCCTTTTCCTCGATGAAAATGGGAAGAATGTCGATCCAATCCCGGCAAATCTAATCGCAGTTAGAGAAATTATTCCTAACTCATCCCTAACTCTGCCGGAAATCATCGCCGCCTGTGACGTGGACAATCCGCTACTCGGCCCACGCGGGGCCACCGCAGTTTTCTCCACTCAAAAAGGTGCCAGCGCCGAAGCTCAAATCACTCTGGAAGCCGCGCTTGCCCACCTCGTCGCTGTTAGCGGTGGCCGGGCGGCCGCACTCGTTCCTGGCTCGGGTGCCGCAGGTGGCCTCGGCTTCGGGCTGCTGCATTTCGCAAAGGCGAAGCTACTCCCCGGATTCGATCTGTTAGCCAAACTGCTGGGCTTGAAATCCCGGATTCTCGCCGCCGATCATGTCATCACCGGGGAGGGGTCGCTCGACCACCAAAGCCTCGCCGGCAAAGGCCCAGTCGCGCTCGCCCGCCTCGCCCGGAGTCTGGCCGTTCCCGTGACCGCCTTCTGTGGCCACGCCGATGCAGAGGCCCGCCAAAGTCGTATTTTCCAAGGCCTCCACGCACTAACAGACACCGGCCTGCCTCTGGCAAACTTACTCGCCCGTGCTGGGCCGCTGCTCACCGAAATGGTCGCGAATTCCAATTTATGAAAACCCCATTCATCACCGAAACCGAGGCGATGTTGGAAGACTTCAAGGGCCGCACAAACTACTGGCTGTGCCGTCCGGAAATCACCAACGCCAAAGACCTCCAAATCTGCCGCGCCGTGCTGCCCGCCGGCGAGGGGCATAATTTCCACCATCACCCCGAGTTGGAAGAAGCGATCTATGTCCTCGCAGGCGAGGTGGAACAATGGGTCGGCACTGAAGTGCGAAAGCTCAAGGTCGGCGAGGTCGCGCACATGGCCCCCGGCGTGATACACGCCACCTTCAACACCAGCGACCAAGACGCGGTGATCCTCGCCATCCTCTCGCCCGGCACCGCGACCGGTCCCTTTCTGATCGACGTGAGTAACGAGGAGCCTTGGGCGTCCCTGCGGCGTATCTGATCAAGCAAGCGCGGCGGATTTCCGGCATTCAGGCCCATTCCGCTTGCCCTCACGGCCCGGCGTCCTAGCATCCACCGTTTGCCCCATGAATCGCATTTTCGTCGAAAAAAAAGCCGGACACCAAGCCGAGTCCCGCCATTTATTGCATGCTCTCCATGAGTCGCTCTCGCTAACCGGCCTCACTGGCGTGCGGATTGTCCAGCGCTATGACATCGATGGGCTAACAGACACAAAGTTCGCTGCTGCCGTCCACCTGATCCTATCCGAGTCACAAGTCGATGCCATTTCCCAGACCCTCTCGATCAGTGCAAATGAAACCGCATTCGCTGTCGAGTTTCTACCCGGCCAGTTCGACCAGCGAGCCGACTCTGCCGCCCAATGCGTCCAAATCCTCACCGGCAAGGAGCGTCCGCAGGTATCTTCCGCGAAGGTCATCGTGCTTACCGGAAATCTAACATTCGATGAACTCCAACGGGTGAAATCCTACGTCATTAACGCCGTCGATTCCCACGAAGTCCCCGTAGCGGCGGTTTCCAACCGCCAAGCCCCCTCCACCCCGCCCGATGTTCAAATTCTTACCGGTTTCGCATCCGAAAATCCCACGGAAATCCGCGCCCGCCTCGGCCTCGCCATGTCCGAGGCCGATGTCGCCTTCTGCCAAACCTATTTCCGCGATGAGGAAAAACGCGCCCCCAGTCTCACCGAAATCCGTATGTTGGACACTTACTGGTCCGATCACTGCCGTCACACCACTTTCCTAACAGCCATCGAGGACGTCACCTTCGACGCCGGCACCGAACCCGTCCAACGCGCTTGGCAAACCTATCTCGCCACCCGTGAAAAACTCGACCGCAACGACAAACCCATCACCCTGATGGACATCGCCCTCATCGGCATGCGCGAACTCCGCGCCTCTGGCGAACTCGACAACCTCGAAGTCTCCGAGGAAGTCAACGCTGCCTCCATCGTTGTCCCCGTTGAAATATTCCAACCATCAACCCTCAACTCTCAACCATCAACATCTTCTGAAGAGTGGCTCGTTATGTTCAAGAACGAGACCCACAACCACCCCACCGAGATCGAACCCTTCGGCGGGGCCGCCACCTGCCTCGGCGGTTGCATCCGGGATCCTCTATCAGGCCGTTCTTACGTCTATCAGGCCATGCGCGTCACCGGTGCTGGCAATCCTCTAACACCATTTTCCGCAACCCTCCCTGGCAAACTCCCGCAGAAAAAAATCTGCCAGGTCGCCGCCAAAGGCTACGCGTCTTATGGCAACCAAATCGGCCTCGCCACCGGCCAAGTCGCGGAAATCTATCACCCGGGCTACGTCGCCAAGCGCCTTGAAATCGGAGCTGTCGTGGCCGCCGCCCCGCGCGCTCAAGTGTTTCGCGGCACCCCCGCCCCCGGCGATGTGATCCTACTGATCGGCGGCCGCACCGGTCGCGACGGCGTCGGCGGCGCCACCGGCTCCTCCAAGGAACACACCGACACCGCCCTCGAAAACTCCGCCGAGGTCCAAAAAGGCGACGCCCCCACCGAGCGCAAGATCCAGCGCCTTTTCCGCAATCCAGAACTCACCCGCAAAATCAAAATTTGCAACGACTTCGGTGCCGGCGGCATCTCCGTCGCCATTGGCGAAATCGCGCCCTCGTTAGAAATCAACCTCGATGCTGTTGCCAAGAAATACGACGGCCTCGACGGCACGGAACTCGCGATTTCCGAATCCCAGGAACGCATGGCCGTCTGTGTTGACGCCTCAGAAATCGCGTGGTTCATCGCCGAGGCCGACAAGGAAAACCTCGAGTGCAATCACGTCGCCAACGTCACCGACACAGGCCGCCTGATCATGACCTGGCGTGGCAAAACCATCGTCAATTTATCCCGCGCCTTCCTCGACACCAACGGCGTCCAGCAAAGCGCTAAAGTCCACGTCGCCGCTTCTGCTCTTGCTCCCAGTGCTTGCGCCTCACGCCTCACGGATCACCTGTCCTCCCTCAACATCTGCTCCCAAAAAGGCCTCGGCGAAATCTTCGACGGCTCGGTCGGCGCGGGCACCGTCCTCTGGCCCTTCGGCGGAGAAAAGCAGCTCACCCCGCCCGATGCGATGGTCGCGAAGCTACCGTTGCTAGCAGGCGAAACCGACACCTGCACCTATATGAGCTGGGGCTTCGATCCCTATCTATCCGAAAAATCCCCCTTCCACGGTGCCGTTTATGCCGTCACCGAAGCCGTCTGCAAGGCCGTTGCCGCGGGTGCCCGGCTCACCGACATTCGTCTGACGCTTCAGGAATATTTCCCAAGACTCGGTAACGACCCGAAACGCTGGGGCCTGCCCTTCGCGGCACTGTTAGGAGCCTTTCACGCCCAACACGCGCTGCGCCTCGCCGCCATTGGCGGCAAGGATTCCATGTCCGGCTCCTTCAACGAACTCGACGTCCCGCCGACTCTCGTTGCCTTCGCCCTCGCCCCCGGAAAAGCCAGCCTCGCACTCTCACCGGAGTTTAAAAAATCCGGCTCGACCATCTCCCTGATAGAAATTCCACGCGATGCCGACCAGCTCCCGGATTTTGAAAAACTCAAACAAGTCGCCGCCGATCTCCACGCCCTCAACCAATCTGGCAAACTCCTCTCGCTCCACCACATCGGCCAAGCCGGCCTCGCCGCAGCCCTCGCGAAAATGGCCTTCGGCAATCACCTCGGATTCTTCCCCTCTTCCTCTGGATTCTGGACTCTCGGTTCTGAACTCTTCCAAGAACGCTACTTCAATTTCCTCATCGAACACACCGAAGATCTCCCCTCATCTCTCGACGCAAAAATCATCGGCCAAACCACCACCGCCCCGACACTCACCCTCAATGGCGAGTCACATTCCCTAACCGATCTCTATCAGGCATGGTCCGGGACCCTCGAATCGATCTACCCAACCAAGCCCGAGGATTGCCAATTGGAGATTGATGATTGTCAATTGCAAGAGCCAGCCATCCCGACAGTCTCCCCAATCACAAATCGCAAATCCTCAATCGCAAATCCCAAAATCCTCATCCCCGCCTTCCCCGGCACCAACAGCGAATACGACTCCGCCAAAGCCTTCCGCGAGGCCGGAGCCGATGCCGAGATTCTGGTGTTTAGAAATCTAACGTCAAAGCACATCGAGGAATCCCTAACACTGCTAGCCGCACAAATCCGCAGCTCGCAGATTTTAATGTTCCCCGGTGGTTTCAGCGCGGGCGACGAACCCGATGGCTCCGCGAAATTCATTGCCACCATTATTCGCAGCCCCCGCGTTGCCGATGCCATCATGGATCTCCTGAAAAACCGCGACGGACTCATCCTCGGCATTTGCAACGGCTTCCAAGCTCTCGTCAAAACCGGCCTCGTGCCTTACGGCGAAATCCGTGACGCCACCGCCGATGCCCCCACGCTCGTCCACAACGCCATCGGCCGCCACATTTCCTGCTACGCCCGCACCCGCATCGTCAGCACACTCTCGCCATGGTTTGCTAACAGCGAAATCGGCGAAATCCACCGCATCCCGGTTTCACACGGTGAGGGGAAATTTCACGCCTCCGCCGCAGTCATTGCGGAACTCGCCGCCAGCGGCCAGATCGCCACCCAGTATTGCGACGAAAATGGTGTCCCCTCCATGGACATCACCATCAACCCGAATGGCTCACTCGCCGCCATCGAAGGCATCACCAGCCCCTGTGGTCGCATTTTCGGAAAAATGGCCCACACCGAGCGCGCTGGCAAACTCGTCGCCAAAAACATTCCCGGCAATCAACATCAGCCGATCTTTGCCGCGGGGGTTTCGTATTTCAAATGAACGTTGACGGTTTTGATTGCCAGCGGGACGGACTCCCGAAAGAGTTCCCCAGCCTTGAATCCGAATAGACCCACATGATCGTCGTCGCCATCGCCAATCAAAAAGGCGGCGTGGGTAAAACCACCACCGCCCTCAACCTCTCCGCCGCGCTCGCGCTGCGGGGCCAGCGTGTGCTGCTGATCGATCTGGACCCGCAGGCGAACTGCACCAGCGGCCTCGGTATCGAAGCCCCGGATGGCAGCAGCATGTATCCGGTGTTGATGAATGAGGCGACCGTGCATCAGCAAATTTTACCCACCGGTCGGGAAAATCTGTCCTTGGTCCCCTCGGAAATGGACCTTGCCGGAGTGGAAATCGAGCTTGCCCGCAGTGACGACCACCTGACGCGGCTGCGGAAAATCCTCCAGGGTCTCAAGCCCAACGACCTTTTTGAATACTGCATTCTCGACACCCCACCCTCGCTGGGAGTGCTGATGACCTCGGCGCTGGCGGCGGCGGATGAAATCCTGATCCCGCTCCAGTGCGAGTGGTTCGGACTGGAGGGTTTGGCGAAAATCGTGCATATCATCGACCAAATCCGTGGCTCGGATGCAAATCCCGGGATCAAGCTGGAGGGGATTCTGATGACGATGTATGATGGCCGGACCCTGCTCTCGCGGCAGGTGGTGGACGAGGTGGCAAAGTTTTTCCCAGACCAAATGTACACGACGATGATTCCGCGGACCATCCGCCTCGGCGAAGCACCCAGCTACGGGAAGTCGATTTTCGAGCACGACGGCACCGGACTAGGGGCTCAGGCTTACGGTGCGATGGCGGATGAATTCCTCACGCGCCATGCGGCGGTCGGGCCATTGCTCGCGACACATTGATTCTGACTGCGTGGAACAGCGGAGGTGACAGCGAGGAACACAGATTCCCGCTTGACCTTGAGGCGGCGAATGATGACTTTCACCCATTCTCTAGCTACCGCCCGCCGTCCGTTCCATTTCCATCGGGATTTCCCGTCTGGAAAATTTCGGCGTCTAGCAGCCAGAGAGACTCGCAATTTTCCCACTTACTCTTTTATTTTCAACACCATCCATGTTCAAAAAGCTTTTCGGCAATCTGTTTTCAAATGACATCGGCATCGATCTAGGCACGGCGAATACACTGATCAACGTCAAGGACCACGGCATCGTTTTGCGCGAGCCATCGGTCGTGGCAGTCAAAGCGGGAACCAATGAGGTGCTCGCCGTCGGAGATGATGCAAAACGCATGCTCGGTCGCACACCGGGTAATATTGTCGCGATCCGGCCCTTGAAAGACGGCGTCATCGCGGATTTCGAAGTCACGGAAGCGATGCTTCGGCACTTCATCCGCAAGGTGAACAAGGGTCGTCGCTCGAACCCACGGGTGCTCATTGCGATCCCTTCCGGCATCACCGAGGTCGAGCGCCGTGCGGTCCGCGAGTCCGCGCTGCAAGCTGGCGCCCGCGAGGTTTACCTGATCGAGGAGCCCATGGCGGCGGCGATCGGTGTTGGGCTGCCGGTGCAGGAAGCCTCGGGAAATATGATCGTCGATATCGGCGGCGGCACCACCGAGGTGGCCTTGATTTCCCTATCCGGCATCGTTTACGCCCGCAGTGTCCGCACCGCTGGCGATGAGCTGGACGAGGCGATCACTCAATACATGAAGCGGGCCTACAACCTGATGATTGGTGAGCGAACCTCCGAGGACATTAAAATCCGACTCGGGTCAGCCGCACCTTTACCCAAGGAAATGACCATGGAAGTCAAGGGCCGCGACCTCGTGGCCGGCTTGCCGAAAACCATCACTATCACCTCGCAGGAAATCCGCGAAGCCATGGCCGACCCACTCAGCACCATTGTTGACGCGGTCCGCACGACTCTCGAACGCTGCCCACCGGAACTCGCCTCCGATCTCGTCGATCGTGGCATCGTACTGGCGGGCGGAGGAGCCTTGCTCAAGGGGCTTGACCGCCTGTTGCGCGAGGAAACCGGGCTGCCGGTCCACATCGCCGAGGACCCCCTCAGCGCCGTGGCCGAAGGCACTGGCAAGGCGCTTCAGGAATTAGCCCTCCTGAAGCGGGTCGCAAATTCCGACCGCTAAGCCACCCCGGCCATGAAGCCGCTCAATCTCATCGCCCTGCTGCTCTTCCTCGGAGGTGCCGTCTGGGCGTTTACGCAAAGTGAACGAGGCGTCCGCGAAATGCAGGGTCTGTATTACTCCGCGATGGGGCCGTTTTTGAAATCTGGCTCAAAAATGGAAACCGAAGCCCGCGCATTTCTAACGGAAACTCGGCACTCGAAAGAACTCGAGGTCGAACTCAGTGCCGTCCAAGGCGAACTCGGCCGCCTGCGCATCATTGGCTCGCGGGTCCGGGACTTGGAAAACGAAAACGACCGGCTGCGTCATGCGTTGGATTATAAAAAGGCCACCCACTTCGATGTGGTTCCCGCCCAAGTGATCCGCCGCCAACCGACGACCTGGTGGCAGACGGTGGACATCGACGCTGGCGAGGAGCGTGGCATCGGTACCCAGCTCGCGGTGCTTTCCAGCGATGGCTTGGTCGGCAAAATCGATCGGATTTACAAGGACCAGAACCGCTCGTCCGTGCTTCTTCTAACCGACGAGAAATGCCAAGTCTCCGCGCGGGTCGAGGGCTCTCCGGAAGTCGGCATCCTGAGCGGTCAGCGCGGACGTTTTGATGGCAACCCGTTGTTAAGATTGAGATTTTTATCCACCGAGGCCACGCTCCGCCCTGGGCTGCGCGTGTTCACCACCGGCCGCGGCGGCATCTTCCAAGCGAACATTTTACTTGGAGAAATCGTCTCCGTCGAAAAAGGCGCACTGGATTCCGAAGCTCTCGTCAAACCGTCGGTGAACTTCGCGGATCTGGGTACGGTATTTGTCGTACTCTCCGCAGATCCCTGACCACCCGTGATCCGATACTCGTTCATCACCATTCTGCTGCTGCTGGCGTCCTTCGTGATCCAGCAGTTCCTGCCCGCTTTCACCGGGATGCACCAGTCTCGTATTCTGTTAGTCCAATTGGTCTTCCTGTGTTCGGCGGTCACGGTGGAGCAACCGACCATGCTACTGTTAGCCTTCGTCGGCGGTTTTTTCTGGGATGCCCATTGTGCCCTCGGCCCGCATGGTGGCGACCCGGAAGTTTATTCCCAACAGGTCGAGTCGCTGCGCTTCGGCTATTCGATCTTCTTGTTTGCCGCCATGGGCTTTCTCATGCAAGGCATCCAGCCACTTTTTAAACAGGGGAAATGGCACTTCTCCGCGCTGCTCTCCGGCATCTCGATTTTTCTCTATCTGGCAGCCGAGTATGCCATCATCAACTTCGTGCGCGGGGATTTCGTATTTTCGAAAGCCACCTTCATGCAGATGGTCTTCACCTCGTTCCTGACCATGTTGTTTTCCCCACTGGTATTCTGGCTGTTGTTCCGCCTCGCCAGCGCCTGCGACCATTCAATTTATCCCGAAGCCGGCCGCAAGCGCCAGCGGGCATTCTGACCCATGGAACCCAGCTATCGTCTCCGACTCTACCTGCTAACGGCCCTCGTGCTCGTCGGTTTCGGCACGCTGCTTTCCCGCCTCCATGAGTTTCAAATCGTCCGCCGCGACGAGTTTATCCATCTCGTTCCGGGCAACCATCCCGTCACCATTCGCGAGCCCGGCATCCGTGGTGAAATCACCGACCGTAACGGCATCACACTCGCCCGCAATCTCCGCAACTACGAGGTCTCCTTCAACCTCGATGAAATCCGCCAGGCCTATCTCTCGCAGCACGTCGATGATCCACACTTCGACCGTGTGACTAAGGAAAATGGTTTACCACGCAAGCGGACGGAAAAGGATATAGTTGCGATCGTCAAGGAAAGCACCCTCAGCGTTCTCTCCGCGCCCAATATCAATCTATTCAAACCTTACAAAGCCAGTGATCTCCGTACCCATTATCTCACCCACGGCGGCTTGATTCCCTTCAGTTACCGCAAGGATATAACCTATAATGAGTTTTCGAAATTCGCGGAACACAATCTCGATCTACCTGGAGTCAATCTAGGTGTTAGCCCACAGCGTCAGTATCCTTACGGTGCCTTGGCCAGCCATGTTCTCGGGTATTTGAAGCAATGGGAAAAAGGCGACATTCCTGATAGTGCCGCGCGCAAGTTCGACCACTACGTTGGCGATGACAAAGGGATCGCCGGCATCGAAGCGTCGATGAATGAAATCCTCTGCGGTCCCGAGGGCCAGAAAACCATCATCAAGGATGAAAAAGGCCACACCATCCGCATGTCCGACTACACTAAGCCCGGCATCGGCGCAAAAGTCCGACTCACCATCGACGGCCCCGTCCAATACCTGCTAGAGAACACCCTGCGGCTTGCCGGTCGCGCGGCTGGCGTCGTCATGGATGTGAACACCGGCGAGGTCCTCGCGATGGCCTCCGTGCCGGACTACAATCCTAACGATTTCATTCCCAGCATCACCCAGAAAAGCTGGGACTCCTATCGCGCCAACCAGCAACTCGCGCCCTTCACCAATCGCGCCATCTCCGAGTTCACCCCCGGCTCGACCATGAAAATCCCGACCGCCATCGCTGGTGCCCTGGCTGGCATGGCGAACCGCCAGTTTTCCTGCGACGGCTATGTCACATACGGCAACCAGAAAGTCGGCTGCTGGTTCTGGAATTTCCACGGTGGCACCCACGGCCTGGAAAACCTCCCCCAAGGCATCAAGAATTCCTGCAATCCCTATTTCAACAAACTCGCCAACACCATCGGCTGGAAGGCGATGGTCGATGGCTGCCAACTCGTCGGCATCGGCAAACGCACCGGCATTGAGCTGCCCAAGGAGGACGCCGGAATCCTGCCCGGCAGCCGGGCCTGGCGCAGCGCCAATCCCAATCTCGTAATGACTCCCGCCCTAACGGCCTTCCTCTCCATCGGCCAAGGCGATTCGATGGCGACTCCACTCCAGATCTGCGCCGTCGCCGCCTGCGTGGCCAATGGCGGGAAATATTACAAACCCCGCATCGTCAAAAAAGCCGTTAGCGAGGACGGCAAGATCCTCATCGGCGATGTCCCGAATCTGGTAGTTGACCTCACCAAATCCGGTATCAAGCCCAGCGACATCGAGTTAGTCCGCAAGGGCATGTGGATGTCCACCAACGAGGCCGGAGGAACCTCGGGCAAAGTCAGATCCCCTAACATTCTAGCCGCCTCGAAAAGCGGCACCGCCCAGACCACGGACAATGGTAAAAAATCCAACAACTCCTGGGTCATGAGTTTCACCCCATTCGAAAATCCCAAATACGCCATCTGCGTGCTCGTCCAGAACGGCGGCTCCGGCGGCGGCGTCTGCGGGCCGCTGGTCAATCTCATGTATCGCGGCCTCTACGCCCGCGACCACAATGGCATCAGACTGCCACTCAGGCCGCTCGAAAAAGTACTTGGAAATACCGACCGCATCGAGAAATCCCTGGAGGTCCCTGCGGAAATGATCGCCGCCGTCGAAGCGGGCGATACCTCACCCGCCCCGCAGGCCATCACCTCAGCCAATCACGGCCCGGCGGAAGAGGTCACGGGAGAAACCGGCGAGGAAGCCGGCGATGTCGCATCCGGCGTGAAACCCATGCCCTCCACCACCATCACCCCCACCCCCACCATCACCCCTGAGGTCGATGCCGAGGGCTCTGTCATCCCGAAGGCCATCCCCGTCCAAGAACACTGATCTTTTCACCAACCACCACCTACACCACTCACATTTTTAATCCCATCAACATGATCCAACATATCAAAAGACTCCTCGGCATCGGCAAACCCAACCCCGCCCGTGGCAACAGCATCGTCGTCAACGTGGAGAAACTCGAACGCCGCGTCGCCCTGCTAGAGGACGGCGTCCTTGAGGAATACACCGTCGAGCGCGAGGGCGACCAAAACATCGTCGGCGGCATCTTCAAGGGCCGCGTCAAAAACATCGAAGGCGGCCTCAAGGCCATGTTCGTGGACATCGGCCTCGACAAGAACGCCTTCCTCCACTTCTGGGATGCCATCCCCGCCGCGCTCGATGGCGGCCTGGAGGAAATCCAGCGCGAGGGCAAAAAGAAGCAGCAGAAAAAAATCACCTCCAAGGACATCCCGGACATCTATCCCATCGGCTCGGAAATCGTCATCCAGGTCTCCAAGGGCCCCATCGGCACCAAGGGGCCGCGCGTCACCACCAATATTTCCCTCGCCGGCCGCTACCTTGTCCTCATGCCATTCACCGAGCAATTCGGGATCTCCCGCAAGATCGAGGACCCCAAGGAGCGCGCCCGTCTGCGCAAGATCGTCCAGAAACTCGCCGTCCCCGAGGGCATGGGCATCATCATGCGCACCATCGCCCAAGGCACCCGCGCCCGCCACTTCGTCCGCGATCTCCACATGCTGCTCGAACAATGGGATGAGATCGAAGCCCGCCGCGCCAACAATCCCGCCCCGGCCTGCATCTTCCAAGAACCCGGCCTCATTGAGCGCACCGCCCGCGATTTCCTGACTGACGAGATCGACCAAGTGATGTGCGACGACGCCGAGACCACCGAAATGATCCGCACCATCGCCGGTAAAATCTCCCGCCGCGCCAAGCGCCGCATCCACCACATGCCGTCCTCCGTCGGCCAGCCCATCTTCGAGCGCGTCGGCATTCAGAAACAAATCGACGAGGCCTTCTCCCGCCAAGTCTGGCTGCCCTGCGGCGGCTACATCGTCATCGACGAGACCGAAGCCCTCATCGCCATCGACGTCAACACCGGGCGCAACCGCGGCTCCAAGGACGTGGATAAAATGATCCTCGAAACCAACGTCGAGGCCGCCCAGGAAGTCGCCCGCCAACTCCGCCTCCGCAACATCGGCGGGCTGGTCGTCATCGACCTCATCGACATGCGCCACCGCAAGGACCAGCAGACGGTTTACAAGGCCATTAAGGACCGGCTCAAGAAAGACAAGGCCAAGACCCAGGTCCTCCAGATTTCCCCCGTCGGCCTCATGGAAATGACCCGCCAGCGCCTCAACGAATCCCTGCGGGACTCCATGTACGAACCCTGCCCCTATTGCCAAGGCCGCGCCCGCGTGAAGACCCCCATGACCATGTCCGTCGAGATCCAGCGCCGTCTCAATACCGTCATCCAGAAACATCGCGACGCCGTCGGCGACATCGTCGTCATCGTCAATTCGGATGTCCTCAACCGCTTCAAAAGCGAGGACTCCAAGCTGTTGATGGAACTCGAGCGCTCACACTCCGGTCGCCTCATTTTCCGCTCGGACCCCACCCTCAACCGTGAGCGCTTCTCTATCATCGACGCCACCACCGAGAAGATCATCGATCAGGGATAATCCTCAGCCAATCGCTGTGCGACCCAACGTCGCCTTCAAAAATGGGGGTGGCGCGCACGGCGGCTTTGTAGGTGGCGTCCATCCAGCGGTAAGCGGTGGCGCTTGATTCCTATTTCGGAGAGCGCACCGTCGAACCCTTTTTCCAAGTCCCCACGCGGGGACTTGGTTCAGATGGAGCGTTTTCCTCCATGCCCCTCATGGGAGGTATTGCCAGATGAGGCGCACTCCAGTGAGGAGTGCGGATTCACAGCTTTTGCGCAGGGCTGCTTGAGTGGCGCTGAAGTGCGTTTTTGCTTCGGCGATGACGGCGGACCCGGTGGTGTTAGGTGCTTTTTTCATGAACGTGTTAGTCGGGTTTTATCGGGCTGTGGAGTGCCTTATCGACTACTTCTAAAAATAATCTGAAAAACCGATCTCCGACGGAAGCCGGAGCTTCTTCCGTGTAGTAACTCATAATCCCGCTCATGTCGCGTTGGACGAGCCTATGAAAAATCACCTTCG
>JANXMQ010000046.1 GCA_025354565.1 Akkermansiaceae bacterium
CCGGAGTGAGAAAGGAGCACGGAGGTTTTGCGTGATCAGCAGTTACATATCCACGATACGCAAACAGGGAATCAACCTCATGGACTCGATCAAGGCGGCTTTCACTGCGGAGCCTGTGACTTCACCCTCCTGAATAGTTACGATTTTTGATCAGTAGAGTGCCGTTCATGGAGGACAGTAGAAGACAACATGTTGTCGATTTCAAGAATTATTTCCTACATATTTTAAATGTAGGGTCTTATTCGAGAATATAAGCGACATAATTTGGTGGTTTCATCTTGAAGTCCAACCAATCTTTGAGCTACATTTTGAACTTAGATCCATCATTTGTACAATATTAGTTGCTTATAAGCGTGGTTTTCATGACTTGAATAGCTCTCTCGCGCTTATTCGTCCTGCTCGTCAGCGACAAGTACGGGTTGAGAGTTTAAAGTCGAGGGTTGAGAGATGGAAAGCTGCGGAAATTAGCGGGAGACAAGGGTCTCGCGGAGACGATTGCTGTTGGCGGGGTTCGCCATGAAATGCTCAAAGCCAACGGTGAAGCAGGCGAAGACCCTGAGCGGTTGTGGCAACAATGCGACGGCGAGGGACTGGAAGAAGGTGCGGCGAATCATGGCACTGGGGATTTTGGCATTTCTGCGTTTCATCTCTACCACCCGGGGTGGGACAAATACGGGGGCAGGTTCTGAAGTGGACGGAAAAAATTCGATTTTCCCACCGGCCCAGATCAACCGCCCTCCACGATCGCCAGCAACTGCCGTGCGCTGCCGGTTCACCCTTGCGGCGGGCGGCTTTTGCCTTCGGCTTGGGCGAAGTCCTCAAGTGCTTTCAAGCCGCATGTTTCCATCCGCTGCCATGGGATCAGGGAATCGGGGCGGATGCCCAACTGATCCATGGCTTGGCGACAGACGCGGGTGCCCTGGATTTTGAGCAGGAGTTTGATTTCCCGGAGGATCGCGCGATCCGGGATTCCCTCCACACCGGCATTGGCCATGAGGAGCGAGAGGTATTCCGGAAGAATCAGGGCGAGCATGCGAACGTGGCGCTCGTCCTGCCGCCCGCACTGATCCAGACCGAGAAGGCAGTGGCATTTGCTCAGAAAGAGGTAGATGGGATCAAGAACTTTGACGCCGCTGAAAACGGGAGCCCTTTCGCACACGCGGTCGAGGTCTTCCATGCGGATGCCATAGACAGAGGATAACAGGTCAACGACGCGAAGAGGTGTCTTTTGAAGTGTCAGCACGCCGAGTTGCCCGTCCGCCGGAGAACTGCCGAGAAGAAGCCGGTTGCTTTCCTCGTGTTTGATGCCTTTCCAAGCAGGGGCACTCAGCCAGATATCACAATCCTTCGAAGTGAACGGACGGAATGAACCCAGCTCTCCGGGGTGGCCTTGGCGGTCGAAGTATTCCGCCCAGAAATTCACACCTTGCCCGCCGAACAGGAATTGGGATGGGTATTTGCACCAAAGGGCTTGCAGAAATCCCAGGTAGTCATCAATTCCCGACTCCCGTTCGTTCATTTCCCGACGACGGATGAAAGGTTCAGGAACCGCCCTTTCTCAAAATACCCCGGAGGGAAGATGGAATTCTCCCGCTGGATCACTTCCGGGGATTCGCCGTTTTCCATGCGCTTGCGATCGTCCTGCCGTGAAGCGGCTTTTTCTGCAGCCCGGCTTTTCAGGTTGATGCGATTCTGGGATGGTTTCATCGGCGGGGAAATTTTGGCGCTGAAGTTCGGATAGGAATACCCTACCTGCGTCGAAGCATTCCGTCAACCGCCCTCCACCACCGCCAGCAACTGCCGGGCGCGGCTGGCGGCCAAGTGCGGCGGACGGTGAAGGATCCAGTCGATCATCCTACAAAGGAAGATGGGAACCACGGATTGCACAGAAGACACGGATAAGAAAAGAGTTACGAAAGACGCCGAACTCATCCTTTGGGTGAATACCTAAAATATTCCAACTGATTCATTATCCGTGTTTATCCGTGTGATCTG
>JANXMQ010000049.1 GCA_025354565.1 Akkermansiaceae bacterium
CCGGAGTGAGAAAGGAGCACGGAGGTTTTGCGTGATCAGCAGTTACATATCCACGATACGCAAACAGGGAATCAACCTCATGGACTCGATCAAGGCGGCTTTCACTGCGGAGCCTGTGACTTCACCCTCCTGAATAGTTACCTTCCGGTAACACAACGGATCGGCGGCGATGGGGCTGAGAGCACTCAGCGCCGCACTTTGCAGCCACCATTCCTGATGCTTGAGGTAGGGCAGTATGAGGTCAACGTGCGGAGCGATAACTTTGGCTGGGAGGTGCGCGATGAGGTTGAGCACAGCGTCCTTGACCCACCACGATTCCTCCGGGTCACTGAGCATGGCGACTAACAGACCGAGCATCGTGGGTTGCACAAAAGCCGCTAGGGCATCGCCTGTTAGTGCAGTCGAAACTGCGTGGATCGCGGCGCGGCGGACACGCGCGTCTTTGGAGCGGATGAACTCCAGCAAGAGGGCGGGCCGTGGCTTGCCGCCGCCCTCGATTGGCTTGCCAAGGTAAAACGTGTCGAGGCCCATGGCTTTGCGGGCGGCGATCAGACGCACGAAATGATCGGGGTGATGGACATAACGGCGCAAGGTGTCGTCGCTGACTTCGGACTGCGTGAAGCGGGCGAGTAACGGGCGACCGGAGTCGTTGGCGAGGGTTTCACCCGATATATCCGGGTGCTTGCCATCGGGATAGGCGACCGGCTCGATCGAGTCGAAGGCGTCGTCTGCCTGGGTGCCCCACGGGCGCTGAGGGAGTTGATAGGGCTTCGAGAATTTCGACGGCGGTGCGCCGGTGATGCGCAAGGTCTTGCGCGGGATGGTGTAGGTTAGTGCGTAGCCAGCCCCCCATGCGACGGTGTCGTAGTCAGCCCCGCCGAGGATGCCGAAAGAGCCGTCGAAGCGGCGGGACAACTCGTAGTGCCACCGCCGGTTGTCCATGAACTCCCGGTATTGGCCCGGCATTTTCTGTTGGAGCAGACCCATCGCGGCACTGCGCCAAATTTCGCCGATCCCGCCGCCGGTATGCCCATGCAGCATGCAGGTGGTCGTGTAGAAGCCCGTCAGCGCGGCGGCATCGCGAGCACCAGCGTAAATTGACTGTTCGCCGTTAGGTGTTAGAGATGCGGCGGCGGCCATGGCGAAGGCGAGATTGCCATTTTTTCCGTTGTCCACCATGCCGTCTTCTGGCCGGTTATCGCCGTAGGGATTATTGCCACGGCCGGCCCAGCGGAAAAAATGTGTTAGTGCCCCAAGCAGCGCGTGGTCGGGAACGTCTGCGCCGCACTCCTTGGCCAACATCAAAAAAGTAACCACCGCAGTGCCTCCTGCATTGAGATGACCGCCACCACCACCATAAGTGACTGCCGCCACCCCACCACGGCCGGCCCAGCCGTCGAGATACTGAGCCTTAACCGCGCTGTTCACCCAGCTCTGGATGGTCGGGAGGACCTCTTGGTCGCCGGTGCGCAGGTAATATTCACAGAGCGGGATACCACCGTAGCCGAGATACCAAGCGTAAGTAGGAGCGTTTTTTGCACCGCTCCGCGCCCATGCGCGCACCGCTTCTAGATCCTGTTCCTCGCCAGTGGATAGCAGGAACAACATGCCGATACCGGCGAAGCTTTTGGCAGGCCCGGCCACACGGGTATAATCGGCGAAGCCACGCACGATTCTATCAGACTTCGAGCAATTGAGCGGCCACGTTTTACTATAGGCACCGAGCACGGGAATTTTGACGACGACTTCTTGGGGCGAGGCCTCCGGCGTATCCCTAACTACCAGCTTGACCAAGCCGTCGGCGGCCTCGGCCGCAGTGATAATGTCGCCGAGCTGGATGCGCGGGTCGATGTCCTTGAGTTTTTGCCCATTGATCGTTTCGATGATTTGGCTTTTGTTAAGCTTGCCGGTGGTGGCTGCGGGCGACCCCGGTTCGACGTTCTTGACCCTCATCACGAAGGCGGGCTGGACTAATTCGATCCCGATGCCGACCGGGCCGAAGCGGTCGATTGTCTGAAGCGAGACTGTTTCCGAAGGTGCCGTAGAAAACAACGGTGGTTCCTTGTAAAAGGAATCGGCGCCAAGGGTGAGCCCTGCGGTCAAACCGAGGGCGAGGAGGGAGATTGGTTTCATGGATCAGTTTGGTCGAACTCCACGAGGCTATCATTTTGACATGTCAGCCATCGCGTCGGCAAAGGCCTTACCCATCCGCGCCATAATTTTGGCGGAGCCGAGATAGTGGTAGGTCGCGTTCGACACGCCGCTTTCCATCAGTTTCCATTCCTCGGGCGTATAGACTGTTTTTAGAAACGCGTCGATTTCAGCCTTCTGTTCATCTTTCCCGAGTTTCGAACCCTTGAGTTCGCGCGATTTCTCCTTCACCTTCTGCCAGCGGCATTGCAGCTCCTCCAGCTTGGGATCCCAAAACCTCTCGGTCAGGACGGCGGCCACCTTGCCCTTGAATTCAGGCATCGCGGCGGGTGCCGCCATAGCCTTGCGAAACTCGCGCAACCAGGGAATGTGTTGCGGTTCAATGTCGCGCGGGCGGTCAGTGTCCAATTCTCCATTGAAACCTAACACTCCGATGACGGCGCGCATCTCCGGTGCATTAAGATCCTTGCGGATGTCACGGATCAGGCATGCTAACAGGCGGCTGTATTCGTCATATCCTCCCGGGCTTCCGGGGTTTGGATAGGTTTCCGAATTTCCGAAATCGCTGGCACCCTGCAACCACACGAAGCCGGCGAGTTCGTAGCCTTGCGCCGGGTCATACTCAGGATCGACCCGCTTGACATCGGCCAGCACCAACTTGGCATGCGCGATCATCTGGCGGTAGCAATTTCCAACCCGTTTGGCATATTCTGCCTCGGCCTGAGTGGTATCCTCATTGTTCTTCCGCATTACCTCCAATCGCTGCGCCTGAACCGAATGCAACCCGGCACTAGGTGGTCGGAAATCGTAGCACAAGGTCGTCCCGCCCCAAGAGGTCTTGATGAGCAGGACCGGTTCGCCGAGATGTTCTTGCATATAGATGCCGAAGGTCAGCTCGGGACCGATCTTCGGGCCGCTCCGCTCCGCGCCGAAGCCTGCTGTTAGCTTTCCGAACTTCTCACTTTCGCCGGTGCCGAGGGACGAAATCCAGACATCTTTGATGATCCGCGGGGTGCCGTCATCGTTGACCATCTTCTTGAGCATCGGCGCAGTTTCCGGGTCCATGCCGATGTAAGGGAAAGTCGTAAGCTTACAGTGTCCCTGCATGTTGGACTGCCCTGCCATGAGATAGACCTTGAGGGGCTTGGCGGATAGAGGGACCAGCGATGCAGTGAATGCGGTCGCGAGATATAATGTGATAAGTGGAGTTTTCATCATGGTTCGGATGTCAGGTTGTGTTAGTCGATGCGGCGGCATCTGGTGTCGTTCCAGACCGCGTGAAGCTTGTGGGTGATTGATTGGAGAGTCACTTCGGACCGCGGCGTTTTCCCCGCCAGTCACGCATGGTTTCAGTGGTGCCTACCATTCCTGTCGGGGAAGTGATGCCTTCGTAAATGGCGGGCATAAAAGGGTCCGGTTTCTGGCGGAGCGTCCATGCGAGGCCCCGGAAGAGCATGATGCGGAATTTAGGATCGTAAAAAGTAAAGGTGTTGTGGCCTGCGCTGGTGCCAAAGACGCGGCCCTTGCCCAATTCGTAAGTCCACACCACGGGCCATGGTGTTTGGTCGAGCTTATCTTCGGCAATCGGGCTGTGGCTGTCGTCGGGTGGTCCTGTCGGCACTGAAGCAATGATCCTAACACCTTCTTTTTGAGTATTGAGGTTCCAATAAAACTCATCCGGGATTTCCAGCTTTTTGCCAAAGCCTCGGAAGATTTCGTGATCGGTATCTAACGTCATCCCCGTGAAGAGCGCCCCCCATTTGGATTCGCCCTCGTTCCATGCCATGCCGAGAGATTCGGAGAGTTTTTGTCCGGCTTCCTGCGGGCGTATGATGCAGGTTTCATGGATCGAGACCACCGCACCGCCACGATTGATGAAACCTTTCAGGTCCGCGTGTTGTTGATCGCTGAGATCAGGCAGGTGGAGATACATGCAAACGAGATCCGATTTTGCGAACTGCTCGGCGGTGGGAAATTCATACACTGTCTCCAGATCAAACCCTGGGATTTTTCCGAGAAGCCCGGTCATCAGGTCCCTAATACGTTCGTAATCGTGATTCCCCGGGCCGTGATTTTTGTCGTAGCCCCAGACCCAAAGCGCGTGAATCGGTCTTTCAGTTTTAGTTGTGGTGACCGGGCCGATAATCCGGTCGATCTCCGCCTTTGGGACGGGTGGGTTGGGTTTCTGCCATGGATGCTGCGCGATTGCGTGAGTGCAAAGCAGTAGCAAAAGGCAAGCCGGTTTATTTGTTAGTGATAGATTCATTTTGGTATAGAATTTGTGGAACTTCATTGATGAATATGAATTGATTCATTTGGCAGCTTGAATCCGCAGAAACAAGCGTGGCTCGCTCTGCAAGTGGGGTGATAGTGTGAAGACGACATTTTCAATATGGTTTGCGTCCGGGCTTGCCCAATTCGATGGCGGCGTAGTGGCGCACCACTGGATCAAACTCGCTCAGGGCGGTGATCAACTGGGTGGTGGTGAAACCGGGACTGTCTAGTTTGAAAGTCGCGGCGGCAACCGCGTTGGCCACCTTGGTTGAGTCGAGAATGTTGACGGGGTTGGCGTTCTTGCCGGTAATGTAGAGTCGTTGCAACGGCAACGAGTAGGTGAGGATGTAGCTGGCGGTGGCGTTGATGTCATAGTAGCCGCTTGCTCCCAGATAGGTGCCGTCGGCGGTGCTGCCCGGTCCGTAGCCATTACGGCCGTCATAAACAAACGAACCGTCGGTGCGGCGCGAGAGGTCCAAATGCCAGCGGACGTTTTTCAGGTATTCCGCTGTGGCCAGAGATCCGCCCATGTTGGCTCCCATGGCACCCCAAAGATAGCCGAAGCCCTGACCGGTGTGACCATCCTCGCGGGCGTTGAAATTGGCGATGGTCATGCGCGTGAAGTATTCGGTTTCCACGGTGCGGCCGGATTGCAGGCCGAAGAATACGGCGCACATCGGATCCTTGCCGTTGGACGAATGGTTCCCCATGTAGGGTTCATGCTCACCGTAGGGGGTCGCTCCTTTGTTGACATACCAGGCAAAAAAATCCGTGCCGCGCTGGATCGCCGGATCGACCGAGAGATCGATGGTTTGCCCGCCCGCCAGCAGCGCCTTTTTACCCATGAAAATGGCCATGTTGGCGACGATGCCGACGGAGTTAACCGGGCCATATCCAGGGCAGGAGAGCCGACCGGTGCCATCCAGGCGCGGCACTGCGGGACCATGATTGTATGTGCCGTAGATGCTTTGGGACTGTGCGAGCTTGTTGGTGAAACTGGCAATCCCGGGCAGCAGGTTGGCGTCATTCGTGCTTAAGTAATACTCGGCAAGGAACAGCCCCGTGTAGCCCCATTCCCAAATAGGAAGCCCCCCCTGTTGCGGCCCTGCGGTTGCCGTCGCACGGGCATAGGTCTGCAAGCGGGTTTGCACCGTGGCGTAGTCGGGATCGGCCGGTGCGACGCCGGCCAGCAGTGCCAAACCATGGATCGGTCGCGAGCAAACTTGACCCACATTGAAGAAGTTTGGATCAGCGAGGAGTTGGCTCACCAATTTGGTCCTCGCATTGGCCAGGATCAGCGAGGATTTCGGGCAGCCATAAGGGGCAGTGGTGGTGTAATCCCCCATGATGGTCATGGAAATGTTCACATCGGTCGTTGTTCCAGCGCGCCAGCGTTTGACACGCAGAGTGCCCGCCCCGGTTTTCTCCGCATCGTCGATGGCGGCACCGAAAGCTTTGCGACAATCACTGGAGAAAACTGGCACGGTGCCACTGCTGCCCGCCCTCGCTCCGAGGATCACATCATCCACGGCCAGCACGGCATTACCCGGAGCACTCGCCACAGTGATCAGTATCTGGCGACTCGCAGCGGTGAAGGTGCCGTCCGCGCCACCGTATTCATCGGCTCCTGGTCCGCCGACATAAATCCAACCGCGCAGACCCGTGGGCCCGAGGTTGTAGGTCTCGGTGTATTTCGGGTTGGCATTCGCATCAGCCTTGAGCGCGGCGATGGCACCCGCAGTGGTTAGATCCGGGTTGGTATAAGCCTGCACGCCTGCAACGAGAGCCAGCAACATTGCCACACTGCGGATGCTGATGTGATGAAGACACCCAGTGAAATGGGAAAATCTGTTATCAATTCCGGTCATTTACGCGACAAAATACATTACAACATTTGATGAAACTTTGTTTATTGGGATCTATTGAGATATACATGTTAGAATCTGGCCGGTGTCGGAACGCTGAGGGGCCGCCGGTGCGCACCGGCGGCCCCAAGGATCCCGGAGATAAACCCATTAACTCCGGAAATTTTTCTCCAAGGATAACTTGCTATTTCGCGCTTGCGTCAAAGGTCGGTAGGGCGGGTGTTTCGTTGGAAGAGTGAGGATCGGCTACCGAAGTAATTTGATCGCTGGCAGCCGATAGGTGGATGATTGTGTAGTGAAGATTGGTAGTGGCAAAGTCGTTATTAAAGATGTAGCTGCGGTCGGCATCTGTCATAGACCGGCGCTTGATCAAAGTCCCGGAGCAGCAGAATTTATCGGGTGCGCCGACGGCGGAGGAGAGCGAGCAGACCGAGACCACCGAGCAGCGCGGCACGGGGTTCGGGGACTGTGGTAGCAGAGAGCGCAATGTCGTTGCCACCGGTGAAGGTGTTGCCGGTGGAGTCGGCAATGTAGCTGATCTGCCAGTTAAAGCCGCCAAAATTAGCAACCACCGCACCTTGGGCGTAACCTGCGTAGCTGCCAGTGACGGCATCTGCGCCATCGTTGGTCAGGATGAAGAGCAAGTCACCCGAAGTATAGCTGCCACTGGAAAATGCGGTAGCGAGGCTACCTCCGGTGACGTCCACGGTGCCAGTGACGGCGATTTGGTCGTAACTTGTGCCAGCGGTAGTGCCAGCAATCTCCGCAGTGTATTGCCCGGCTTGGGTATAGTTGCCGTTGACCGTGAGAATTCCCGGGCTGTTGCCGGGAGTCACAAAACCGCCTGTGGAAACGATGAGCGCTCCCACGGTGCCGCTGCCACCCAGCGTGGCACCGGAGGCGACGGTGGTCAGGCTGCTGGTTGAGCTGTTGCCGTTCACTACAAGTTTGCCGTTGGTGACAGTTGTCGCACCGTCGTAGGAGTTGGTGCCGGTGAGGGTGAGAGTCGCGCCGCTCGCGTTCATCGTCACCGTCTTGCCGCTGCCAGCAATCACGCCTGCGTAGGTGCTATTGCTACTGCTCGTATAGTTGATGCTACCGGTGATGGTTGAGGCGCTGCTACCTGCGACGATTGTGCCGCCGGTCACATTCAGGCCACCACTGGCAGTGAGGTTCGCACCGCTGCCTACGGTGAATGTTCCACTGCTCGATGTCACCCCGCCGGTCACGGTGCCAGCGCCGTTCCAGTTGCCGCCAGTGACGCCCAAGGTGCCGCTGATGCCAGAGGCGCTGTTGAGATTGATGATGCCACCGCCGGTCAAAGTCGCATTGCCAGTCACCGTGCCCGAACTATTGCTGGTCAGGGTGCCCGCCGTCGCGACGGCAAGGGTGCCGCCTGTTACGTTAAGCGTGTTGCCGAGCGTCAGTGTGCCGTTGTTGACCGAGACTCCACCGGAAGTGGTCAGGGCGTTGCTAAGCTGAACGATTCCGGTGTTACCGGAGGAACCGATGGCGATTGCCTTGTTGTTAGTCGTCCAAGGGCCGGTGTTGAAATCCACCGTGCCACCGGTGGCGGCTTGCAGGGTGACGGTGTAGTTGCTCGCCGTGGTGTTCAGCGTGATGCTGCCGGAGTAGGTGGCTGTGCCGGTCGTGTTGTTGCCGCCGATCGTGGCATTGTAGGCATTGGCATTGCTCACCGAGCCGACCGTGATGTCGCGGCCCACGGTGAAGCCTTTGCTAAGCAGTGCAGGCGCATCGCTGGCTCCCGTGCTGCCATTGCCAACGACAATCGCACCGGCAGCCGATGAACCAAAGGCTCCCGTCGTCCCTGTGCCGAGAGCGTTAGTGCCAGCAATCAAGCTTCCAGCCTGAACCGTCGTCGTTCCCGAATAGCTGTTCGTCGAGCGACTAAGTAGCAGCCCGCCTGCGCCGGTTTTGACCAAGTTACCAGAACCGTCAATAGAGCTTGCAGCTGCTCCTACCAGAGACAAAACGGTTGAGGAATTGTCGATTTGGAATACGCCGGTGCCCCCGGTGCCCATAGTAAATGAATGGCTGGGGCCTGCCGTAACTCCCGTGTATTCCAAGGTGCCCGTCGTTCCGCTACCACCGAGAACGGTTGCCCCACCACCACCGCCGTTAGTGCCACCCAGCGAACCAGCGGCTGAGTTATCATTTATCGTGGAGACAGAAACCGTGCCATCGGACACGACCAACCTGCCAGAGAAGCTATTGTTGCCTGAGAGCGTCACCGTGCCACCATTTTGGATGGCTACGTTGGTAGCACTTGCTGAGCCGCCGGAGATCACGTTACCGTAGCTCAGGCTGCCGCAAGAGTTGAACACAAGCTGAGTGGTAGTGGAAAGTGTGACGCTCGATGTATTGGCGATCGAGCCGCCGGTGTCGATCCGGAGCGTGCCTGCGGTGATTGAAGTCGCGCCGGTATAAGTATTGGTCTGGTTCAGAATGAGGGTGTTGGTGCCTGCCTTCTGTAGTCCCAAGCCACCTAAGTTGGTGGTGGTGAAGGCGGTCCACTGAGTCAAGTCGGCGGTAGTGGTGTCGAGGCCCAGTTTGCCACTGGTTTTGGTGGCGTTGGAAAGGAGCGTGTCGATGTCGGAAGTCGCCCAAGTTCCAGTCGGAAGTTGCAGCGTGCCACCGCTGAAGACCAGTGCTCCTGATGTGGCGTAGCTAGGCAGGGCGGACGTATTATTGGCAATCACGGCTCCCGCAGTGAAGGTGGTCCCGCCGGTGTAGGTGCTGCCCGAACCTGAAAGCGTAGTCGCGTTGGTGCCGGAGCTATTGAAGTTCAGGGCCACCTTGCCGCCAGCGCCGTCGAAGAACGCCCCGCTGAGCGTGATGGCTCCGCTCGAAGTGCCAATGTTAATCGTCTGGGTGCCGCTGGCAGCGAGGCCGTTGACACTGCCGATTTTCAAGAGTCCGGCACCTGAGTTGGTGAAGTTGAAGCTGGTGACACTTGAGATGAGGTTAAGCGTGGTGGTGACGGTATTCGCACCCGATGATAGATTGATAATGCCCGATGAGACACCCGTGCCGCCAATAGTAATGCTTGTGCCACCCGTGATATTTACAGTCGGCCCGACGTTTGCCGCAAAGGTAATACTACTGGCAGACTTACTGCCAGTTACTGTGATGTTGCCGGTTTTCGTTGTAGCCTGTGGGATGATGAGATCATCCGCTGAGGTGGGGTTCGCTGTGGTCGTGCCTCCCGTAGTGCCGGTCGAGCTAGTGTTCCAAAACACACCGGTATTCCATGCCCCGACTACAGTGCTAAAACCCGCCGTGCCGGATCCGTTGACGTCCCAGTAGTAGGTATTGCCAGCTTGCACTGGCGCGACAATAAATACGGCAAGTGCGCATGCTACTGGGATCGAGGCGGCAAGGCCGCGTCGGGAAAATCTGCTGTTTGCTGGAGCAGTTATACCATGGCGTTTGGAACGGGCGCAGGTGGACAGTTGGAATATGGGAGTTTTGGATTTCATTGGATTGAGGGATTCTAATTAAGGGTTTATTTATGGACTGCTGAGGATCTGTTTTGGGAGGCAGTCGCTTCGATATGTTTTTAGTCTGTAAGGAGCGGGACGATGAATGGGGTTGACGTGATGGGCGCTTACGGCGTGGTCACTACTTTGAGGCGGGCGAATTTCGTAAGCGGTGAACCTGGGGTGAACGAGTAGCTTATCGTTGGATTGGAAATGAGGAGTCCAGGGCCGTGCGTTACCGCAGTCGTCCAAGAGCCAGATTCAAGAGTCTCGGAAGTCTCGATGATGTAGGTGACATCGCCGCCATAGGGTGAGCCACGCTTGGTGAAGGTGATGGTGCTAGCGCTGTAAACCCCGCGTTCGCCGCCGTCGATGAGAGCGTATTCGACGAGGTTCGGCACGCCGTCTTTGTCCGAGTCGCCATTGGCCCCGCCAGTTACGCTGTTGGCGGTGGCCCAGGACTGGTAGTTGGCGGCACCGCTGCTGGTGACGACAAGTTCGATATCGTTGCCGTTGATTTGCAAGGCACCGGTCAAGCCTCCACCCAGCGAGCCATTTAGGTTGGCGCTATCGAGAGATCCGCTGATGCCGCCGCTGGTGATGAGCTTGTAAGGAGTGGCACCCGTGACTTGCAAGCCACCGAGATTATTGAAGTTAAAATCGCTGAAGCCAAGCGCACCACCGCCGATGATCAGGGTGCCGGTGACGGCGATCTTGTCATTCGTATTGGCCAACGCATCGAGATCGAACTTTAGCTTGCCCGTGCCACTGGCCTGGGCCGAGACATTGAGGTTACCGCCGATCGAGAGCGTGCCTGCGGCGGCCGCAGCGCCGGGCGCTAGACTGCCATCTGCGGCGATGGTAACGCTGCCGTTGATCCTACCGTTACCGCCGAGGATGCCACCGCTACCGGTGCCAACGGTCACCGTGCTGGAAGCCTGTCGGACTTAGAAGAAACTTTAAATTCCGCAGAGCTTCGATCACACTCCGCGCATGGCAGTTCGTTTCGTCTCTGTGGATCATGACACCCCGATGCTGTTGCAGCCTGATCTGCGGGACTGGGTGCCAGCCGATCACATCGTTCATTTCGTGATGGATGCCGTAAAGCTGCTCGATCTCAGCTCAGCGAAAATCAATCACCGCGGCACCGGCAGCGCACAATATCCGCCCTCCATGATGCTCGG
>JANXMQ010000061.1 GCA_025354565.1 Akkermansiaceae bacterium
TTAGAGCTAAAAACTCGACCAGTCTCAATAAGGTGGGTTTTAAGGGGGGCTATTCTCAATTCAACGCCAACTCAGGTTGATCAAAATTCGTACAGCCGATTCTCAGCGCGTTAACTCGCTAAGTCCGACAGGCTGCTAGGAGGGAATACCAAACCGGATTAAATCAACCAAGCTCCGGCTACAATTCCAAAAGCTACAAATCTACCAACATGAAAAAAAGAACCGACCCCTCGCCAAAAAACAAAACCGTGCAAGCCAGCCTCGAAGATCTAATTTGCTTTGCCCTTCAAGCTTGCGGAGCGGACCCGTCAGCCGCTCTCGAAACATTTCGATCACAGGTAGCGGGGCAAATGGATCATGTCCCGGACCCACTCTTTTTGGCCGAGGTCGCTGCGACAAAGCGCAAGCTCACTGAGATGATGGCCATTCTAACGAAGAACGCCGTCAACGGTGAGGTTCACGAGAGCCACTTTTTGCGAGCAATGGAAGAAGCCGCCCATTGGTCTTCGCGCTTTGGTAATCCACAGAACTAAATCCAGCAAAAAACTTCACAGAATCCCCTTAGTAGAAAAACTAGTCCGCATTCGCACGCATTTACACCGTTTTACGCACATTTTCAGTGTGGCGATTTAGGGGCCGTTTTCCAGTCTCTCACGGAACCCACCAACCAAAAGATGCTCCCTTGGCTCGCCGCAAGGGATTACCCGGAGTTCATCGCCAGACACGAAGTAAATTGCATCCTGAAGATAGCGGAGACCAAGGTCACAGGCATCTGACAAGGGCATCTCGACTGCCCAACCCGGTTCAGCGTGCCCGGTGGTGGGGGAGTATCCTGTCAGGCGCTTATGCCATTGTCCGTGTGCTTGTAACTCAACCTCAATCGCCCGATCAGCGGATTCATTCTGATCTTTCGTCCAAGTCTCGCCCGTGGTTGAAAATGCGGTGATGATTGCAAATTCTTCAGGCCAATCTGAGAAGGGTTGGTGTTGGCGAAAGTGGGTTTCGAGATAGGCGGGGTGAATTTTGGGTGAGGGAGGCATACGGTATTGCTAGAAAATATTAGGCGGCGGACGCTCCAGATTTTAGTTAATCGACAAATACAGAGCAAATCGCATCATAAAAACGACCTTCTGTCTATATCGCTGATTTCATCGCTCTGGATGCTGAATGAGAAGCCAACATAGCATTTACTTCTAGTTCCTTAGCTTTTTTATATGCTTCAGAAGTTTTTACCTTTGCTTCGATGGAGTCTCTGAGGTTATCACTAATGTTTATTAAAATTAAATGATTGTATTCTTTTAATGTATTTATTTGTAATTTTAAATATTCTTCATTTAATTTAATTAAATTATCTGATTTTTTAGCATGATTTGCCAAATAGATCCATGTGCTAACAACAATTATAATCAGAAATCCGCTCATAGTATATTCATTACGTTTGTATTCGCTTTCAGAAACAATTTCAGTTCTATCTGGTTCTTCATAAAACCGAGGTCCCGGTCCATGATGATTATATGTGTTGCGCAAATCCCCGATAAAAATAAAAAAATGAACGCCAAGAACTGCACCCCATACCAACTGTGAATTAAACACCCATTTCATAGATTTTTTATTTGTGGTTTAAGAGACTGAATAGCAAAACAAACGGCAGAGATTTCATTAATCTCAAGCCAAATGTTTCGATCAAAATGAAATTTCATGATTGGATTGTGAATGAGTGCAATTGTCCAAAAAACAATCACGGCAAAAGTTTGATTCTTTTCGCCTTCAATTACTGCCGTCCATATCGACGTTGCAAATAGCATCCATTTTAAAAGAACGAAATAATTGTAACTGTGGTGCGGATAGAACGCACCAGCGGCAACCAAGGCGGAAGCGATTAGAGCGCAGCGGATGGGAGGCATTATTTTAATTTGTTAGCATAATTTACTCATCCAATCCAAGCCCAAAATCCCAAAGTTCATCATACATGTCCTTTGCCATTTCTTTGTTGGTGGCACCTTCCGGCGCATCGCGGTAAATGGCAATGACTTCTGGGATAATGCACTCCTCAGAATGATCCGTATTTTCCCCGACACTCTGAGCATTTTCATCATCGTCCTCATCATCGTCCTCACCCTCATGTGGGTCGATTTGATTGCTTGAAACGATCACCCATGTATTCAACTCCTCATTTTTTATGATTTCATACAAGCTTTCGCCAGAGTGATACGGGCTTTCTGACCATAAGCCCATTGCTACAAACCGCCAAGCATCCGACGGCCAAGGTGGACGGAAGCTCTCCAAATATTCAGGCGGGTGAGTCAATTTCGTTTCAATAGTCATGATACGTGGTTCGTTAACGATTTTTACAAATCAGAAATGCCAGAATCAAACAGTGCCGACAAGCAAAAGTCACGGCTAATATTGCGCTTCCGCTACATCAATACCGCACATTTCAGAATGCCGCTGCTCTTGTGATAATGCCCAATGGCAAGTCCACAAGCAGACAAGATGGTGCGGGAGATGGCAAACGTCCTGAAGGAACGCCGTTTGAAAATCGGAGCGAGCATGAATGCGCTCGCCGCTTCAAGCTACCTCGACCGGGCCGCGCTTCACAGGGCGGAAGCTGGCGACAGAATCCCGTCCTTGGCGTTCTGGGTGGATTGGGCGGACACTCTGGGGACTTCGTTGGAAAAGGTCATGGCTGAGGCGAGAAAACGGGTTGGCAAGGAAGCTGGCAAGCCACCGGAGCGGAAACCGCTTTCATGAAAAGAACGAATCAAGAACGGTCAGGGCAACCGACGCGGACAGCGGAAGGTAATGGTGGGGTAATTCGATGCAGTCTTCATGCGGGTTGATGTTGATGATCGCGCAATCGGGAATGGCCTTGCGACACTGTTTCAAAAGGCGAGGCAACAAGGCGACGCCACCAGAACAGCCAATGACGAGAACGGTATCAGGAGCACTATTGATAAAGTCCTCAACCCACACAAGGCGGCTTCCATAGGATTCGTTGAATAACAGGACATTGGGACGAATTTCAGAATCACTAAAGGGTGGGATTTGAGAAAATGGAACGGTGCGATCCGTCCAAACATGCTGTTGATTCTCCTCGCTCCACCGTCGAAGAATTTCCTCCCGCAGGTCGGGATAAGCCATGAATTTCACATCATCGGAAAATTGATCGTCCTCCGTGAAGTCAATCGTTCTGGGGCGGGCAATTTGCCAAAGGCTCCCGTGCAATTCGGATAACCTTTCGCTGCCTGCCTTTTGATGGAGTCCGTCAATGTTCTGAGTTGCGATCAAAAATCCATCAAACCGTTGCTCTCGCTCCCATTTGGCGAGGATCTGGTGGGCGATATTTGGCTCTGCGACGGCGGCTTGAATTCTCATTTCTTCGATTTGTTGCCACACCTTGTCTCGGTCATTGGCGAAGCCTTCCGCACTCATGACTTCGGGAAGGCTTGAGTTGGTGGCGTAAGCTCCATTTGGGCCACGATACGTAGGCATTCCGCTTTCCGCAGAGATACCAGCGCCCGTGAGCACGAGCAATCGCTTTGCCCTGCTCAGTATGGCGGCACACTCCTTACTGTCTTGCATGTTCTGGGACACTATCCTCGTGCCACGATGAGGGCGTGTCGATGCTGATTCATCGTCTGTCTTGGACGCGCCTGATTTGATCCACCTCTCTCCGCACGCGTCACGCACAGGCTCCCCGCCGCAAAAAATTTCTTCTGTGAAGGGGTGCCGACGGTCTGGCGCTAGATCTTCCGGGGGTCCCTTGATGCCGTGGCGGGGGGCGGGCGGAGAGAGGGAATGAAAGGCGAGAGATTGGATTCTCAAGCGCATCGCATTCAGTGTCGGGTCATGCTATCAGATTCAAGAGCGATAGCTACGAGCGATAAAAGCGAGCCGAAGAAAGGCACGTTGACCTTGAGGAATGCACAAAAAATGCACGGGGCATTTATTTTGCTGCTAGGTATTTCCCATAACCCATTGATATTAATGGAGCCGCTGGTCGGATTCGAACCGACGACCTATTCATTACGAATGAAAAACGTTCCTATGTGGGAGTAAGATACTTTCTCAAACAGTTAGGTATCGCCTCATCATCGCCTCATTGCGACGGAATTTCAGGCTGTTATTGATGCTCTGGGCTTGTAATCCTGCGGATGGATTGTAATTGCGCGGGGGAATGAAAACCGATAGCTCACACGCATGGATGAGATGTTATATTTCTATGGGGAGCCGGGAGGGAAAGTATCCGGTCCGCTCGGGCTTGGATCAATCGAGATCGCGGTGAAAACGGGAAGACTGAGAGATGACGTCATGCTGAGTCGTGACGGAGGCGAGCCATGGAGGTGCTTTGAGGATGTGAAAAACAGCCCTGCGTATGCGTTTCACCCGAACTTCGAGGAGGTAAAAGCCGAATCTCTGGCGCGGGCTGAAAAACGGTCGCTTGAAGCGGAGGCGGAAAAGGTCGCGAATGAAGCACGGATCGAAGAGGAAAAAAACACGCCGACACCGGTTCATTCGGGGTCTGTGGCTGGCATCATTGAAGTTATAGGACTAATCATAATCTGTCTTGGGGTCATTTTGCTGATAGTCTGTATGGCCAGCATGGGAAATTACGATATGGCAAATGCGAAGACCTTTGTCTATTTGGCGGTCGTGAATATTCTCAGCGGACTCATGTTCTTGGCAATTGCCGAGGTTTTGAGCCGTCTCAAAGAGATCGCCACGATCCTTTCTCGGGGCAGGTGACCACGGGAGCGTTTGAGCCAGGCTTTGATTTCGTCTTTGGATGGGGTCATGGCTTGGAAGGGTTGCGGTTTGCGGGGGTTTCGGATAATTCCGAGTCATGCATATCACTCTGACGGACGGGGAAATTGTGAATAGCGTTGTGGGTATCGTCTCCTCGCTGCTGGTGTGCTTCCAGATCG
>JANXMQ010000063.1 GCA_025354565.1 Akkermansiaceae bacterium
ACTTGCATCGGCGGCATCAGCCAATTGAGCGATGGAGGTGGCATCCTTGCCTTGTTTGACGGCGTTTTCGACGACGGCAATGAGCCAATCCGGTAAGTCGGTAAGGATGGCCAGGGTTTTGGAGACGACGGATTTGCCGACCCGGGTGGACTGGCGAAGGAGGATGGAAACGTATTGGCGACCGCCACTTGCTTTGGAATGCACCCGTGAAACAAACATGACTACTGATCAATAGAGTAATTATCGTATAATTCAAGTATATAATTTATTAATTGTAATATATTCTGCCTACATTCGAAAAACAAAAAATCGCTGTAATTCGTTAGTGGTGAGTTGATTGTATCAGAAAATGACTCGGAATGGCTGGAAGTTCCGGTTCAACGACGGCTCGGCCTCTGCCGCTGCGGCGACCACCATGGACCAACGGGTCATGGGAAACGCGTGCCTCTGCGGCGGGTATCCGTTGCTTGTCACTGGGATGGCTTTAAAGAAATTGTCAGTTTTGTTACACAACGAATCCACCGAACCGGAAATCCGGGAAAATTGAAAACGGGCTGCATCACACCAGCCCGGAGCGCGCAGGATGGCCAAGCGGTTTATCTGAAAAACAGGAACGCCGTCCCCGAGGAGATGATGGATGAGGGCGACTGGAACGTGGCGACGGGAGACGGGCTGATGATTGCCTGCTCCATCGGTGCCACGCGGCGGAACGGATGGTTCAGATATCCCCGTCTGGATAAAGCTGGTGGAACTTGATGGCCTCAACCGCGACGGCGGCGGCGGTGCCAAAGATGGTTTCCACACTGGCGGTGCGGGGGACTTGGGCCGCCGGGCGCGAGAGGCCGAGGATCAATTGGCCGTAGTTTTGTGCGCCCGCGACGTGCTGGAGGAGTTTGAGGGAAATGTGGGCGGCGTCCAGACTCGGGAAAACCAAAACATCCGCCGTCGGGCGGACCTCGGCGGCAGGGAGTTTGATTTCTGCGGCTGCTGGGTCCAGCGCGACGTCGGCTTGCATTTCGCCCTCGATGCTGATGTCGAGGAATTGGCGCAAAGCTTCGGCTTGGGCGAGTGCGGCGGCGGCGATCATCCGCCGCGCGTCCGGCGTGTTTGCAGTGCCTTTCGTGGAGTGGCTGAGCATGGCCACGAAGGCTTTCCGTCCGAGGAAATGGCGGGCGAGTTTCCCGGTTTCGAGGGCGATCGCGGCGAGTTCGCTGACGTCGGGATTTGGAATCAGGCCGCAGTCCGCCATGAACAAGATGCCACTTCCGCCCAGATGCTTGAGGTGTGCGCCTGTCAAGATGGTGACGCCAAAAATTTTCGGCACGCCCGGCATGGGTTTGATCGTGTGCAGCAAGGCCCGGAAATAGGCGGCGGGAAGTGCTTGGTTGCCGCCGACGATGGCGTCCGCCTGGCCATATTGGACCATCAGTGCGCCGAAATAGTGAGGCCGGGCGACGATTTCCGCTGGATCGCCGATCTGCATGGTTCGGTAGCGGGCCATGTTTTCAACCCGCTTGCAGAAAAGGCCGAAGTCCGAGGCGAGTGGTGGATCGATGATGTTGATGAATTTCAGCGAAATATCATGCTTTGCCGCGAGCGCCCGGATGCGGTCCTTGTTGCCTAGCAGAATAGGCACCACGACCTCCTCTGCGACCAAGCGGGCGGCGGCGCGGATCACGCGAAGATCCTCGCCCTCGGTGAAGACCACGCGTTTCGGATGACGGCGGAGTTGATCGAGGAGGTAAGCGGTGACGGAATTGCCTGGATGAGGCGCGGTGGGAAAATCGCTCATGGAAATTATGGCGTTTGAAGCCTGCACCGACTTTAGTATGGCTTTTGCCGTGCGTTCAACCCGATTCATGCTGAAATCCACAAGTGCCTGCTGACTACCATACGCATACGCCGCTTTGTCATCACGCCGAGGGCGAGCCGGAAGCTTACATCGACGCCGCAATGGCCGCTGGTGTGAGCGAGTATGGGATTTCCGATCACGCCCCGCAAATCCCCGAACCCTTCGATGATTGGCGGATGGCCGAAGCAGACTTGCCGGCATATTTCCGCTGGCTCGAACGCGCCCGCAGCCACGCCGCAGGCCGGATTCCGGTGCGAGCCGGGCTGGAATGCGACTGGCTCACCGGCTGCGAATCGTGGATCGGCGATCTCGCCTCGAGTTACGATTGGGACTACCTGATCGGCTCCGTCCACTATCTCGGCGACTGGGATTTCGACAATCCTAAGTGGCTCGGACGCTGGGCGGAAAGCGATGTGGATGCCGTTTGGACCCATTACTGGAAAACCTATGCGAAAATGGCCGACAGCGGACTTTTCGACATTCTAGGCCATCCGGATTTGGTGAAAAAATTTGCTCACATTCCGGCGGGCGATCTGGATCGATTTTACGAGCCGGTGGTTGATGCCATCGCCGCTTCCGGTTGCGTTATCGAGCTGAACACCGCTGGCTGGCACAAGCCGTGTGCCGAGGCGTATCCCGCGCCGAGATTTCTCGAACTCGCGTGTTCAGCGGGGATCGGGCTGGTGATTTCCTCGGACTCCCACGCGCCGCGCGAAGTTGCTAGAGATTTCCCCAAAGCCATCGCGCTTGCCAAAGCAGCAGGCTACCGGGAAACCGTGCTGTTTGAGCAACGCCTGCGGCGGGCGGAGCTGCTAGGCTAACCGAACAGAGATTCCCCGCGGCGTGGTGACATGAGCTACGATCGGGTGCAATCCACCGGCTCGCCCACGACGCGGGGAAATTTTTTTCCAACAGGGAATTACTTCTCTTCCTTTTGCTCTTCCTCCTCCCGCATGGCATCCAACGATGCGGCGGCATCATGGACGGTTGCTCCATCCGTCTCGCCCAGACTGGAGCGGCGGATGGCGCTCATTTTCCGACTGAGCGCGGCCTTCGATGAGCCATACGATTTTTTGTCCATGCAGAAATTCGCGGTGTTCGCAGAGTGGATGTTCATTTGGCCCGCCGTGGCGATGGCGTCCTGATTGGCACCGAGGAAGAGAAACTGCCATTGATAGGTGTCCGTCTGGTGGCGGATGCGTTGCGCGACATCGGCCCACGAATAACGGGTGGAGGCGTTCTCGTGGCCGTCGGTTAGAATGGCAATGATGACCTGACCCGGACGTCCCGCTTCGGGCGTGGCGGCGAGCTTTTCTCCGAGTTCGTCGATGGTGCGGCCGACAGCATCGAGCAGCGCCGTGCTGCCCCGCGGGACGAAGGTGGCGGTGTCGAGTTCCACCACCTCGGAGATCGGCACCGAGTGGCAGGGTAGCTCGTATTGGTCGTCGAACAGGACGAGGGTGAACCGCGCTTGGCCCGGGACTTGCTGCTGTTCGCGGAGGAGGCGGTTGAAGCCGCTGATGGCGGGCTCGACCATCGACTGCATGGAGCCGGAGCGGTCGAGGATGAAGACAATTTCGGTGTGGGAGTTGTTCATGACCCCGCCATTCAACCACCAGGGGTGGGACAAATGGGGGGCTAGCCTAAAAATAGTTTGGATTTTTTTCAGCCGAGAGCTTGCTGCCACTCCGCTTCCTTGAAGCCGACCAGCACTTTGCCAGCCCCGATGAGAAATGGCCGCTTCACGAGGTTACCATTGCTTCCGAGCAGCGCGAAAGCCTGCGCTTCGGTGATTTTTGGCAATTGGTCCTTCAGGCCTAGTGCGCGGTAGTCCATCCCGGAGGTGTTGAAAATTTTCCGCAAATCGCCGCCATAAGACTTGAACGCCATTCCCAGTTCGGCAGCGGATGGAGGCGTTTCACGGATCGCTTTGACCTGATGGGCGATGCCACGGGAGGTGAGCCATTTCAAGGCATCCCGGCAGGTGCTGCATTTTTCATAACAGTAAATCGTGATCACTCGCTGGATCTTGCATCTCGCTGGCGGGGATGCAAGCCTCGCCGCCCACGCATGAAATACCACCTGCTAGCAGCCTGTCGGACTTAGAGCTAAAAACTCGACCAGTCTCAATAAGGTGGGTTTTAAGGGGGGCTATTCTCAATTCAACGCCAACTCAGGTTGATCAAAATTCGTACAGCCGATTCTCAGCGCGTTAACTCGCTAAG
>JANXMQ010000070.1 GCA_025354565.1 Akkermansiaceae bacterium
GGACACCAAACCCGCAGCTTCCAATACATTGATGACTGCATCTTCGGCACACAGGCCATCATGCACAGCGATATCGTCGAGCCGCTGACTCTTGGTAGCAGTGAGTTGGTGAGCATCAATCAATTAGTCGATATCGTCGAAGACATCGCGGGCTTGAAGCTGAAACGTAGCTACAACTTGTCCGCACCCAAGGGCGTGAACGGCCGCAACAGCGACAACACGCTGATCAAGGAACTCCTTGGATGGGAGCCGAACATCCGGCTGCGGGACGGGCTGGAGAAAACCTATGCCTGGATTTACGACGAAATCACGGGGAAGTAACATCACGCCGATGCTAATTTCAATCATAACTCCCAGTTTCCGTAATTCAGAATGGCTCAAACTCTGCGTCGCCTCGGTCGCAGATCAGAAGGGCGTCGAATTCGAACATATCGTTCAGGATTCTTGTTCCGACGACGGCACGCAGGATTGGCTGCCTCATGATAAGAGGGTGACGGCATACATCGAGAAGGACGCGGGTATGTACGACGCTGTCAACCGGGGCTTTAAGCATTCGAAAGGTGAAATTCTCGCTTATCTCAATTGCGACGAACAATACCTGCCTGGAGCGCTCAAGGCTGTGCACGATTTTTTCGAGGCCCATCCCGAGGTCGATGTGGTGCTGCCGGATACCGTGATAACAAATGCTGAGGGGGAGTATATATGCCATCGCTATTCGCTCGTGCCATTGGCGAATCATGTATGGATACGCTACAACGTAACAACATGCTCTTTATTTATACGACGGCGTTTGATCGATGAAATGAATCTCTATTTCGACACCAAATGGCGTGATCTTGGTGATATTTTCTGGGTCATTGAGGCGGTGCGACGCGGGGTTCGTTTCTCTACCTTACGGACGTTCACCTCGGTCTTCACCGAAACGGGTGACAACATGAATTTCAAAGCGAACGCAGTGCGTGAAAAGCAGATAAAAATAGAAATGACGCCGGCCTGGATCAAAAAATTCTCCAGACTATTCATCTATTACCATCGCTTCAGAATGCTCGCAAATGGGGCATTCACGCAGTCCCCTTTCAACTATTCCATTTACACGCTTGCGGATCTGAACCAGCGGAAGACTATCAACGTCTCACGCCCTACCGGCCTTTGGCACGGCAGGTTTTAGTGGTTTATCACAAAGATCGCATTGTCTTTCAAACCACCGGTGAACGTTCATTGACATTTGCAAAATCATTTTCGCCGGATAGAAACAACAACACCTGAAATGTCTGTATCGGAATTGAGTCGGTAAAGCTTAGAACAGTTCCGCCTTTTTACATCGGCCAATCCACATTTTCAAATGACTACAGCGCTCATCGGCCACTCAGGGTTTGTCGGCGGTAATTTGCTAGCGAAACGTTCTTACGACGCAATCTATCGATCCTCAGATATCGACACCATCTGCGGCCGCTCCTTTGAGCATGTCGTATGCGCAGGTGTGCAGGCGGTGAAGTGGTGGGCGAATCTGAATCCCGAGGAAGACCGGTCTGGCATCCTTAGATTGCAAGAATTCCTAGCCGGAGTGCAAGCCAGACGCATTACCCTGATTTCCACCATTGATATTTATCCAACACCAAGCGGAGTGGACGAGGATACGTCGATTGATCGCGAGGGTCATCACGTGTATGGTCTTCATCGGTTGGAGTTCGAAGATTGGGTTCGACAACACTTTTCGCAATCGCTGATACTTCGTTTGCCAGGTCTCTTTGGCCCCGGCATCAAAAAAAATGTCATTTTTGACATGCTCAACAAGAACTGCGTCGAAAAGATTCATCCCGGAGGAATTTTTCAATATTACGATCTCCGTCGTCTCGCCGATGACATAGACCGAGCGTGGGATTTGAAAATCCCAACTTTAAACATCAGCACCGAACCGCTCGGCACCTCAGAAATCCGTGATCGTTATTTCCCAGACATCGAGCTGGCATTGGGCGGCAAGGCACCCTCCGGTTACGACATGCGATCCAAATACGCAGAGGCTTGGGGCGGAGCGAATGGATATCTTTACTCCAAAATATCCGTATTGAGCGACTTGCAAGAGTGGCTTGTATCTGTCCATTAAACTCTTGTCCACTTGCTCTCGTTTTCACATATCGCATGGGCACCTGAGGACGAATCCACCTCGTTGTCTGTTCTAAAGAGTCTCAACATTCATTATGTTGAGGTCGCGCCCCATCGGGCGTTCGGTGATCCGCTAGTGGCAATCGAAGACCAAGTTCGTGAACGTGCTGCATGGTACAGGGAACAAGGAATTCACATCGGTTCATTTCAAGCACTGCTCTTTGGCACAGAAGGATTGGAACTCTTTGGTTCAACAGAGGCCCGCCAACGTCTGAAAGATGTCTTGATCGCCATCGGTCGTATTGCCGGCTGGGCTGGAGCGGGGCCGATGGTCTTTGGCTCACCTAAAAATCGGTTACGGGGCAATCTCAGCCATGCCCAAGCGCATGAACAGGCCGTATCGTTTTTCCGCGAAGTCGGCGATGCTTGTGCTGCAGCCGGTTCTTGTCTGGTCATTGAAGCAAACCCCGAAGCATACGGAGCGGATTTCTGCACCCGTCTCGATCAATGCGCAGAGCTCGTTGTCGCGGTCGGCTCACCCGGCTTCGGTCTTCATCTCGATGCCGGTGGACTTGCGCTGAGTGGCGAAAATTTTGAGTCAGTCCTTCGGCAATCGGCAGCCATCCTTCGGCATGTGCACGCCAGCCAGCCAAATCTAGTGTGCTTCGCCGAGCCCGATCCGGTACACGCAAAAATTGCTGCGGTCCTGCACCAAATTGGCTATGTTGGCAGTATTGCAATTGAAATGCGCTCCCAGCCCGCTGGACTCGCTGCAATTTGCCAAGCAGCCGAAATAACGCGTCTCATTTATGGCATCTGACAAACGCCGCGTCATCATTGCTGGTGGGGGCTTTTTTGGTTGCTCCATCGCAATGATGCTCCACTGCATGGGGTGGAATCTAATCGTCGTTGAAGAAGCTGAGGAATTACTAACTAAGGCTTCAAAAGTCAATCAAGCGCGCGTCCACGGCGGCTATCACTATCCGCGAAGCCTGATGACGGCTTATCGATCCCGCCAAAATTACGATAGATTCCGCCAGATCTACCGTGATGCCATCGTCGATCAATTTACCAAGGTCTATGGAGTCGGTCGATTATTTTCCAAAGTCACTGCAAACCAATTCGAGATCTTTATGAAACGTGTGGGTGCTCCGCTAAAAGAGGCCCCATCAGCAATTCAGCGTCTTTTCTCGCCATCACTCACAGAGCGGATTTGGATCGCTGACGAATGTGCATTCGATTATTCAATCCTTCGAGAAACTCTTCGAAATGAGATGGAGCAAGCGGGTATAGATGTGAGGCTAAATACCTGCGTTCAAACAGTGGCACCACATCCGTCTGGTGCGCTGGCGCGGCTTTCTGATAATACGGAAATTTCCTGTAATTATTTATTCAATGCTACCTACGCAGGACTCAATCGTCTGACATCCGCATCAGGCCTGCCAATTATCCCATTAAAACATGAACTGACCGAAATGGCTTTAGTGGAATTGCCGCAAGAACTAAACGGGCTCGCAGTAACCATGATGTGCGGACCGTTTTTCTCATTTATGCCATACCCGGCACTAGGTCTCAATACACTCAGTCATGTTCGGTACACTCCTCATATGCACTGGTACGAGAATGAACAGACCGGAGCGTCAAATCCTTATCAAATATTTGACTCCATCGAAAAGACAAGCAACTTTGAAATGATGGCTGCTGACGCATCACGTTACATGCCCGCACTTCGCCAGGCAA
>JANXMQ010000105.1 GCA_025354565.1 Akkermansiaceae bacterium
GATCCCTGCGACGGTCGGCACCGTGGGTGTTGTCAATGTGGCCGCCGCTACCGGAACGGATCCGAACCAAGTCGAAGTAGTGACTGTGACGATTCCCAAGGGCGTCAACACCCTGCTCTTCGGTCGCCTGAAGGTTGACGCACCGTAAGCCTCCGTATCACTTTTGCCTCCGTGAATTAGGCAAAAATAGGACGTCTCTGGGGTCAGCGAAAGCGCCGGGATAAACCGGCTTGAAACAGAGAATGAAAGAGTCTTACAGAGAAAACCTAGCCAGTAGCTCTGGCCACGAACCCTACGCTGGGAGCAGTAATGTTCCGGGTGTAGCATGGGGGGAGTGGAGACGCAGGCCAGCCATTGAGCTCCGAAATCCATGTTTCCGTGTGCCGACCTTGTACTGAAAAGGGGAAGGCAACATCATCCTCACCGCCACGGCAAGCTGAGGACGTAAGTCGAAGTCAGGAAGCCATAAGAGTGCAAGTCACGCAGGAGGGGCTGTCCGGGCACACCACGAGAACGAGGCGGAGAGGATTTTGCGGGTCGTGGGTGTGGCGCTGGATTTACCCCCGTTGCGGGAGGAACTGCTGTTGTTGAAAAAAGGGGACCGCCGTAAAGTGATCTGTGCTGCCGTTGTGAAGGGCCGGACGACCGTGGGCAACGCTTGGCTCGCCAAGCGCCTGGCGATGGGTCACCCTTCCTAGGTGAGCACTCTGGTCCAACGGATTCGCCGGAATAAAAAGGAGTAGAAAATTCTGAGAAAATATGAGACAATTTAAAAAATCTAGGACCCCGTTTACGAGGCGTTTCTGAATGCACACCCAAGTAAGGACTGGAGATCTCGACCCGGATCGAATATCAACGGCACATCGCCGTCGCAAAGGACTGTCGGCAAAAATTCCCCAACCCGCCCTGATCATAAACGAAATGAAGACACATTACTCAAGTCGCATGGGTCTACTTGTCGCTTGCTCGCTTCTCCTTGCAGTAGCGACAGCTGTTGCAGACGAAAAGCCCGATCCGCTGCCACCAGAGCCAAACGAGGGGCAACTATGCAACAGCTATGTAAATCGCCGTTTCGGGTATAAGATCAAATTTCCCGCAGATCTTATTGCTGGCAGGCATCCGGAGAATGGAGCAGGCCGATCCTTCTCTACTCCCGACAAAGAGTTCGTCGTTTATACGCAAGCGCATTTTATTCAAGACGAAAGAAATAGCCTCGACGATTATTGGAATTCAGAAATCGAAGCACTAAAAAAGACGATTACCTACAAGAAAAAGGGCAAGTCTTGGTATGTCATATCTGGCGTCGATGTGGAAGGACATGAGTTTTACAAAAAGTTTAGCGTCAAAGGAGGGAACTGCGCCGAATTCACAATTGAATACCCACACGCGAAAAATAAAAAATACGACCCTTGGGTGGAGAAAATAGTGAAGAGCTTTGTTCCTTTTGTCGTAGGGAAAGATTTTGATCGAAAGTAGTAGCCGGTCTCGATGGGGTCAATGAAAGCGCCGGGATAAACCGGCTTGAAACAGAGAATGAAAGAGTCTCAGAGAAAGCGCCCGGTGGCTCAAACGAGTGGTGCAAGGTTGGCTGAATTATCATGCCGTGCCGAGCAACAGCCACCGGATTGGGCCCTTTGTGGATGAGGTGACTCGCCACTGGTTATGGACGATTCGCAGGCGTAGCCAGCGAGGAATGAGTAGTTGGACTTGGGCGCGTATGCATAAGTTAGTTCGGCAACACCTGCCGAAAGCCCGTATGATCCATCCCTATCCAGAGCAACGCTTTCGCGCTCGACTTAAGGCAAGAGCGGTATGAGGTAATTCTTCACGTACGGATCTGCGCGGGGGGCCGCCGGTAACGGCGGTTCCTACCGCAATCCTTGGAAATCAATATCAAAAATCAAAAATATTGAAATCCAAGGACCCTATCGATGCCCCTATCGAGACCCCATCGATTAGGTGTTGAATGACGACCTTTACCAAGCTCCCTGACTGAAACAAATCTCACGTCAATTTCAGGAAATAGCGCGCGTTCTTCAACTCGCCGGTGCGGACCATCGCCCCCATCTCCACCAACTTGGCCAGATCCCGCGTCGCCGTGGCGGCGGAACATCCGGTGATGCGGATATGGTTGTTGGAACTCAGCCCGCCTTTGAAGCCATCCACGCCTTCACGGAACATCCTCAGCAGCACCTTTTCCTGACGCTCATTCAAGTGTCCGCGGTAACGTTCGAAAAACTTCGCCTTCTCCATCAGGAACCCGATCCGCCGCAGACTCTGCTCCCGCGCCTCCAGTACCATCGAGCCGAAAAACTCCAGCCACCGGGTGATTTCAATGGCCCGGCTCGCCAACCCTAACTCCTCATAATACCTTTTGCGGTGCCTTTCCAAAACGATGGAAAGGGCGACCAATGTCGGCTGACCGAAGGCTTGTGAAAGTGCCATCTCAGCAATGGCCCGGCCGATCCTTCCGTTGCCATCTTCGAAAGGGTGGATGGATTCAAACCACAAATGGGCGACACCTGCCCGTGCCAAGCCGGCAAGGGGTTCGACCGGTCGATTGAACCATCGGATGAACCGCTTCATTTCCCGCACCACCTGACGCGAGGGCGGGGCTTCAAAGTGGATCACCGAGTCATGCACGGGACCCGAGGCAATCACCATCGGACCCGTGTGTTGGCGATAGGAGCCGACCTGATGCAAATCCCGACGCCCCCTCACCACCATGCGGTGCCACTCGAACAACTTCCCATCGGTGAGCGGCGCGGCGAAATTCCGATACACATCGACCTGCAACTCCGAGATCCCGCTTTCCGCAGGGCTGGCTTTCCTACCATCACTTGTTAGACCAAACAGCCGGCGGATTGAAGATTGCAGGCTGTCACGGTTCAAGAGCTCACCCTCGATCTTGGAAGTCAGCAAGGCCTCGTCACCTAGCAACTCCGTCCGCAGCGATTCCCGCTCCTGCGAATCCAAATGCGAAAACGCCCCAACATGCATCCCGGACCGACGCAGAAACTCCGCCTCCAACGAGCGAAGTCCAACTTCGTCATAACGGAAATCCGGCCACTCGGCCAGTTGCCAGTTCCAAAGTTTGAGCGATTGCGACATGGTCTATTCGTCATAAATAGCCATTTTGTGAGCGATAGCAAGCGGAGGTTTCGCTCAATGAGACGCCTCAATATGCAGAATTTCCGAAATAATCATCCCTGACAGCTTGTGACCGCCAGGTGAAATGCAATTTAACAGAGCAAAACCACACGATTTGCCTGTCATTTCTAACGGTCCACAGACCGGACTCGGCCTGACGATCCATCTGGCGGTAACCATTGTCGCAGCGGATGCCACGGGAGCCGCGCTCACTCCCACGGGAGGCGACACCACTCCCAAGGGAACCGAGCTTGATCCCACGGGAGGCGACACCACTCCCAAGGATGGCTACGATCCTCCCCAGGGAGTTCCCCATCCTCCCACGGGGAAAACGTTGGAAGGAGTAGGGAAAGGACGCTTTTCCGCCGGAAGGGCCAATAGGGAGATGGGGACTGCAATACCCCCTTCTCCTTGTTTTCGCGAATGACTCCGCCGTCACGATTTTGCCCTTCCAGAAACCGGCAGAGTCGATAGAACAGGCGAGAGAGACGCCAACTCCGTCCTTGTCTGAATCTCCGCCATGACTCAACCCGAAATCATCGAGCTCAAGACCCTCGGCATCAGCCCACGCCACGCCATGGAGCAGATCGTCGAATACAAGCACGATCCCGGCAACGGCTACACCAAGACGCTGCTCTGCTTCATGCAGCTCTTCATCGTCAGCAATCGCGACCGCACCTTTTACTTCGCCAAAAACAACGCTCGCCACTTCGCCTTCAATGCCGATGAGCGTTTCCTGCCCGTCTATGAATATGCCGACGAGGAAAACCGGAAGTTCACCCGTCTCCACGCCTTCGCCGACGCTTTCCTGAAAAAGTGCGACCTCGGCCGCACCATCAGCCGCTACATGGTGCTCATCGCCAGCGAGCAGAAACTCATGATCATGCGGCCCTATCAGGTCTATGCCGTGAAACACATGGTCACGTGCATCGATGACGACAACGGCTACATCTGGCACACCACTGGCAGCGGCAAGACGCTCACCTCTTTCATGGCCGCCACCCTCACCACCCTGAGCGGCACGCTGCTGCTGAAGCTGCTGAGCGGTGAGTTGATCATTAACTGAGACAAATCTATGAGCACACCAACCGCACCAGCTCCCCCGCCACCACCGCCTGCCCCGCCCGTTGCGGTTTCAACGTCCGGTAAGCCGATGTTCTTTGGTCCTGAAGCTGCGGCATGGAAGGAGCTAAAGTCGGATGTTGCGGCAGGCATTGACCCAGCCGAGGAGCAGAAAATCGTTGCTGCAGCGAAGGCTGCCAAAGAGGAACTGAAGAACTTCCTGCTTTCATCACTTCAAATGCAGCACGTCGTTGTGCTCGCAGGTAGCGGAACATCCCTCGGACCAATCACCAAAGGGCCTTCGATGTGGACGCTGTGGGATTACTGTGTGAACGCCAACCCCGGCGCGGGAGCTACCGCACGGACAGTTTCGCCAGCAGCGGCGAAGGTCATCACCGAGGTTGGATACGACATCGCCGCAGAAAAGGAGAATATCGAGGCTCTCTTGTCACGTTGCGAAGCTTATCTACAGGTGAAAACGAGCGCCGATGTGATCACCTTCATCACGAAGTCGAAGAAGGTGATTCTGGCAAAGTGCTCTGAGTTTATCGACCCAGCGGATGCAAACCAACTTACTGCTCATCGCACTTTTCTTCACCGGCTTTCCCGCCGTCGCGTCCGTGATTCCCGACTGAAACTTTTCACGACGAACTACGATCTTTGTTTTGAAACTGCGGCAGGGCGGCAAGGCTTGGTCGTGCTCGACGGGTTTTCGTTTACGCAGCCGCGACAATTCGATCCGCGCTTTTTCCTGTATGACATTGTCCGCAGACCAACCACTGGCGACGAAGTCGGGACACCGCTGGAAGGCGTTTTCCATATCTACAAGCTCCACGGGTCGGTCAACTGGTCCCGCAAGGCGGAGAATGAAATTGAGGTGGAACCGAAACCTACTCCAGATTCAGCCTGCCTGATTTACCCTGCAAAGGGAAAGTATCAGCAATCCTATGTTCAGCCCCATCTTGAATTGGTTTCGCAGTATTTTTCGGTGCTCCGCGAGCCCAACACGTGCCTCATTGTTACGGGCTTCGGCTTCAACGACGACCACTTGTCCGAGCCGATCCTCGCGGCCGTGCGAACAAACCCGCACCTGCGCTTGATTATCGTCAATCCATCAGCCGATGACCTCACCGCACGTCCGAAGGAGAAGAACAAGTATTGGGAAACGCTCTTCAGTTTAGCCAAGCAGGGAGAGGACGTTTGGCTGATTAACGCCAACTTCGGGGATTTTGCTGAAATGATTCCTGACCTCAAGTCCCTGACTCCTGCTCAGCGTCTCACTCGTGACATCAAACTCGTAACAGGAACGAAATGATCAGGCCATCCAACATCGAGGAAGCGTTCCCAAGAGGGTTGCTGCGCCCCGAATTGTTCATCGGGGTTTTGTCATCCGTGTCCGCTCAGGCGGTGCGCTTCAATTTGAATGATGCAGGCTCTCCCAGCGGCGCGCATTTCCTTGGAGGACGTTACGGGAAGGGCGAGGTCGGCGAGTTCGTGCTGATTGAAGGCCAGATCAATCTGTTGCTCGGACGAGTCGTTGAAATCCATCTTCCCGAATCAGAACGGCGCTCTGTCGATGCATCCCATTCAAAGGTGATGGACCTCGACGCTGTTGGCACCATCCAACTTCTCGGGTCGGTCGCAATGGATTCTCTGCGCGTCACTGCTGGCGTTGAATCCTATCCCCGACTAGGCGATCGAGTTTACGCTGCACCCCACAACTTCGTCGCAGATCTGCCGAGCTTGATGGAGCCTGAAGGAAGTCCTGAGAGCAAAGTGCTACTGCGGCTAGGCTCCATCGATGTTGCTCTTGAAAGTGCCGTTTCGATTCGGCCGGAGAAATTGTTCGGGCGGCATTGCGCGATTCTTGGGACGACCGGAGGTGGCAAGAGTTGGACGACTGCGCGCATCATCGAGGAATGCCTGAAACACAAGACCAAGCTCATCCTCCTGGACGCGACAGGTGAGTATCGAGGCTTCTCTGGACCATTCGTGACTCACTTTCACCTCGGCAGTCCCGTGAACACGGCAACTGCGTCTATACCGCGTTCACTCCCACCGACTTCCTTCGTTGAGTCTGACTTCATTGCTCTCTTCGAGCCCGCAGGGAAAGTGCAGGGGCCAAAAATGCGTGCTGCCATGCGTAGCTTACGTTTGGCTATGCTGGTGCCCGCTATCGCAACGAATGGTGTTATCAAGAAAATCGATCAGTCGAAAGCGGCTGTTAACGCAGAAGAGCAGAAGGCTGGAGTATCCGAAAAGCTCGATGATCCTAGACAGGAATTCGATGTAAAAAAGCTCGTTGCCCAAATCGAGCAGGAGTGTGTCTGGCCAGATGGCAAGAATTGGACGACAAAGCAAAGCGACCCCTCAAAATGGGGTGGTGAATCCGGCGACTTTTCCTACTGCCTGTCGCTTGTCTCGCGCATCAACGCGGTCCTTACCTCAAATGCATTCGCGTGTGTATTCAAGTCTGCCGATCCCGCTTTGACAGCAGCCATCGACGAGTTCGCGACGGACGACAAAAGACTGCTGCGTATCTGCCTTAGCGGGGTGGCATACGAGTTCAAGGCGCGCGAGATCGTTGCAAATGTTGTCGGGAGGCACCTTCTAAACATGGCAAGGTCCGGTGCATTCGCAGCCTCACCAGTCGTTGTCGTTGTCGACGAAGCACACAATTTTCTAGGGAGACAAATTGGCGGCGAGGATGCTGTGGCACGGCTTGATGCATTTGAATTGATTGCAAAGGAAGGCCGAAAGTTTGGTTTGAACATCTGCCTGACCACTCAGCGGCCACGCGACATCACCGAAGGAGTTTTAAGTCAGATGGGAACGCTCGTTGTTCACCGCCTGACAAATGACCGCGACCGTGAAGTGGTCGAACGAGCATGCGGAGAAATCGATCGCTCAGCTTCGTCTTTCCTACCAAACCTGAAGCCGGGCGAAGCAGCGATCATTGGAGCAGATTTCCCGATACCTCTAACGATTCAGATTTTCCCTCCCGCGGCGCAACCGAAGTCAGACGGGCCAAACTATCAGAAGTGTTGGCAACTTGATCCACCTGTACTATGAGCCTCAACGAATCCATCCGCGAAGACGCAGAATCGCAGTGCTCCACGCGGCTTGCCTACAAACCGACCGCCATCAGCCTTTTCGCTGGTGCGGGTGGTTGCTCGCTTGGGTTCCAGCAGGCGGGTTTTGATGTTCGATTTGCCACGGACATCGACCGCGATGCAATCGAGTCTTATCGGCGCAACTTTGCCGAAACACCTTGTGAAGTGACGGATGTTCGCGACCTTGGGCCGGAGATGCTGCTGGAAAAAGTCGGTCTCCGTTCGGGGGAACTCGACATTCTGCTGGGCGGCCCGCCATGCCAGGGATTTAGCAGCGCCGGAATGAAATCGGGCGAGGATCCACGCAATTCGCTAGTTCGCCACTATATTCGGCTGCTCGAAGGCATCCGACCCAAATGGTTCGTTATGGAGAATGTCGAGGGCTTGCTGACGAACGATGGCGGCCTGCATGTTCGCGATGCGGTGGAGGCTTTTCTCGGCGCGGGATACTCGGTCAATCTTGAGAAGGTTTATGCGCAGGGATACGGTGTGCCGCAGCGGCGCAAGCGGGTGCTCATCGTGGGGAATCGAATCGGGCATGACTTTGTTTTCCCCGAGGCTGTCACTTTGTTTTCGGGCAGCATCTTTCGAAAAGGTGAAATCACCTTCTCAACGGCGACGAGTGATCTGCCGCCTGCGACCACGGATGCAGGAAAGCTGCTCGCGCACATCGGGCCACCGAAAAATGAGTTGCAGAAATATCTCCGGGGAGACGCGAAGACGGTCGCGGACCACTTTTCACCGACACTCTCGGAGATCCAATTGGAACGGGTGCGGGGGTTGTCGCAGGGCCAGACGATGAAGGACTTGCCTGAGCATTTGCAACACGAGTCGTT
>JANXMQ010000138.1 GCA_025354565.1 Akkermansiaceae bacterium
GAGTTGTTCCTCGGTGATGATTTTTTGCTTCGGCTTAGACACGCGGAGCATTGAGACATACTCGATAAAATCGTACAAGTGACAATTTCGTCACATTCAACGCGGTTCCGCCGTTAGAATCATTCTAAGAACACAACTGGCTGATTGCCCCCTGCCAATCCCGCGCGAATGAGCAGCGGTTCCGGCTCCGGGTCGCGGCCCATGAAGCGGCGGTAGAGCTCGTCGGGTGGCACGGAATTCCCCTTGCTGAGGATGTGTTCACGAAAAGCGGCACCTGTTTCGGGATTCAAAATGCCCTCGGCTTGAAAGCGAGTGAACGCATCCGCATCGAGCACTTCCGCCCATTTATAAGAGTAATAACCCGCCGCGTAGCCGGTTGGACTGCTGAAAAGGTGGTTAAACCGCCGCATCATGGAGGGCGACGGCGTTTTCAACGGAGCGAGATAATCCGCCAATACCTCGCGGTCCACGGCATCGAGATCCTTGCCGAGAAAATCCGATAGCCGGATGTGCAGTTCCAGATCGAGTTTGGCCATCGCAAGCTGGCGCATGAAAACGGTGGCGCTCATGTAGTTTTGCGCGGCAATCATTTTGGCAAACAAAGCCTCCGGAATCGGCTCGTCGGTTTCGTAATGCCGGGCAAAGTGATCAAGCGATTCGCGGTCCCAACAGAAATTTTCCATAATCTGCGAGGGCAACTCGACGAAATCCCAAGGGACGTTCGTGCCTGCCAGGGATTTCACGGCCACGTCGCTTAACAACCCATGAAGCAGGTGACCGAACTCGTGAAAAATCGTCTCCACCTCGCTGTGTGTTAGAAGCGCTGGCTTGCCATCCACGGGCGGACTCATGTTGCCGATGATCAGGCCGAGATGCGGCTCGCCCAGTGCGCCGGTGTGCAGCGAGTTCATCCAAGCGCCACCGCGTTTGGATTCGCGCGGGTGCCAGTCCGCGTAGAACGAACCCAAGTGGGCCGCGGTTTTCGAATCGTGGATTTCGTAGAACTTGCACTCGGGATGCCAAATTTCAATGAGTTGAGAGTTGAGAGTTGAGGGTTGAGCGTCGGATAAAGAAGCGTCGATGTAAACGGACTCAAGCTCGCGGATGGAAATTCCAAACAAGCGCGAGGCGATTTCGAACATGCCCGCCATCACACCATCGACCGGGAAATAAGGACGCAGCGCCTCCTCGTCGAAGTCATAGTTTTCCTGGCGTTGCTTTTCCGCCCAGTAGGCAACCTCCCATGGCTCTAACAACCCAACCGGCTGACCGGATTTGGCTGCCTTGTATTGGGCGAGTTGCTTGAAATCGGCGTGGAAGGCGGGATGAATGCGGTCGTGCAGCGTCTCGACGAATGCCAGGGCAGTGGCACCGGATTTCGCCATGCGCCGCTGGAGGGTAAGATCGGCGAAATGGACGTGGCCGAGAATGTCGGCTTTTTCCTGGCGGAGTTCCAGGATGCGCCAGACCAGGGCGGTGTTGTCGAACTCGCCAATGGCACCGACCTGCGTGGACGCCGCCCACACTTGACGGCGGATGTCGTCGTCGTGAAGGTGCTGCATGAGCGGGAACATCGAGGGAAATTGCAGGGTGAAACGCCAGGCGTTGTCCAAGCCCTTCGCCCGTGCGTTGGCGGCTGCCCCGGCCTTCGCGGAATCAGGCAGCCCTGCGAGTTGCGCCTCGTCGGTGATGACCAACTCCCAAGCATTTGTCGAGTCCAGGACGTGCTCGGAATACTCCTTCGTAAGCTTTGAAAGGTCGGACTCGATCGCTGCAATTCGCTCCTTTTGGGCAGCGGGCAGGTCCGCACCGGAGTTTTTGAAATCCGCCAGAGTCTCCGCGACGAAACGCTGCTGCACCGGAGCAAGGGTTGCGATTTCCGCGCTCCCGCCGACCGCCTTGATGACCGCCCACAAGCGTTCGTTCAGGGCCAGAGACGAGTAGAAATCCGTGACCTCCGGGAGCATTTTACCAAGAGCCTCGCGCTGTGCGGGAGAGTCGCAAACAGAGTCCAGATGGTTTAGCCGACCCCAGCCATCGTTGAGCGCCTGGCTGGCATTTTCATACGCGATAAAGGTCGATTCGTAGGTCGCGGTCGCAGCATTCTGTGCGCAGATCGCCTCGATGTTTTGCTTCGCAAGGTCAAGCGCGTGTCGAATGTCCGGTTCTACGGCCTCCGGGACAAGTGTGGACCAGCGGACATGGAAAGCGGGTGATAGGAACGGATGCATGTATTGTTAGGGATGAAATCGTGAACTCCCAGCGGAGAATCTCGGGCCGATCTTCAACGCGAAACCCGCATTGTCCATTTCTTTGCACCCCACGCCGCCGCAACCATGAGACGCTGTGGAAATTTCCCCCTTCTCCGCCCTTGCCACCGGGCGGCTGAACGCATTGACTTCCCGCCACTCATCATTTCCCCACTGTGAAAGCCCACGAACTCTACACCGCCGTCGACCCCGCCTTCGTTACCCAAATCCTCGATTGGTTCCGCGCCAACGACCGCAATGTGTATCGCTCCGCCGTCGCCACACTCGCCTCAAAGCGCAAGCTCCGGCCCGTTTTCATCGAGAAAAAATCCGTGGCCGAACAATACGCATGGATTCACAAAACCCTGAAAATCAACGCCTGCGACACCATTGGCGAACAAATCCTGCAAGCCTACCTGATGGCCGGCCAGCAATCGCTTCTCGCCATGTTCTGCGACGGCATGGGCATCCCACACGATGGCAAGGGCTCAGTCGTTGGCGATCTACCGAAGAAACTCGATGACGCCCGACTCACCACCACCATCGACCGCCTCGTCGATGTCTTCGATCCCAAACTCCTCACGGTTTACCTTCACTGTTTCAACATGCAAGTCCCCGGCGGCTGGCCCGAGCTCAATGAAAAGCTGGCCTCCGACGAGCGCCTCAAGTTCGCTTGAAGAAAGTTGAGAGGTCGAAGTTGAGAGTGGGAATGACTCTTGCTCTTCACTCTCAACTCTCAACTCCTGACGCTCAACCGCTTCCCCCCAATGCCCAAAGTTTACGTCAAAACCTACGGCTGCCAGATGAACGAGCGCGACTCCGAACAAGTTGCGAAAATGTTCTCCGAGGGCGGCTATACGGTCACCCCCGACGAAAACGAAGCCGATGCCATCCTCATCAACACCTGCTCCGTTAGAGATCAAGCCGAGCAAAAAGCCCTCGGGAAAATGGGCACCATGATGCACCGGGGCCGTGACCGGAAACACGTGGTTTATGGTTTCATGGGCTGCATGGCCCAGTCTCGCGGCGAGGAGCTTTTCAAAACGATGCCAAATCTTGATGTCGTCGTCGGCACGCAAAAATATCATAAGGTTTTTGAATACGTGGACACCATCCTCAAGCAGCGACTCGAAGCGCGCATGGATGATCCCACCTACTCACTGCACGGCACCACCGTCTGTGACACTGCCGAAGAAGAAGGCTCGCAAAACACGATCCGCGACCACGTCCCGAAAGCTCGTGAAGCATCTTCCTTCGTCTCGATCATGCAGGGCTGCAACATGCGCTGCTCTTTCTGCATCGTCCCGGACACTCGTGGAAAAGAACGCGGGCGCCCCATCGCCGAGATCGTTGGCGAAGTCCGGCACCTCGCCGCGCACGGCGTGAAGGAGGTCACGCTGTTAGGCCAGATCGTGAATCTCTATGGCCGCACCGAGTTTCCAAAAATCAACGGCAGATCCCCCTTCGTCCAGCTCCTCGAAGCCGTCCATGAAATCGATGGTATCGAGCGCATCCGTTTCACCTCGCCGCATCCCATCGGATACCGGGACGATCTCATCGCCGCCTTCACTTACCTACCAAAACTCAGCTCGCACATTCATTTCCCACTGCAAAGCGGCTCCGACCGTATCCTTCGGGAAATGCGCCGCCCGTACAAGAATGCCAGGTTCATCGAGATCTGTGAGAAAATGAAAGCTGCCCGACCCGGCATCGCCATCACCACCGACATCATCGTCGGCTTCCCCGGCGAGACCGAGGAGGATTTCCAAGCCACGATCGACACCGTCGAGCATCTCAAATTCGACAACGCCTTTGTCTTCCGCTACTCAAAACGCCGCAACACGCCAGCCGCCGAGATGGACGGCCAACTCGACGAGGCGGTGAAGGAAGAGCGCAACCAACGCCTGTTAGCGGTCGTCGATCGCCTCGCTATCGCCAGCAACGCCGCAGTCGTCGGCTCCCGCCAGCAAGTCCTCTGCGAAGGCCCGTCAAAGAACAACGCCGCCCGGCTAACAGGTCGCACCACCCAAAACAAAATCGTCATCTTCGACGGCGATCCCGCTCGCCTAACCGGCCAAATCCTCGACATCCAAATCGAGCACTCCACCGGCTTCACCCTCTTCGGCACCGCGTGTTTGGAAGGGTAGTCAAAATTGGTGTGGGACATTCACTCCGCTCTTCTTTCATTCCAAATGAAAACACATCATCGATTGGTCATTACCTTCGTTTTTATCGTAGTGACGGCCACCCTTGTTTCATGCGTCAGCTCCCGAATTCTGCTAACAGGAGTCAGCTCCCATGTTGCAAACCGGAACCAAGCGATCGAGAGATTTGGCCCTCCAATATACTATGGAATTCCCGGTAGGAATGACCACGTTTTCTTAGCATTGTATCCCAAGCAAGGTGCAGATTTCGAACGCTTTGAAATTTTTAGGTATCGTGGTTTGGTCCAAGCACCCAATGCCGAATATAATGGAATGGCGGCCGAGATGACTCTGGGAACCAGTGAGATTGCGGGTGTTCCTCTCGCCCTCTGGGATCGGCTTTCGACTTGCAGAAAAAATCATTTCTTCTGCGCTGAATATGGAAATAGAAAATCTCCATTTCAATTTTATGAGACCTCCTCCAAGCTGGGCGAGATTCTGCAGCCCAAACATTAAACCCAGAGCAATCCCCAATGCCCCACGTCCTCATCATCCACGAAGTCGCCGATTACGCGGCATGGAAAGTCATCTTTGATAACGCCGCTGGCATCCGCAAGGAAGCCGGGGAACGCAGCTATCAAGTCCTGCGTTACGAGAGCGATCCGAACAAGATTGTGCACTTCTCAGTCTGGACTTCGACTGCAAATGCGAGAGCCTTTTTCGAGTCCCCACGTTTGATACAAATTCGTGAAGAGGCCGGAGTCAAAGCCCCGGACTTCATCTATCTGGAAGAACTGGCGGCAGGGACTTTGTGATCAAGGGAGCGGGTAGAAATGACGGCGGCTTTTCCACTTGGCAAGGGCGGCGGTTCCCGCAAGTCTGCAAGCAGTTTTAGAAAACAAATTCCATGGGTATCTTCATCGGTTGCATTTTTGGGGTCATCGGCTGGTTTCTCGTGCGTTACTTGATCGCCGGTATTTACACGGTGGATCAAAGCCAACGCGCGGTCAAAACCAGCTTCGGTCGGGCCGAGCGCGTGGGGCATCTCACCACATTGGATGATCCGATTTCCGACATGCTCACGGACAACCAACGAGAGCGCTATTCCTACCCGCAGGTGCGCGTCATCATGCCCGGCGGCCCGTATTTCAAGTGGCCGTGGGAAAAAATCCATAAAATCTCCATTGCCACCGAGACCGTGAACATGGCCTGGGATCCTGAGGATTCGTCTGCGAACTACAATGGCTCAATGCTCGACGCGGTGACCAAGGATCAGCTCAACACCGGCCTCACCGGCCAGATTCGTTTTCGGGTGGCCGAGCGGAATTTGTATGCCTTCATGTTCGGCATCAAAAATCCGTATGCGCACGTCATGGGCTACTTCGTCTCCGTGCTTCGCGAGCGCATCGCCAATTTCGAGGCTCCGCTCGCTCCCGCAGAGGATGGGATGCCCGACACCGCTGCGGTCATCGGCATTTCCATCAATGACCTGCGCAAAAATTTGCGCGATCTCAACGAGCACATGGATCAGGAATGCACCTCGTCCGCCGCGCGCTATGGCATGGTGTTAGATGCCACGCTCATCACCAGCATCGACCCGCCGCCGGATGTGGAGTCCGCGCTGGCCGCAATCAATACTGCTTACAATCAGGTCTCATCCGACATCAGTCTGGCCCAGGCCTCCGCCGACCAGAAGATCGTCCAATCGAGGCGGGCGGTGGAAATCGAGACTCTGCGGGCGCAGGCCGAAGTCGAGCCGCTCACCCGGCTTGCCGCCCAACTAACAGCCCTGAAAAACCGGGGCAGCCAAGCTCTCCGCGCATACGTCCGCAATGTCCGGCTCTCGCTGTTTGAAAAAGCCCAACAAGTTTTCGTGGAATCCAAAAAATGAACTTCCTCATCTCCGCCGCCGTCACCTTCATCGCGTGTTTTGTCGCGTTTCCCATCATCCTCGCCCTAGCCCGGATGCTCGGACTCTATGCGATCATCTACGAGCGCCAGTGCAACGTCTATGTGCTCTTCGGCAAAGTCCTCGCGACCATCGACGAACCGGGCTTTCATTTCCTGTTATTCAAACTCGGCCCTGCCGCGTTGATCGTGAACTGGCTGGGAAAATGCCACACTCTGGATATGCGATTGGACCAAGAATACCTCCGCAGCCAGCCGGTAAATTCTGAAGAAGGCGCACCGATGGGCATCGGTATCTGGCATGAAATGTTCATCAGTGATCCCGTGGCTTATCTCTTCAAAAACAGCGACCCGCGCGGCTCATTGTCGGCGAATGTTAGCAACTCGACCGTGCGTTGCCTGAGCAACATGCCGCTCGCCATGATGATGGTGAACCGCCACTCGATGAGCGATAGCGTGCGCAACGAAGTTTCCCCAAAGTCCCACGAATGGGGCTACAAGCTCGGTTCGATCTACATCCGCAAGGTGCATTTCCGCGACTTGGGAATGATCGCCCAGATCGAAAGCAAGGTGGTGAACCGCCTGCGCCAAGTGACCTCGGCGATCAAACAGGACGGAGCAAACCAAGTGAGCATCATCACCAGCACCGCCGAGCGCACGGCAGCCATCGAGTTCGCCAAAGCCGCCGCCATCCGACCACAGATCGTCGGCGAGGCCTTGCAGCAGATTTCCAAAGACGAGGATGTGGCGGAAGCGATGTTCGAGATTCTGGAAACGCAGAAAGTCATCAACAGCGGCGCCCGACTGACCGTGCTGCCGCGCAATGGGGAACTCCTCGCCCAGCTCATCGCGGGGCATCCTGCTTCGGTTGCCTAATCCAAAATCCGCTCTGGCAAATTCCCCCGTAGGCGACGATGGATAACCCTAAAGAGGAAAATGGAAAACTCGCCAGAACGCGGCAAGTGACGTAATTTCAAAGTCATGGATGCTCCCATGGCTGTGATTTCCGCTCACCCGGCGGGTGAGACAAGAACTTCCCCTCAATACCCATCTGGAACCTGGCCGCTGGA
>JANXMQ010000139.1 GCA_025354565.1 Akkermansiaceae bacterium
TCTGTATGGCGTCTCTGGGGTCCCGGCTAACAAGCATTGAGGACTGAAACCCGCCGTTTTGATTCAAATATTTGGGGATCTACTACAATCCTAGGATTTCCCCCTCGATTTCCCGGGGCAGCTTCCGGATAATCCGGCCAACATCTTTTGGGTCAGTCCCCGCAGTGTAACATTTATTAATGTTAGATTCTCTAGAGTCCGCGCTAACAAGCAAACAACCGTTTCATCTCGGAGTCAGTTCTTTTGGGCCAGTCCCTTCCGAAACAGTCAAAATCGGAAAGATTTCAACGACCCATCAAATCCTCGGCAGTGGAGACTTTAACGGCGACGGAAATATCGACATCCTCATTCAGGACACCACCACGGGTGGTATCACGGTCTGGTATATGGACGGCACCACCTACGTGGGATCGGATCGCCTCGCTACGGTGCCAGCCTCACTCCATGTATGTGGTGCCGGTGATTTCAACGGCGACGGTAAGCCGGACATTATTCTTCAGGATACGGTCACGGGGGAGCGCAAAATATGGCTGATGGATGGAAAGAACCACGATAGCACCGTCACCGTCGGTACCCTTCCGGTGGAATGGCAAATCGTGGACTGACTTGCACCGGTTGAATCCGAGGTTCTCGCTAATTAGCATGTTATACCATATCACAAATCATGATGCGCGGCTTGTTACTCCGGCCAATCTGTTAGATTAGATAATCTTCAAATTTCGCCGCTCTGAGACGCTGGAACCCTTGATTATACGACATGGGGCATCCGAAAACGGCTGTGGTGGAGACCTTTTGATAAAATAAACGCAATCTCAACGATCAGGATACCAAAAACCACCTAACAGCGAAAGTCGGGGCAATATTTAAACCCAAGTCATGAACCCGTTCACAGGTTGGGACGAAATCAGGAGCTCGGGTTCAATCATCATTCTCGATGACGTTCGGATCTAACTTCAGGCCGAGCTTTTTCAGCCCCTTGCCATGCGCACCGAAGTAGGCGATGGGGAAGGGTTCGTCACCATGCACCGTGGACCAGACCCATTCGCTGTAAACGAGGGCTTTGTCATCGATGAGGTCGGGTTGCGAGAAGTCGAGGTCGAGGGTTTTCGGCGCGAGCTTGGACTGAGTCTTTGAGGGAGCAGCCTTCGCGTCCGGATTGGTTTCGTTGAGTGCGACATCCGAGGTGTGGCAGGTGAAGGGCGTGTAGTCGGGTTGTTCCTGAAAGCATTCGTTCATCACGGGTGATAGCGCGACGAGCTGGTTCATCGGCTCGACTCCGAAGATGCAGCAGATGGTGTGGAGGACCGACGACTGGTTGTAGAAGCGGCTGATGACCTGGCCGCCGCGCTTGGCGTAGGGACTGGCGATGAAGCAGAACGAGCGATGGCCATCGACGTGGTCGGTGCCGGTTTGCGGATCGTCTTGGATTGAGAAGACCGCCATGTCTTTCCAGAACGGACTCTTCGTCAGGCCTTCAATCACGCGGCCGAGAGCGAGATCGTTGTCGGCCACGTTGGCGCGTGGGGTGGGCCAGCCTTTTCGTGCGCCGACGGTATGGTCGTTGGGCAGATAGATGATCGTGAACTCCGGCATGGTGCCGGCCATTTTAAACTCATCGAGAGCATTGAGAAAGCAGTCCGCACGGAGCTGATCGGGGATGGCCATTTGCCAGCCGGGGTAACGGAGGTCGCTGTATTTCCTGAGGGCATCGATCTTGTACTGGTAAACAAACTTCGGTCCCGGTTTTTTCTCGACCCAAGGTTCGTAGAAATCCTTCCAGAGGGGTTTTGCAGGCGTTTTAAGGATGCCGAGTTCGCCGAAATTGCGGAAAGAAATGCCCTTTCGCAGCAGGTGGTCCCAGATGAATCCGCAGCCGGCGTAGGAGAGGGGATCCTTGCCGAATTCGTAAGGTGAGCGGGCGTTGTTCCAGTCCTTTTCGCGATACGGCGTGGTGAGTCCCTGCACGGCCCACTGGTGGCCGACGCTGGAGAGCACGCCGCTGCAGTAGTAGTTATCTAGCAGAACAAACTCATCCGCCAGTGCGTGGGCATTCGGCGTGGTGGCACGGGGGAATTCGCAGAGCTTCGGTTCGGCATTGCCACGTCCGATGTCACCCAGAACTTGATCGAATTTCTTGTTCTCCTTAATGATGTAAACGACGTGCTTGATGGGTGAGGGCTCACCGGCGCGATCAGGGATGGCCTTCGGTGCCACGCCGGTCATCGCCTTCAACTGCGATCGAATGATTTCCGAAAAGCGAAATCCTTTTTTTGCGTCCTCGGTCATCGCAGCCAATGCGGCGGGATCGGAGGGGATGGTGATTTTCTGGAGATTGCCCTGATAGCCATAGATGTTGCCGACGAAGACGTCCTGTCCGCGCACGCAGAGCGTTCCGGGGTAGCCTCCGGCAGAGAGGAAGGCGAAGGGCATTTCCGGTTTCTTGGGATCGATTAGAGCGACGGCATTGTTCCCTGCATTGATGGTGAAGACGGTGGTGTCATTGGTCGCGATGCCGTTAGCGAGGCTGCCGTATGGGAGGGTGGGTTCAGGCTTCACTCCGAGTCGCTTCACCACCTTGCGGGTTGCGATGTCGATGACGGAAACGCCGTCGCCACTTTCATCCACGACGAGAACCTGTTTGCCATCCTGTGACAGGCTCATTTCCTCGGGATGAATTTTCGTGGTGATCTGATTGGTGACTTTTCCAGAATTAAGGTTGATCACGGAAATGCTGCCACGCAGGGCGACGCTCCGGGCATCGACCGCGACGGCAGTGCCAGCCACCGATTCGGTCTTGTCCTTTTCCTTCGCCCGTGGACCGCCGAAATTACTGACGAAGGCGGTCATGCCATCGCGGCTCAACACCACGCCATAGGGGCAGATGCCGACCGGGATGCGATCGATCACTGCGCGGGTCGCGAGGTTGACGATGACCACCTCGTTCTTCATAGAAAGCGCGACGACAGCCCGCATTCCATCCGGTGTGAATGCGACTCCAAGCGGGTTGGCCAGCTTGCTCTTGGAGGAGAGCGGGATTGGGGTCTCAAAGGTCAGGTGCCCGGCCTCGTCCAGCGTCGCGGGATGGAGCAGTTGGAGATTTCCGGTAAAGAGAATGTGGGTGCCGTCATTGGAAACCGCAATGCCGTGCATGGAACCGCGATCTTCCTTACCGTTCTCATCGTTTGGGAAAGAGACCTGCTCGATGAGGTGGAAGGTGTCCGTTTCAACAATGCTGATTTTCGTGTTAGCCTTCACCACGAGAAATTTCCCGCCACGCGCCAGAGCCATGCTCATGATCCGGCCGGGGACACGGATGGCGATACCTGCTGGTTTGATTTGGTGACCGGTTTCCGCGAGGTCGGGATGATTCTTGTCGTGGACTTTCAACATCGACCAATCAAGCTCGCCATCCACCGTTGCACCAGGAGCAGGCTTCTCTACTTGAGTGGGCTTGTCAGGCGACTCGACTGGACCACGGGTGGAATCTGTCTGTGCGTGGAGCGGCAAGCACACCAGGGTAAACGTCAGGGCGAAAAAATGCGGTTTCATAAGGAACGAGCCAACCATGTTCATTAATACGGCGGCGGCGATCAAAGTTATCGCTTGCGATGGATTTGTGATCAGTCCTCGGGCTTTAATATACACTCAAATCGCATGACAAATGGTCACGCCTTTGGCTCGTTTCCCTCGACCTCGGATAGGGGCCGTGCCTTTCATTTTAATATCCCTCATTCTCCTTCCTCGCCAACGTCGGCAACTTTTAATCGTAGATGTCGCGTCGGTGGCCGACTTTCAAGACTAGGACGATGAGTTTCTGTTCTTGAATCGCTCATACCAGCCGGTAGTCGCCCACGCGATAACGCCAAGCACCCTTCTTTCAATTTCCCGTTGCGCCGGTTTGCCGAGCTTGGAGAACTGCTCCTCTGCAGCAGGGTCTAAGAAAACCTGCCAATTCATAGACTGTATTTTTTCCGAATATCAGCCATCGGGATGGGCGTGCCGGGGTTTTCGAGAACCGCAACGTCATCGGCACCGTTCTCAAATGAAATCACTCACAGGTGGAAGTGTGGACTGGTAGCCGATCCATGGAATCCGGCATCCACCAAAAAATTCAATGGCCCAACTGGCAGTTGCATGATTGGTTTTGGGAAATCGTCGAAATGACATTGCCATGAAAAATACCCTCACACTCCTCACCGTTCTGCTTCTAACGGGGCAAGCCGTGCTGCTCGCCGCCGACAAGCCTAACATCGTCTTCATCCTCGCTGACGATATCGGCTATGGTGATTTCGGCTGCTACGGCGCGACGAAAGTGAAGACGCCGAATGTGGATCGACTCGCGTCGCAAGGATTGCGTTTCACCGACGCCCACTCGATGGCCTCGGTTTGCACGCCTTCACGCTATGCCTTGCTGACCGGCGAATACGCTTTCCGCAAGAAAGGCACCGGCATCGCTTCCGGCGTGGACGGGTTGCTCATCGCACCAGGCCGCACGACGGTGCCGTCGCTGCTGAAGCGCACGGGCTATACCACGGGTATCGTCGGCAAGTGGCATCTCGGGCTCGGCACTACGCCGACCAATTACAATGTGGAGATCAAACCCGGGCCGCTCGAAATCGGCTTCGACTACGCATGGATCATGCCCGCTACCGGCGATCGCGTGCCGTGCGTCTGGGTGGAAAACCATCGCGTGGTGAATCTCGATCCCGCCGACCCGATCAAGCTCGACTACTCCGTCGGTCGCGGCGCACCGCGTTCGTTCGTGAAAGGTGTTCCCCGCATCGGTGAGCAAACCGGCGGCAAGGCCGCGCTGTGGGACGACGAAAACATTTCCACCGTTATCGCAGCGAAGAGTTGTGCCTTCATCGAGCAACACAAGGACCAGCCGTTTTTCCTCGAAGTTGCGACCCACAACATCCATGTCCCGCGCGTGCCGAACCCACAGTTCCGCGGCAAGAGTGAGTGCGGTGTGCGCGGCGACACCATCGTCGAGCTCGATTGGACGGTGGGCCAGGTGCTCGATACCCTTGATCGGCTCAAGCTGGCCGACAACACACTCGTCATCCTGAGCAGCGACAACGGCGGCATCCTTGACAACAATGGCCCCGACGCGGTGCATGGCATGGGCTCGCCGGACGCTAACAACGGCCATCTTTTCAACGGCGTCCTGCGCGGCACCAAGGGCACCGTCTGGGAAGGCGGCACCCGGTTGCCACTTATCACCCGCTGGCCCGGTCACATCCAACCAGGCGTCTCCGATGCGCTCGTTTGTCAGGTGGACCTTCTCGCAAGTTTCGCCGCTCTAACAGGGCAAAAACTGGCCGATGCGGACGCCCCTGACAGCTTGAATGTCCTACCCGCTCTCCTCGGCGAGAAATCCGATCAACCCTGCCGCGAGTATCTCATCGAGCAGAACAACACCGGCACCGAACTCGCCTTGCGCAAAGACACTTGGAAATACATCCCCGGTCACGGAGGTGGGAAAGCTGCCCGTCGCGAAAAAGCCCAACCCGAGCGCCCCTCTGAAAAAGTCTCCGAGCGAGACCTCCAGCCCGCGAATGGCGCACTCTACAACCTTGCCACCGATCTTGGTGAAATAAAGAACGTCATTGCCGATCATCCTAAAATTGCCGCAGCCATGGCCGCCAAGCTCGAAGATATCAAAAGCCAAGGACAGTCCCGCAAATGATCCGCCCAATCCTGTTCGTCCTCATCACGCTGGTTTCGTCACTCGGGGCGCTCCCTGCGATTGAGACGAACGCCACGGGAAAGCTCGCCGCCGATGAAAAACTCGTGGCTGAAGCCCACGCCGCCTCGCTCAAACTCCGCGAAGACGCCCTGCATAAAACCATTGCGAAGAGCACGTGTTTTCCCAGCGGCACCTGGGGCGACAACCTCTGGTGTCTCGCCGCCCTCTATCTGAACGAAAAGACGGACGAGGCCAATGCGCGTCTTCTCAAGCGTGCCAAAGACTACGTCGCCACCGCCCCCACCACCGCCGCGCCCACCTCACCCGAAGCACCGGGAAATTTACCTTGGACCTTCTTTTCCATCACCGATTACGTCCGCATAATCTATCTGTTCCACTCGAAAAGCCCGCAGTTCCCCGGTCGTCTCAAGCCAGCAACAGAAGCCGCCATGAAGGAAGCGCTCTGGCTCTGGGTGCGCGGCGAAAGCAAGCTCGCCAATGTCGGCACTCACGATCTCCTCCTGCTGCTAGGCACGGAAAATCACGACCTCAACCGCCGCCCCAGCTACTACCTCAGCACCGCCCTCCTCAAGCAAGACCCCGCCTACCGCGACCGCAAGCTAACGGACGGCCACACCGTTGCCGAACACGCCGACGCCTACACCACCTTCTATCGCGAATGGCCACTCAAACGCGCTGAAACCGGCCTCTGGGTCGAGGTCGGTTCTAACACCTATCAAAAATACTCATGGCCCGGCCTCTTCAACCTCCACGAGCTCTCACCCGATTCCCTCATCCGCCAACGCTTCGGCCTCTTGCTCGATCTCGCCTTCATCGAGGAGGAACAAATCTCCGTGAACGGTCGGCGGGGTGGGGGCAGAAGCCGTGCCTATCCCGAGCCAAATGTCTTCGAGTCTTACAAAAATCTGCTCTACGCGCACCAAGGCCAGCCTGCGGGTTCCAGTCATTCCCGCGTCATCGAAACCAGCCGCTATCAGCTCCCGCCCGAGGCCATTCTGCTCCGCTACCGCAGCTTCCCCGCAGCCGCACCCTTCATCATCCGCAACCGCGTCCTCGGTGCACTTGATCTATCCAAACTTGAAGCGGACCCAGGCCAGCGCCTTCGCACCGACTCTGCTCTCGTCAACTACGCTTACCGTACACCGCATTACCTGCTAGGCAGCACCTTGCAGAATCCCGCGCTCTCCCAGCCCGATCCGCAAACCGGCAAGCCCACCGTCATCTATGCCGGCATCTCCAGGCAGAACCGCACCTGCGGGATGCTCTTTGATGATCCCGCGAGCGCCGAAATCTGCTCCGTCCAAGCCATCGTCGAGCACGGCAGCGGTGGCCGCCCGCAGCATCCCTTTTGGAGCGTCCAGCACGAAAACGTGATCATCCTCCAGCGCATCGCCCCTGACAAACTCATGGGATCCTACAGCACCGGCTACGTCGGCATCAGCTTCGCTGGCAAGGCCCTCAAAAAAGTCGAGAACGACGGCTGGATTTTCGCCAGCAACGGCAAGGCTTTCGTCGGCGTGAAATTTCTCGATGGCCTCTATCAGTGGGACAGCAAAAACGAAGTGGTCTCGCCCGCCCACTTCGACCCCGCCATCGACCAATCCCGCATCCTCCTCCAAGCTGGCGACATCGCCAGCGATGGCCCTTTCGAGAAATTCCAGTCTTCCGTGCTTGCGAACGCCCTGAAAATTTCCGCCGACCAAGTGGACTATCAGTTCGGTCCCTCCGGCAATCGCCTCGAAGTCACCCGCTACGTTCCGAAAACTGCCAGCACGTTCACCCTCCCCCTCATCAACGGCAAACCCGTGGATCTGCATCCACCCACCACTTATCAAAGCCCCTATCTCAATGCTGACTTCGGCAGCGATAAAATCTCCATCACCGTTGGTTCTATCAAACGCACGCTGGATTTTTCAGAGCAGCAAAAGTAAATCAAGGAAGGGTTTTCTAGCACCTTTGATCCAAAGCCCCAGCAAGTAAAAGTTTCCCAATCTCGTTGTATGAAGCAAGCTGCTGAAACTCTCAACAAAGGGGATGCAATCCCCTGTTCGAGCTTGAAATAAGCCACCGCCCAACCCATCCCAGCCAATGACTTGTCTATCCAATTTATCGATTAAAATGAAAGTCACTTCCTTGTGGATGCTGGCGGCGCTGATCATTTCCACCGGGCTTGGAATGAGCGCCGAAGAAATGGCCGATCCCACCGGCATCCTGAAAAAACCAATCCCCGATAAGCTGGTGGTACTGACTTTCGATGATGGCCCGGCGAGTCATTACAGTGTGGTCGCGCCGATACTAAAGCAGCATGGCTTCGGGGGCACCTTCTATATTTGTGACTTCGATTCCTTCCGCACGCGCAAGGATTGGTATCTGACGTGGCGGCAGATGAGAGCGATGGCTCAGGACGGACTGGAGATCGGCAACCACACCAGCGGTCATGCGGGTGGAGCTTCGATCCAGTATTTCCTGACCATGGAAGATGCCTTGATAGCGAACGGAATTCCCAAGCCGACCACCATCGCCTGGCCGGTCTATCAGTCGAACCCGAAGACCTATCCGGATCTATCAGCGAACGGCTACACCTTCGGTCGCGGCGGTTACAAACGTCCCTATCGCCCGACGGTGGACCATCCCTTCGATATCCCGGGGATGGAACCGAGGACCATCGAGGATTTCGTCAAAACGGTGCGACAAGCGGCAGGCGGCCGGATCGTCGTGCTGACTTATCACGGGATTCCGGACATCGAGCATCCGCCGGTCACTCTGGACCCGGCCATTTTCCGGGGGCAAATGCAGTATCTGCAGGACAACCACTATCAGGTCATCGCCCTGCGCGACTTGGCTAAATTTATCGATCCCGCGAAAGCAGCCAAACTCCCGCCCACTCCGCGCGATTACAAACCCACCGGCACGGAACCGCTCGCCAGCGAGGAAAAATCGGCGGTTAGAGTGGATCTGTCGGGGACTCCCGCAGTGAATGCGCCGATTCCCGAGAAGAAACCCGACGTAAAATTGGATGTTCCAGAGCTCGTCATCCCTGAGGATGGCGGAGGAATCGTGTTAGGCAGCGACCTAGCGTATCACGTTCCCAAAGGACCGGCTTTCGGAATGAAATGGATCCTGTCCGGTCCCGGCAAGCTGATCAAAACGGGCGAAGGCGAGTTGCGCCTGGCGGATGTCCAGAACACTCACGGCGGCACAGTGATCCACGAGGGCACGCTAACCGTCCGCGTGGCGAAGAACGCGCTCGGCAGCGGGACGGTAACGGTGGACGAGGGCGGGATGTTCCAAATTTCCAACATGAGCGGCAGCAATCCGCTGTTTCTAAACGGCGGTGCGCTGCATGCGGCGGATGGCTTTGGCAGCCGTTGGGATGCGGACATTTCCGTGAAAGGTGAGGTGCTGATCAGTGCCTACAATTCTCTCGAACTCAACTCCCAGCGCGGCGGCATCAGCGGGCCGGGCGGACTCACCATGGCGGGCAATCGCAACGTGTGGGGACGTTTCAGCAACGAAGGCAAATTGGTCCTCGGCGGCAAAAACACCTACACCGGTCCCACCATCGCGAGGTTCGGCACGCTCGTCCTTGTCAAGACCTCCGCCCTCTATGGCGCGGATACGGCCCAATGGACGGCGGACAATCTCCGTGTCCACCAGGGGGCGACCTTGGTGCTGAAGTGCGGTGGGCCCGATGAATTCACCGGCGCACCGCTCGCGCTGTTAGTGAAGCGGCTAACCCAAACTAACGGAGCCAATGGTCTGATGGGCGGTGCCATCCTGTGCCTCGACACCAGCAACGCGAAGGCCCCGGTCGTGGTGGATGCGGATCTCGTCGATGCGCCGGGATCGGACGGCGGTGGCTTTGATTTCACGAAATCCGGCGAAGGGACTTTGGTGTTGGTGGGGAAAAACACGTTCACCGGACGGACCCACATTGAGCGCGGAATACTAAGCGTGAATTCTTTGAATCGCATCGGCAAAGGCAAGGTCGCGCATAGCAGCTTGGGCGCGCCAACTAACATCGATGCGGCGGAGATCCTGCTAGGCCAAGGCGACGGCACCGTTCCCAAAGCGGATGGTGCGTGCGGATTGATCTACACCGGCAGCGGGGAAATCACCGACCGGGGCATCAATCTGGCTGGAGGGAATTCCATCCTGACTTTTGCACAAGCCGGCACGGGCTTGCTCAAGTTAGCCGGTCCCATCGTGATCTCCGGCTATGGCGCTGGCAAAGAAATCGTGCTGGGTGGCGATTCTTCCGGTCTTGGTGAGCTTGCGGGCGACCTGCCCGATCCTCACGATCGCACGGGTAAGGCCAAGACATCCATCACCAAAACGGGCAGCGGCACTTGGACGCTTTCAGGGACGAACACCTACAGCGGCCAGACGCTGGTAAAACAAGGGACGCTGCAGATTGCCAAATCGACAAGCGTCGGCAAGGCGGCGGATATACAAATTGCGCAAGGCGCCAAGCTGGGATTGGATTTCAGCAGCGCGGTGACCGTCGCCAAGCTGACAATCGATGGAAAAGCCCAATCCGCCGGAACGTATTCAGCGGCTAACTGTCCAGCGGCGATCATCGGGAAAGGCACGCTCATGGTGAAATGATACTGCCGGTTAGTTGGTTTCCCCACTCAAAGCCACACCACACCATGAAATTCCAGATCCTCCTCTTGCTACTCGCGTTCTTCGCGAACGCCACATCCGCAGCCGAGCCGCTGCACTACAATCGGGATATCCGGCCTATTTTGTCGGACAACTGCTTCGCGTGCCATGGCCCGGACAAGGCCAAGCAGAAATCCGGATTGCGGCTTGACGTGCGCGAAATGGCGATTGCTCCAGCGAAGTCGGGTGACATTGCGATCGTGCCGGGGAAAATCAGCGAAAGCGCGTTGGTCGCGCATATTTTCTCAGACGACGAGGACGAGATTATGCCACCGCCGAAGTCGCACAAGACACTCACTGCGACACAGAAGGAGATGCTCAAACAATGGATCGCGGAGGGTGCGAAGTATGAGTTGCACTGGGCCTTCCAGCCCGTGCAGCCGGTGAAGGTGCCGGCTGCTTCAGATTTTCCGAAGGCGGATGCGGTGCTGCTGCAATGGGCGAAAAATCCGATAGATTGGTTCATTCTGCAGAAACTCACCGAACGCGGGTTGAAACCTTCGCCACATGCGGTGGCTGGCACCCTCGCGCGGCGCATGGCGCTTGATCTCACGGGGCTGCCGCCGCGCACGGAAGCACTGAAGCGATTCGATCCCGCAAAACCCGATGACTACATCACGGCAAATTTTTCCTCGCCGCATTACGGTGAGCGCATGGCGGTGGACTGGCTGGACGCGGCGCGTTTTGCCGACACGCAGGGCTATCAGAACGATCCTGACCAGGACATGCATCCGTGGCGCGACTGGGTGATCGCGGCCTTCAACAAGAACATGCGCTTCGATCAGTTCACCATCGAGCAGCTCGCGGGCGATCTGCTGCCGGGCGCAACGATCGAGCAGCGGGTGGCGACGGGATTTCATCGCAACCACCGGGTCAATGTGGAGGGCGGCGTCATCGCGGCGGAGTTCATCGCGGAATACACGGCGGACCGCGTGGAGACGACGGCGGAGGTGTGGCTGGGTCTAACATTCAACTGCACACGCTGCCACGACCACAAGTTCGACCCGCTCACGCAGAAGGATTTTTACAGCATGAAGGCGTTTTTTAACAATGTGGGCGAGCAGGGCGACGGCGTGCTGGACAAGGTCGTGACGGCGTCGGCGGAGTTGGAGAAACAAATCTCGCCGCTTCAGGCCGAGGCAAGGGCGCTTCAGGAGAATCTCGCGAAGCAGGCCGTCAACCCCGCAGTCGTGCGCACGTGGGCTAACCGGCTTGTGAAGCAGCGGCTCGCGTGGCAGCCATTCGAGATCGCCAAGGTCGCAGCACCGCAGGGCAATCCGAAGGCGACCAGCGATGCGCGCGCATTTGATCTCAGCCCCGTGAAGGGCGGCAAGCCCGACGGGAAGCGCGGCAAGAAGGCCAAAGCGAGCCCCGAGGATCCGGTCGTGGTGACGTTGAAAATTCCCGCCGGAAAAAAGATCACCGCATTGCGCCTTGAATGCTCCACCGAGGCCGACGATGCGAACGTCACGCTCGGGCGCATCTCAGTGCAAAGCGTAAAAAAGATGGCGCTCGCGATGACGGGCGCGGCCGAGGGCGTTTCGCTGAAGTCCACCGATGCCGAGCGTGCGCTCACCATTCCGGGCGGGAAAAGCGTGACGTTGTCTCCAGGACCTAACAAGCCGCCGGAGTCGCTCGTGTGGCAGCTCGCAGCGCCGTTAGAGACGAAGGGCGCAGGAGAGACGCTGGAAATTTCCGTCGCCGTGAACAGCAGCGCGAGCGAGACCGAGTGGCGGATTTTGTTCACTGAATCGCCTGGGGATCAACTCGTCGCCGAAGCCACGCTCGACATCGCGGAGAAGAATCCCGCGACACTCATTCGCGCCGAGGCAGTCACGCTGGAGCGGGAATTCCTGCTCGCTCGCGCGGAGGCAAAGGACGCACGTGCGAAAATCGCCGGGCTGAACGAACGCATCGAAGCCATCCGCCAGCGGCAACCCTCAGCCATCGTGATGAGTGAACTCGCAAAGCCGAAGGACACGTTCATCCTCATGCGCGGCGCGTATGACCAACCGGGCGACAAGGTCAGCGCAGCCACGCCCGTGGTTCTGCCGCCGATGCCAAAAGATCTGCCGCCAAACCGCCTCGGCCTCGCACGCTGGCTCGTGAGTCCGGGAAATCCGCTCACCGCGCGCGTGACAGTCAACCGGCTGTGGCAGTCCGTCTTCGGCACCGGACTTGTGCGGACGAGCGAGGACTTCGGAGCGCAAGGCGAGGCACCGAGCCATCCCGAAATGCTCGACTGGCTTGCGGGCGAATTCGTGCGCAGCGGTTGGGACGTGCAGCACCTGCTGCGGCTCATGCTCACCAGCGCGACCTATCAACAAAGCTCGCGTGTCACGCCCGCGCTCATCGCCGCCGATCCTGACAACCGGCTGCTCGCACGCGGCCCGCGCTTCCGCATGAACGCGGAATTTGTGCGCGACCAAGCGCTCGACGCAGCGGGCTTGCTCTCGGAAAAAGTCGGCGGAAAATCCGTAAAGCCCTATCAGCCACCGGGCCTCTATGAACTTGTCACCGCCGGCAAAGGAACCAAGACGTGGATCCAGGACAAAGGTGAGGACCAATACCGACGCAGCCTTTACACGTATTGGAAACGCACCGTGCCCCATCCCGCGATGATCGCATTCGACGCACCAGGCCGCGAAGTCTGCGCCGTGCGCCGCCCACGTTCTAACACGCCACTCCAAGCGCTCAACCTGATGAACGATCCCACCTACATCGAGGCCGCGCGCAACCTCGCGCTGCGGATGATCACGGTCGCGCCTAACGTGCCCGCGCAAATCCAGCACGGCTATCGACTGCTACTTACCCGCGACGCCACCGCCGCCGAACTCGCCGTGCTCACCCGCGCCTACGAGCGCACGCGCACGGAATTCACCAAAAATCCGAACGCCGCAAACGGTCTGCTGAAAACCGGCGAAGCGTCACCCGCGCAGCAGACGATCAATCCCGCCGTGCTCGCCGCGATGACAAATGTCGCCAGCACGATGCTCTGCCTCGATGAAACCGTCACCAAGGAATGAATGCGATGAAGTCAATTCACCTTCAGCCCTTCGAGCTTAGCCAGTTTCTTCGCCTTTGCGTCGAAGCTCCAAGAAATATCGCACCTATTTTCAACTCTAATATGGATTGCCCATGAACCTATACCCCGCCATCGACATCAGCCGCCGCCAGTTCCTCGCGCGCGGCACGGCCGCCGCTGGCGCCGCCGCGCTCGCCTCGCTGTTGAATTCTGGCAGTGCGTCTGAAGCCAGCGGACTCACTGGACTCCCTCATTTTGCGCCGAAGGCGAAACGCATCATCTGGCTCACGCAGAGCGGGGCGCCATCGCAGTTCGAACTCTTCGATCCGAAGCCCGGGCTGAGGGATCTCTTCAACAAGGATCTGCCTGATAGCATTCGCGGCACGCAGCGGCTCACCGGGATGACCGCGAAGCAAGCGCGTTTCCCTGTCGCACCGAGCGCGTATCAATTTTCCAAACACGGAAAGTGCGGGATGGAGCTGAGCGAGTTGTTGCCATTCACCGCGAAGCACGCGGACGATCTCTGCCTCATCCGCTCGATGAACACCGAGGCGATCAACCACGATCCCGCGATGACCCTGTTGCAAACGGGACACCAAATTTCCGGACGCCCGTCCTTCGGCTCATGGATTTCCTACGGCCTCGGCAGTGTGAATGAAAACCTGCCCGCGTTCATCGTACTCATCTCGAAACCGAGCGGTGGCACGAATGCGCAGCCGCTCGCCGAACGCATGTGGGGCAGCGGGTTTCTCCCGGCGAAATACCAAGGCGTGCGGATGAACTCCGGCAAGGATCCCGTGCTCTACCTTTCAAATCCCGAAGGCATGACCACCGATAGCCGCCGCGCGATGCTCAATGATCTTGGCGCACTGAACCGCATGAAACTCGCCGACTATCAGGATCCGGAAATCCAGGCGCGCATTGACCAGTTTGAAATGGCGTTCCGCATGCAGGCCAGTGTGCCCGACCTCGCCGACCTTTCAAAAGAATCCGCGCAGACTTTCGAGAACTACGGCCCCGAGTCGCGCAAGCCCGGCACCTATGCCGCGAACTGTCTGATGGCGCGGCGGCTTGCCGAGCGCGGCGTGCGTTTCATCCAGCTCTATCATCGCGGCTGGGATCAGCACGCGAGGCTGCCACGTGATATTAAGAGCCAGTGCTTCGACACCGACCAACCGACCGCCGCGTTGCTAACCGATTTGAAAGAGCGCGGACTTTTCGACGAGACGCTCATCGTGTGGGGCGGTGAATTCGGGCGCACCGTGTATTCGCAGGGCGTGCTCACTGCGGACAACTACGGCCGCGATCATCACCCGCGCTGTTTCAGCCTGTGGGTCGCCGGTGCCGGCATCAAACGCGGCCACGTCATCGGGCAAACCGACGATTTCAGCTACAACATCCTGAAAGATCCCGTCCACATCCACGACCTCAACGCCACGCTCATGCAGCAACTCGGCATCGATCACACCCGCCTCACCTTCCGTAACCAAGGCCGCGACTATCGCCTAACAGACGTTCACGGCAACCTCGTGAAGGACATGCTCGCTTAACCCACTGCAAATCACCGAACCATGAAACCTAGCCTCAAACTCCTCGCCATCCTACTGCTCGCACCACTGGCCTTTCTGAAGGCAGCCGAACCAATCCCGGCCTTCACGACTGGGACTCGCATCTTGTTTCAAGGAGACTCTATCACTGACGGCAATCGCGGGCGCAGTCCGGATCCAAATCACATTCTCGGACACGGCTATGCCTTCATCCTAGCAGCGAAATTTGGCGCGGCGTTTCCAGAGGCGAAGCTGGAGTTCTTCAATCGTGGCGTCAGCGGCAACACCGTGCTCGATCTGGAGAAGCGCTGGCAGAAGGACACTCTCGATCTGAAGCCGGACGTGCTGAGTATTCTCGTCGGCGTGAATGACAGACACGGCGTGCCGCTCGAAAAATACGAGCAGACCTACGACAAACTCATCACGGACGCAAAAGCTGCCAATCCCCAAGTTAAGATCGTTCTCTGCGAGCCGTTCATGGTCGATCATCTCGCGACCACGCCGCAGCACGGCTCGTCAAATGAGGACATCACCAAGCGTCAGGAAGTCGTGGCCCGGCTTGCGAAGAAACACGGCGCGGCGCTTGTGCGATTCCAGGTGGCGCTCGACCACGCCACCGAACGAGCTCCTGCCAACCACTGGATCTGGGATGATGTTCATCCGACTTACTCCGGTCATCAAATCCTCGCCGACGAATGGGAGCGCACGGTCCGTGAATTTTGGAAATAATCCATGAATGGAAATTGGTCCCAATTCCGCGGCTTGGAGATCGCCGCCGCCAGACGCATCATGGTTCGTTTCCTTGCTGCAGCCTATGTTGTATTTAGCCTGCCGTGTCCTGCTGACGTGCTCCCACCTGTTGAAAACGAGGCTACCAAAAACCTCGTAACGCCGACCAAGGGCCAGCTTGAGTTCCAGGAAATACACAAAACTGACGCCCCCTTCCACCGCGTTTGCTTCGATCATCCTTTCCTATGGCGGATATGCGGTGCAACGCGACGGATGGAAGTCCGACAGTCTCTACCTCTTCATGAAGCAGACCCGTCCCAATTGGGGGCACTGGCGGGCCATCGACGCGGCTCTGCAACTCAGCGCCTACGGGCGGCCAACAGTGAATGGTAACCCAAGTCCGAGGAAAAATCGTCCAATCCTAACGGCGTTTCAAATTACACATCGACATCATGACAGCGGAAAAACTAACTATAATCTCCATTCAATTCCGCAGTTGTTACTTTTTTCTATCAGCTTGGATACTGACTTTCGCGATGCTTGTCCATGCTGAGACATTCAAGGCCACCGACTACGGTGCCGTGGGCGACGACAAGACCGACAACACCGCCGCGTTTACGAAATGCCTGGACGCAATCATCGCGGCCGGGGGCGGGAAAATGTTGATCCCGGAAGGCGTCTATCGCGGCCGCATCGTGGTTCCTCCGGTTTCCAAACCGCTGCCTAGCTGGATGACGGTGGAGATTGAAGGCGCGGACGAACCCACCCCAGTTTTCGGCACCATCGGAAATTTTCCACTGCAAAACAAAGGCACGATCATCAAATCCCTAGCCGAAACAGGCGACGCGGTCATCTTCGCTAGGCCGTCCCCTAATTCCCTCTACGGCGGATTTTCCGCAGTGTATGTAGTCATCCGCAACCTAGATGTGCGAACCTATGACAATCCTGGCATCGGCGGTATCATTCTCCAGCACGCCTTGCAGTGCAAACTGGAGAACGTTTTCATCAACACCGGCGTTTACAATGTTAGAGCCTCGAAGCCGACTCACGGAACCAGTGGCTTGATTACACCTGCCGCTAACAACGCCGCGTGGACTGTCCTGCGGAATGTCACCGTCACCGGCTATCACAATGGCATCGTGGTTAACGAGCACACGGATGGCGATAACATCGTCATAGGAAGCAATATCCACGGCCTGAACTTTGAGCGCGCCCATCACGCCTCCCGGTTCGCAAGGGTTTGTTCGTGTCGCAATGCGAACACCGTGATGGTCAGCGGAGCCCACGGGTTCTCGATTGAACAATTGGACATCGAACAGCCCGGCCCTAACCAGACGGATCAACAAAATGAGTGGCAGGCAACTGCCAGCGATGTGAGCGACCCTAGCAATCTCGGCGTGGCCGACATCAACTACTGGGTCGTCATCGGAAATGTGGGCGCGCGCGATGTGTTTATTAAGCAGGGAGGCGCAAGCATCCAGTCCCGGCGGATCGGATCTCCGCGAAATTTCGAAACCAAAAATCCTGATGTTCCGACATCTGAAATCACAAAATAAACAAGCCCGCAACTAACGACCTTGATTCACTGTATCCTACAAAACCAATTCCTTTTCCCATGGAATACCCAACCTCCATCCTCATCGTTTCGCTCACCGCTCTCGCGCCCACGCTGCGAGCGGAGGTGAAACTTCCCGCGACTTTTTCCGACCATGCCTTGCATCTTGGCGGCACCGCCGTCCCGGAATATCAACCGCACCGCGACTTAAAAAACCAACCTCTGAAAGCCACACCATGAACACCCGCACGCTAACTTTTTTCCTGCCGCTCTGCCTGAGCGCCCTCTCGACCGCGAAGGAATCCGCCGTTTCTCCAAACAAGCCTAACATCGTTTACGTCCTCTGCGATGATCTCGGCTACGGCGATGTAAAATGCCTCGGCGGGGAACGCAGTAAGATCCCCCCACCGAACATCGACCGGCTCGCGGCAGGTGGCATGATTTTCACCGAGGCGCATTCGAGTTCGTCCGTGTGCTCGCCGACGCGTTATGGCATCATGACCGGGCGTTACAACTGGCGCTCGCATCTGCAAAAAGGGGTGCTGAATGGTTACAGCGAACCGCTCATCGCCAAAGACCGCCTGACCGTGCCGGCGTTTTTGAAACAACAAGGCTACGAAACCGCGTGCATCGGCAAGTGGCATCTCGGCATGTCGATCACGCAGAAGGATCCCAACGCTGCTGTCGAGGATGGGCCGACGACGCGCGGGTTTGATTCCTATTTCGGTATCAGCGCTTCGTTGGACATGCCGCCGTTTGCGTTCATCGAAAACAACCATTTCACCGAGGCCCCGACGGGTCAAAAGCAATGGCAGCGCAAAGGTGCCGCAGCTCCCGGTTTCGATGCCGCAGACGTGTTGCCAACATTGACACGCAAGGCCGTCGAGTTCATCGCTCAGCGGGCGAAAGCGCCAAAGCCGTTCTTCCTCTACCTGCCATTGACGTCGCCCCACACTCCGATCCTGCCGACTAAAGAATGGCAGGGCAAAAGCGGTTTGAACATCTATGGCGATTTCGTGATGCAAACCGACTGGAGTCTCGCGCAGGTGATGGATGCCCTCGACAAGGCGGGCCTCGCAAATAACACCTTGGTCATCTTCACCAGTGACAACGGCTGCTCACCGGCGGCGAAGGTGGATGAACTGGAGAGCAAGGGCCATTTCCCGAGCGAACTGCGGCGCGGTTACAAGGCGGATATCTGGGACGGCGGGCACCGGATTCCATTCATCGCGCGCTGGCCGGGCAAGGTCAAAGACGGCAGCCGCACGGATCAACTCATTTGCCTAACGGACTTGATGGCCACCAGCGCGGAGATCGCCGGAGCAAAACTGCCGGACAACGCGGGCGAAGACAGCGTGAGCATTCTGCCGGCCTTGCTGGGGACAGCGAGCGGACCATTGCGCGAGGCGGTGGTGCATCATTCCATCCGCGGAAATTTCGCCATCCGGCAGGGTCCGTGGAAACTCGATCTATGCCAGGACTCCGGCGGCTGGAGCAAGGGCGCACCTGTCGATACCCCCGGCCAGCTTTATGACATGAGCAAGGATGTCGGCGAACGCGCAAACGAATCCGCCCAGCACCCCGAGATCGCATCCCGGCTCACGGCTCTGCTGGAAAAATATGTGAAAGACGGACGCAGCACACCCGGTCCACCATCGAACAACGATGTGATGGTGGATGTTTTAAAGAAAGAAGGTGCCGATGGTAAAACCGGTAGGAAAAAGCAAAAGTGAAATTCTTCACACCTATAACTCTTCACTTACCATGACACGCGCCCTGAAATTTCTCAGCACACTGTTATTAGTACCGCTGGCCGTGATCCACGCCGCCGAAACCACTTTGGCGAAACCTAACATCATCGTCATTTTCACCGACGACCAAACCTATCGAGGCATTGGCTACAATAACCCCGAGGTGAAAACGCCTCATCTCGATGCCCTGGCAGCCAGTGGCATCACGTTTGAGCGCGCCTATGTCGCGAGTCCGATTTGCGCCGCCAGCCGCTCCTCCATGATGACCGGTCGATTCCCTGAACAGCACGGGGTGCGGGCCTTGGATACCAGAGCGTTCGACCCATACCTCACGGGTGCTCCTCATGCGAATCAAACACTGCCGAGCCGGCTGAATGAAGCGGGTTACGCCACCGCATTGCTCGGCAAGTCGCACCTCGGCGAGCCGCAGACTTATGGCTTTGCGGCAGGGAATGAAATCGGCGGCTACAATGACGTGGAGATTTTTAATCGCGCCACCGAGTTCATCAAATCCCAACAAGCTGCGACAAAGCCATTTTTCCTCTGGCTCTCACCGCGTCAGCCGCATGTGCCGCTGAAACCCGAGCAGCAGTGGCTCGATCTCTATCCGCCTGGGTCCTTTCACCTCGCGAAGAATTTCCTCATCGAACCGACAAGCGACAGCCTCAACAATCAGGGACTTCCAGGGCAAAGATTCTATCGCGATTCGGACTATCGAGGCAACATGGATCATCTCCCTTCCGGACCGCCGCGCGATGAAGCGACGATGCTCGCCTTCACCCGCGCTTACTTTGCGACCATCAGCCACCTCGACGACCAGGTCGGCCAGTTCGCCGATCTGTTGCGCGACAGCGGGCTGCTGAAAAATACCATCGTTTTCTATATGTCCGACAATGGCTACCATCTCGGCTCGCACGGGCTTGGTAACAAAATCACCATGCACGAGGAATCCGTGCGTGTGCCGATGTTTGCATTTGGCGCAGGGATCAAGGCGGGACAGAAAACCCGCGCGCTGGTCACGGAGCTTGACCTCTATCCGACGCTGCTAGACCTCACCGGAGCCACCGCGCCACCGCAGCCCATCATGGGAAAATCACTGCTAGCACTCCTCAAAGATCCCACCTCACCGCACCGCGACACCGTGTTCAGCGAATGCGTCGGCGTCGGCGGCAAAGCCGGCGAGGGCCATCGCATGGCGCGCGGTGAACGCTGGAAACTCATCCTCAGCGACACGGACGAGGAGTTCCTCTTCGACCAACAGGAAGATCCCTTTGAACTTAACAATCGCATCGCCGACCCATCGCTCACGCCAGTGCTGGTCAAACTCCGCAGCGAACTTGCTGCTTGGATGAAATCAATTGGCGACCGGCCCTATCCATGAAAATCACCCTCCTCGCACGGATCGCGCCACTGTTAGCCGCAGTTTCCCTCAATGCTGCCGAGCGCTTCGATCCGCTGAAACCTTATGATGGCCCGATTGTTCGTGGTGTTGACACTTCCACTCTAACTGGCAAGGTGATGACCGGTTATCAGGGCTGGTTCAATTGCGAGGGCGACGGCGCGGATCTCGGCTGGGTACACTGGTCGCGCGGCAAGAAGCAGGCCGCCGGACCTGATAATGTTAGAGTTGATCTCTGGCCGGATGTTTCGGAATATGCCCCGGAAGAACTCTTCGCTACCGACTTCAAACTGGCCGACGGTTCTCCGGCGAAGCTGTTCAGTTCCTACAACCGCGCCACCGTCATGCGTCACTTCCAGTGGATGCGCGACTACGGCATCGACGGGGCCTTCGTCCAACGCTTTGCCAATGGCCTGGGCAACAATGACGCCATTCGCCATCAAAAGGACGTCGTGCTCGCCCACGCCCGCGAGGGCGCCAATCGCAGTGGCCGCGCCTACGCGGTGATGTATGACTTGAGTGGCTTGCCCGCCGGGGGGGTGGCCCGGGTGCTCGATGACTGGAAGATGCTCCACGAACGGATGGCCATGGGCCAAGACCCGGCCTACCTGCGCCACCACGGAAAACCGCTCGTGGCCGTCTGGGGCGTGGGGTTCAATGATGACCGCAAGTATTCGCTCGCCGAGTGCCGCAGCTTGGTCGAGGGCCTGAAGGCGGATGGCTGTTCGGTGATGCTCGGCGTCCCCTCTGGCTGGCGCGAGCTGAAACGGGACTCCATACCAGATGCCGCATTGCATGATGTGCTGAAACTGGCCGATGTGATCAGTCCGTGGACCCCGGGTCGCTATCAAAACCCAGCGGCTGCCACGCGCCACGGCGAAAAATATTGGAAGCCCGACATCGCCTGGTGCCGTCAACAGTCGCTCGATTTTCTCCCCGTCGTGTTTCCCGGATTCAGTTGGCATAACATGAAACCCGAGTCGCCGCTCGGGCAGATCCCGAGATTGAAAGGTGAGTTTTTCTGGTCGCAGTTCGTCGCCGCCAAAGCCGCCGGGGCGAGCATGATTTACGTGGCCATGTTCGACGAGGTGGACGAAGGCACGGCCATTTTCAAATGCACGAATCACCCGCCCGGCCCCACGCAGTTTCTCACTTACGAGGGATTGCCAAGCGATCACTATCTCTGGCTCACCGGCCAAGGTGCCGCGTTGCTAAGTGGCAAGTTGCCGCTGCAAACCACAGTTCCTGTACGAAATCCCTGAGTTTTTGTTGAACCTTGCGCCGTGAGTCAGACTTGCACGAGTGGTTGTTAGGCATTAGGGATATCTATCACGATTAATTGACCTTGTGTACCCGCTTGTACCGAATTTCAAGAAACCAGCCTCAAAAAATCCACAGATTTGATGTATTCCCAAGCAGCCCATGATCCGGTTCCGTATCGCAGAGAGTCCTCAGCCATCAACTCGCGTTCCAGAACAGCACCGTGACGCTCAGCCCGGACGTCGATTTGAACTTTGCCAGCGGCACTTCATTCACCTTCGGCGGCCTCTCCGCAAGCAGCGCCGGCACCGGATACAATCTCGCCCTAACAAATAGCGGCAACACTCCCATTGCCTTAACTGTGGGCGGCAACAACAGCAGCATCACGTATAAGGGTGTGCTCAGCGGGGGCGGATCGCTGATCAAGACCGGCAGCGGCACGCTCATTCTCGGCGGGGCAAGCACCTACGCTGGCAATACGACCCTCAATGGCGGCACGCTGCAAGTGGATGGCTCCACGGTCAGCCCGACCCGAGTGAACAGCGGGGCGACTTTAGGAGGAGACGGAGCAGTTAATGCGGCTGTCACGGTGGCCGCAGGTGGCTCTGTCGTGGCTGGCGATGGCACGGTTGGCAGCCTCGTTGTTTCCAGTCTGACCTTTAGCGGCACTGGCACCCTCAAAGTGGGCGCCTTATCCGGCTATACGAGCGTGCCCGCCATCAAGGTGACCAACGCCCTGACCCTCAGCGGCGGGGCCGGGGCAGTCACGGTTAACCTGCCAAAGACACAGGGCTACAATGGTACTTATCGGCTAGTGCAATTTGGCAGCGGCATAGCGAATACCAGCGGCTTCACGCTCGGCACCATTCCCGCACTCACTTGGAATCAGACTGGCACATTGCAAGTCAGCGGGAACTATCTGGTCTATGTGATCACCGCCACTGCCGACACGACGCCTCCAACATTGCGGAGTATTCTGCCGGTCAACAATGCAACGAATGTGTTAGCCACCACCGCCCTCGTCGCGGCTTTTAACGAGACGGTCGTCGCCGGGAGCGGCAGCATCGAGCTGCACCGGAGCAGCGACGCCAGTTTGGTCGAGTCGTTTAACGTCGCTTCGTCCACCAAACTGACGTTCAGCACCACGCAGTTGACCATTCAGCCGACCAATGTCCTAGCCACGGGCCAGAGTTATTATGTGCTGGTCCCGGTTGGCACGATCAAGGATACATCCGGCAACAGCTACGCCGGAATCACGAGCAACACGGGCTGGAAATTCACTGTGCCCGTTCCGGCGGTGCTCTACACAAATACCGGTAGCCCGGCGAATCCTCTGTGGAGCGCGATTTTGCCCACGCTGAATGTGAACTCAGCAGATCCCGGCCCGGTGTATGGCTCGCTGATCAATGTCAACAATGCCGCCGTCGAGACGGGACTCTACGGCAATCGCCCGGTTGTAATGCTCGGTACCGGACTGAGAATCCATGTCGCTTGCAACACGTCCACGAACGATTTTGCGAGTTTCACCCGATGGTTTCAGACCGATGGGAACACGCAAATGCTCCGGGTGTTCGTGAACGACGAGAACACCGCCACCCCGCGGACAGGCACCTCTTCGCACACCGAGGCTTTCATGGGAGGTGGCTGGAATTACACCGATAGCATGACCTATGAATGGACCGCACACTATACCATCGCCCGTCTCCAACAGGGGTATGCCTGCTTTCAACTTAAAAATACGGATAATGACTGGGCCGTTCAGCTCAGTATGGGCACCGACGGTTCGCTGACCGTGAACAATCGAATCGGCACCGACGTTCTCGTCACCAATCCCGATGGCAGTGCGAAGAGTTTCAACGGCGGCGGTTTCGATGTCCGCGTGATTGATGACGGACTGAACTACAAGCTGTGGATTGACGGCGTGTTGTATGCCGATGGCAGTTACTCCCGCCCGACCGGAACGACCACCTTCCGCTGGGGCATGTATTTCGGCGCAAACAACCTCAATCCCCCGGCGACTTACAATCTGATACTCGTCAGCGGCGCGCAGGTGCAATCCTGGCCGGGAAATCTGAACACCGCTACCACGACCGTCACGAAAGCCAACAATACGACGAATCTTGGGGCCACGGGGAGTTGGACGGGAGGTGTGGTTCCTGGGATATACAAGCAAGCGCAGTGGAATAGCCCCGTCACCGCTGCAAATACCACCACGCTTAATACGGATCTGGATTGGGCTGGCATCAAGATCGTCAACCCCGGTGGTGCAGTGACTATCAATGGCACCTCGACCCTCGGCCTCGATGACTCGGGCGTGGACATGACCGCGGCCACACAGAATCTAGCAGTGAACTGTCCAGTGGAATTAACAGCTCCTAACACTTTCGCCATCGCGACGGGACGGACGGCGACGTTCAATGGAATCATCAGTGGCTATCCCGGCATCACCGTGAGTGGCGGCGGGACCGTGCAGTTGAACGCCGCGAACATCTACAGTGGCGACACCACCCTCAGCGGCGGCACGCTGGTGGCAAACAACAACTCGGCCTTGGGTGCCGGGCTGGTGGTATTGAATGGCGGCTCATTAGCTAACAGCGCGAGCTGCACCTTGGGGAATGACGTGAGTTTGAATTCAAATGCCACCGTCAATGTTGTCACGTCGCAAACTCTGACCCTGAATGGTTCGATCTTCGGCACCGGCTCGCTGACCAAGAGCGGCACGGGCACGCTCGCTTTTTCCGGCGAGAATACTTACTCGGGTGCCACCATCGTCAGCGGCGGCACGCTGGCCATCAGCAAAACCGGCGCGCTGCTCACCACCAGCAGTCTGACGCTTGCTGACGGCAGCTTGCTTCAACCCACCTTGGACGATGTAGTCATCCTTGCGCCCATCACCGTGGGCAGCAGCGGAACCACTGCCACCATCAGCGCACCGATCAACGCTCCGGGTGGCGGAGCAGTCTCCACGCTGACTCTCAACAGCGGGATCGGCGGGAGTGGCAATGTCACCTTCTCGAGCAGCGTCGCTCAAAACGCCTGGTCCACCGTTTATCTTGGCGCGCAAAGCACCTATCTGGGCAGCACGCTGCTGGATACGGCTGGCAATGGGGATACTCAAATCATCCTCAAGCTCGGAAGTAATAACGCGCTGCCCGCGACCACAGTCCTGACCATCGATGGCCAAATCGGGACCGGCAGCGTTCGGTTCGCGGAGCTTAATCTGAACGGATCCAACCAGCAACTCGCCGGTTTGACCAACGTCACCCGAAGCCTGAGATCGCAACGAGTCGTCAACAGCAATGTCTCCGCACCCTCCACGCTAACCATTAACAATAGTGCCGACTACACGTTTTCAGGCAACCTCGGGACCAGCTCTGCGAATGGTTCCGTATCAGCGGCGGCAATGCCGGGATCCACAAACGGCAATAACTTCGGACTGACCAAAAGCGGTGTAGGTAATTTCACCCTCGGCGAAGCGAACACCTACACTGGCAACACCGTCGTCAATGCGGGCACCTTGTCTTATAGCAATGCTTCGGCCCTTTCCTCCACCAGCGGCATCACGCTAGCCGGTGGCACCACGCTGCAAGCGAACAATACCGGCGCCACCATTAACGCTCCGATCACCTTAGGCGCCAACGGCACGACAGCCTCGATCACCGGACCTCTAACAGGGCCGACGGGTGGAGCGGTTTACGCGCTCAATCTCAACGGGGCGATCAGTGGTGCCGGCAATGTGACTTTCACTAACAGTCAAAATGTAAACACGCTTCCCACGGTCCTGCTCAACGCACCGGGCACCTATGCGGGTAGCACCTTACTCACTACCACCGCCGCCACCTCCGGCACCGCCAGCAATCAAATCATCGTCAAGCTCGGCGTCGCCAACGCTCTGCCACCCGCCACGGTTCTGACCATCGACGGCGGGAACGGCGCGGGCAGCGGCTGCTTTGTGGAACTCAATTTGAACGGCTTCAACCAGCAGCTCGCCGGATTGACCAACATTGCGCGTAACCTCAGACTGCAACGCGTCGTCAACAGCGACGTTTCCGCAGCAGCCACCCTGACCGTCAACAACACCAGCAACTATAGTTTTTCGGGCAATCTCGGGAGCGATAGTCCCACTGGTTCGGTTTCGTTGGCAGGCGTGCCAGGATCGTCGAATGGCAATAACTTCGGACTGACCAAAAGTGGCGCGGGGACATTTGCCCTCACTAACACGAACACCTACTCCGGCAACACCACCGTCAATCAAGGAACTCTCTCGCTGGCGACGATCAATACAAGCAACGAAACCTCCACCGTCACCATCGCCAGCACCGGCGCAACCTTGAATCTAACTTTCACCGGCACCGACACCGTAAAGAACTTGTTTATCGGCACCACTCAGATGCCACCAGGTGTTTACGAAGCCGTGGGGAATCCGGGGGCGGGTATCGAAATCTCCCAGCTCACTGGCACCGGCACACTGACCGTCACTACTGGACCGGTCGTCAGCTTTGCTACGTGGAAAGTCATCAACGGCACCGCCCAAGCGATCGACGGAGACCACGACAACGACGGTGTGAAGAACGGCATCGAATACTTCATCGGCGGACCCAATTCTAAAACTAACGGCTCCACCCCACTTCCCGGCGTCAGCAAGACGGGCAGTGTACTCAGTGTCACTTGGACCAAGAGCACCACCTATACCGGAGTCTATGGCACGGATTTCGCCGTGGAAACCTCCCCCACGCTCACCAGCGCATGGACGACCGAAGCAGCGGCCCCCGCAGTGAATGCCACCGTGACTTTTCCCTCGGCAAGCACGGTGAAATATACCTTTCCCTCCCCCATGGCGACCAAGAGATTTGCACGCCTCAAGGTCACCGGCCCATAAGCAATCGCTTTAGGTACCGAGGTCGAGGCGCTAAAACACGTCCACGCGATCCAGGCAGTCGCCCCAGATCTTGTCTTGTATTCCGACCCAGCCTCCCCATGCTTACCCAATAACATTCGCATGAAACATCTACTTTGTATCCTCTCCCTACTCGCCTTCGCGGGCACATCACTCTTTGCGGGAACAGCTAAATCCGGCGCACCTAACATTGTCTTCCTGCTCATTGATGATCTCGGGTATGCCGACTGCGGTTTCAATGGTGGGAAGGAAATTCTAACACCGAACATCGACAAGCTTGCCCACGACGGCACGATCCTGGATTCGCTCTACGTGCAACCCGTGTGCTCGCCGACGCGCACGGCGCTGATGACCGGGCGCTACGCCACGCACACCGGAGTCTATACGGTCGTGCGACCACACGCGACGTGGGGGATGCCGCTTGGTGAACGCACGCTCGCCAATGCGCTAAAGGAAGCGGGCTACGAAACGGCGATCACGGGCAAGTGGCATCTCGGAGAATTTGAGCGGGCTTATCTACCGACATCCCGTGGATTTGATCACCAGCACGGACACTACTTCGGGGCGATCGATTATTTCACCCACACTCGCGACGGCTCGCATGACTGGTATCACGACGACAAGGAGTTGAAGGAAGAGGGCTACAGCACGCATCTCATCGCGCGCGAGGCGTGCCGCTTGATCACGACGAAGGATCAAGGGAAGCCGCTCTTTCTATATGTGCCGTTCAACGGCATTCATGCGCCACATCAGGTGCCTGATGAATACCTCAAGCCGTATGCCCAACTCAAAGGCGAACGGCAAAAGCTCGCGGGCATGCTCGCCGCAGTGGACGAGGCCATCGGGCAAATCATTGCAACGCTCGAAAAATCCGGCCTGCGCGAGAATACACTCGTCATTTTCTCCACGGACAACGGCGGCCCGAAACCCTGCGACAACACTCCGTTGCGAGGCTTCAAAGGCAGCATCTGGGAAGGCGGAGTGCGTGGATGTGGCTTTGTGAATTGGCCGGGAAAAATTGCTTCCGGCATGCATAACAAGGAGCCGATGCACACGATCGACTGGTATCCCACGCTTGTGAATCTCGCGGGCGGATCGCTGGAACAAAAGATGCCGTTAGACGGTAAAGACGTGTGGCCGATGCTGACGCAAGGCGCACCATCGCCACACGACACGATCCTTTGCGTGCATTCGCCCACAAGCGCCGCGGTGCGCATGGGTGATTGGAAGCTGATGATGAACGGTGCCGATCAAGATAGCGAGAACGCCGACGAAGATGCGCCAAAGAAAAAAGTAAAAGGGAACGGCGCGGCGAAGGGCGAAAGTGTGGAACTCTACAACCTCGCCACCGACATCGGCGAAACCACAAATCTTGCCGCGAAGGAACCCGAACGTGTCGCGAAAATGCGGGCGAAGCTTGTCGAGATGCTCAAGGGCGCGGTGACACCCGGCCAGGTGAACCACGAAGCTGGAGCGTCAAGCGGCCTGAAGAAAGCTAAGGCGAAACCGTAAATTCCACAATCATCCGAGGCCCCGTTCTAACATGAAATCTCTCCCCACCATCACACTGCTGTTCTGTCTCACGACGCTGCGAACGTTGGCCGCCGCGCCGAATATTGTCTTCATCCTTGCGGACGATCTCGGTTATGGTGATGTGAACTGTTATAACTCCGAGTCCAAGGTGCCCACGCCGCACATGGATCGGCTGGCGCGTGAGGGAATGCGCTTCACCGATGCTCATTCGCCTTCCACGGTCTGCACACCAAGCCGTTATAGTTTGCTCACAGGACAGATGGCTTTCCGACTGAACTATCGCGGGGTGTTTGCTGGCACAGGCGGCCCTTGTCTGATCAAGGAGGATCAACTAACACTGCCGCAGATGCTGCGGAATCAGGGCTATGCGACCGCGATGACGGGTAAGTGGCATGTAGGGCTCACCTTTCTCGATAAGGAGGGAAAACGTATCACGCAAGGCGGTGTGGAGGGCGTGAAATTAATTGATTACTCACGGCCTATTCCGGATGCTCCCATTCATCGCGGGTTTGATCGGTTCTTCGGCACTGCTTGCTGTCCGTGCACAGACTTTCTATATGCTTTCATCGATGGCGATCGCATTCCGGTGCCACCAACAGGGATGTTAGACAAGTCGAAGCTGCCCAAGCATCCTTATGCATTCGACAATCGCGATGGCATGATCGCACCGGATTTTGATCTTGAGGAGGTAGATATGCTTTTTTTGAAAAAGAGCCAGACCTTGCTTCAGGATCACATGAAGGAACATCCTGACAAACCGTTCTTCCTCCTGCACTGCACCCAGGCGGTGCATTTACCATCGTTTGCGGCAAAGCAGTTTCAAGGCAGCACGAAGGCCGGACCGCATGGGGATTTCATCAATGAACTCGATTACGTCGTCGGCGAGCTGATGCATACGTTAGATAAACTCGGCATTGCGGATAATACGGTGGTGATGCTGTCCAGCGACAACGGCCCCGAAGTCGAGAGCGTCGTTCGTATGCGGGCCGACTATGGTCACGATGGGGCGCGTCCGTGGCGTGGTGTGAAACGCGATCAATGGGAAGGCGGACATCGCGTGCCTTTCATCGTTCGCTGGCCGGGAAAAATCGCGCCGGGCAGCACTTGTGAACAGACCGTCTGCCTGACGGATGTAATGGCGACGTGTGCGGCGATGACAGGGGCCACGCTTCCCGTTGCGGCGGCGGAAGACAGTTACAATCTCATGCCGATATTGCTAGGGAAAGACCGCGCTGCCTCTCCGCGCACTTACACGCTGCACCAGACTATCAGCCTCGGACTCGCGATTCGTAAAGGGCCATGGAAATATCTCGATCACCGTGGCTCCGCCGGCAACAACTATAACTCTGGCGAAATGAAGCCATACGCACTCCCCGAATTGGCACCCGACGCGCCGGGTCAACTGTATAACCTCGACGATGACCCGGGCGAAAAAAATAACCTCTATTTCAAACACCCGGAAATTGTGAACGAGCTGAAGGCACTGCTGGAAAAGAGCAAGGCCGACGGGCGCAGCACACCAACACCATCCGTCCCGTCTGCAAATCCCCCGGATAGCGGTCCTAATTTACCACAACTAAAATAGATTCCTGTCGGAGATGAGCTTGCAATACTGGCTCATTACGCTTGGGTCGCTTTTGTCGGTTTGTTAAAAAGCTAATCCTCGGCTGGCTTATTCGCCAATCCATCTAACATTTACTTGAAGTCGGCTGTGAAACCCATACTAACTATTCTTGCCGCCATCATCGGAATTCTCTGCGTCCCCAGCGTCTCTGCGGTCGAAGGCAAACCGAACATCGTCCTCATTTTCATCGACGACATGGGCTACGCGGACATCGGTCCCTTCGGCAACAAGGACCTGCGCACGCCGCACCTCGATAAGTTCGCCGCCGAGGGCCGGAAGTTCACGAGCTTCTATGCCACGCCGGTCTGCTCAATGTCGCGCGCCTCATTGATGACCGGTTGCTACAACGTGCGGGTCTCCATTCCCGGCGTGCTCTTCCCAAATTCGAAAATCGGACTGAATCCAGACGAAATCACACTCGCGGAAATCGTGAAGCCGAAAGGCTACGCCACAATAGCGATTGGCAAATGGCATCTCGGACATCATCAGGAATTTTTGCCGACGAAACAGGGCTTCGACTCGTATTTCGGCATCCCCTACAGCAACGACATGACGCTCGACACGGTGAACGCGCGCTTCGCCAAGGACTGCGTTTTCCGCGACGGCATGACGGAGGAAAAGGCACGCAAGGTAGCTCTGAATAACACCGTCCCGCTCGTGCGCGACACGGAGATCGTCGAGTATGCTGCGGATCAGAGCACGCTCACCAAACGCTACACCGAGGAGGCTGTGAAGTTCATCCGCGCACACCAAGACGGACCGTTCTTTGTCTATCTGCCACATACAATGATCCATTTTCCGCTCGCTGCATCGAGCGACTTCAAGGGCAAGAGCACGCAAGGCCTGCTCGGTGACGCCATCGAAGAAATCGACTGGTCCGTCGGCCAGATCATGGCGACGCTTAAGGAACTCAAACTCGACAACAACACACTCGTCATCTTCACCTCCGACAACGGCCCGGCCGGTCGCGCCGCGCCGCCATTCCGTGGTAACAAGACCACCACCTGGGAGGGCGGAGTGCGCGAGCCATGCATCATGCGCTGGCCGGGGAAAATACCCGCGGGAACGGCTTGTGAACAAATTGCTGGCAATATCGACATGCTACCCACTTTCGCCAAACTAACAGGCGGAGACCTGCCCAAAGACCGCGTGATCGACGGTCGCGACATCACGCCGCTGATGTTCGATGCCCAGCCCGGCCCCGTGCGCGACACGCAGCTCTACTTTGCTGGCAATAGCACTCTCAGCGCCATCCGTCAGGGCCAGTGGAAACTTTTTCTAACTAAGGATCAGGGCGGTGGCAAAGGCAAGGCGGTGGCCGACACCGCTGACTTTACACTCTACGATCTCGCCACGGACCTCGGAGAAACCAAAGACCTTTCCGCAGAACATCCCGAGATCGTCGCTAAGTTGAAATCCGAAGCCACCGAACGCGATGCCGAGATCCACCAACACCAACGCCCCGCTGGCGAACACCGGAAGACCCAATGAAAATGCTATCTATCAGCCGCACGATCTTAACTGCCTTATTGCTCGCTTCGCTGCCTACTCTGCAAGCAGCCGACAAGCCCGCGACCAAACCTAACATCCTCGTCATCCTTGCCGATGATCTCGGCTACGGCGATGTGCAGTGCTACAATCCGCAACGCGGCAAAATCCCCACGCCTAACATCGACCGACTCGCCTCGCAGGGGCTGCGCTTCACCGACGCGCACTCGTCGTCGGGCGTGTGTTCGCCATCGCGCTACACCCTGCTAACGGGTCGTTATCACTGGCGCACGCGGCTGCAAAGCGGGATCGTCGGCGTATTTGGCGCACCATTGATCGCACCGGAACGCATGACCATCGCCAGCCTTGCGAAGCAGCACGGGTATCGCACGGCGGCTGTCGGCAAATGGCATCTCGGCTGGGATTGGCCGATCGCAGAAGGGCAACGAAAATTTCTCCAAGCCGCAAAGAAACCCGGCAAGGATGATGAAGCAAAGCCTGCGGGCCTCGGATTCACCGCCACGCCGGAACATCTGGCCGCATGGCACGAAATTTTTTCCAAACCCATCGGCAGCGGCCCGACCACCCGCGGCTTCGACTCCTACTTCGGCACCGATGTGCCTAACTGGCCACCGTATTGTTTCATCGAGAATAATCGCACGCTCGGTATTCCCAGCGAGTTTCTATCAGCACAAAACTTCAGGGGGAATCTAGCCAGCATGCCCGGCCCTGCGCTGAAGGATTGGAAACTCGAAGGCATCCTGCCCGCGCTCCGCGATCGTGCGGTGACCTACATCACCGATGCCGCGAAGCAGCCCGAACCCTTCCTACTCTATCTGCCTCTAACATCGCCGCACACCCCACTCGCCGTGACACCAGAATGGCAAGGCAAGAGCAGCCTGAACACCTACGCCGACTTCGTGATGGAAACCGATGCCGTCATTGGCCACGTGCTCGATGCGCTTGAGAAAAGCGGTGCCGCCGATCATACGCTCGTTTTTCTAACCAGTGACAACGGCTGCGCCCCTTACATCGGCGCAACTGATTTGGAAAAAATGGGCCACTATCCCAGCGGCCCCTTGCGCGGTTACAAGTCCGACGCGTGGGAAGGCGGGCATCGCATCCCGTTCATCGCGCGCTGGCCCGGCGTCGTTAAACCCGGCAGCACTTGCGATCAGCTTGTGCTGCAAGCCGATTTCCTCGCGACCCTCGCGGACATCCTCGAAGTAAAGCTGCCCGCCACCGCAGGCGAAGACAGCATCAGCATCCTGCCGCTGCTCCATGGCGTGGACAAACCCGTGCGCGAACAATCCGTGAACTGCTCTTCGGAAGGCCTGCCCAGTGTGCGCTCCGGTTCGTGGAAACTCATCCTCGGCCCCGGTTCCGGCGGTTGGGGCAAAGGCGGCGATCAAAGCCAGCCGATCCAACTCTACAACCTCGCCGACGACATCGGCGAAACGAAAAATCTCGCCGCCACGCAACCCGAGCGGGTCGCACAAATGAAAGCACAGCTCGAAAAATACATCACCGAAGGCCGCAGCACACCGGGCGAGGCGCAAAAGAATGATGTGGAAGTGCGTCGCTTTCCCGCTAACCACCGTGCGGCGAAAAATACCGGAGACTCCCAATGAAAAAAATATATGTTAGTTTGATCGCTCTAATTGTACCTTTGGCTGTTAGGGCGGCAGAACCGCGCCTAAACATCCTTTTCTTCACCGCCGACGACATGAACTATGATTCGTCAGGTGTGTGTGGTGGACCGATCAAGGACCTCACGCCGAACATCGACCGAATCGCTGGCGAAGGTTTGCGTTTTCACTATGCTTATTCGACAGTCGCCGTTTGCCAACCGGTCCGTGAGATCATGCAGACCGGGCTCTACCCGCACCGCAATGGCGCGATGGGTTTCTTCCCGATCAAGCCTGAAGTTCGCACGCTCAACCAACAACTGCACGAAGCCGGTTACTTAATCTCCATGTTCGGCAAGGGCCCGCACCACCAGCCAGCGGAGAAGTTTTTTGTCGATGTTGCGGATGATAAGATCAGCCGACACCCGTCTCAACTGGCAGAGGCCACGCGGAAATTCCTAAGGATGGCGCGCGAACAAGGCCGCCCGTTTTTCCATAACGTCAACTGCTACGATCCGCACCGCCCGTTCATCGGCATCAACGGACCCGGTGATCTCGCCGAAGGTGAGCCGCCAAGTCGTTGGATCAAATCGGACGAAATCAAGGGGGTCCCGGGTTTCCTCGAAGATCTGCCTGAAGTTCGCAGGGAATTGGCCGGCTACTACACCAACGTCAGGCGTCTCGACGACGCCTTGGGCGCGGTGCTCAAGGTTCCCACAGAAGAAGGCTTTGCTGACAATACGATCCTGATGTTTTACGGCGGCGATCACGGCATGTCCTTCCCCTTTGCCAAGTCTAACGATTATGAAAACAGTTCACGCGGTTCCCTGATCATCCGCTGGCCTGGTGTGGTCAAGCCAGGTGGCGTGGATCACGATCATCTCGTCTCGACCCTGGATTTCGCGCCCACTCTGCTAGACGCCGCTGGCCTGCCAGCCCTTCCCGACATTGATGGACGGTCATTCCTGCCAGTCCTGAAGGGCGGGAAAATGCCGGGTTGGGATCGGGTCTATACCTTCTACAACGCGGCCTTTGGCAATCAGTGGGAGCCGATGCGTTGCATCCGTACCAAGGCGCGATCCTATATCTGGAACGCGTGGAGCGATGGTAAGAAAAATTATCACGCAGAGAACATGAGCGGACTCACCTGGAAATCCATGCTCGCAGCCGCAGCAACCAGCCCAACCATCAAGGACCGCACCGATTTTTACCTCCACCGCGTGCGCGAGGAATTTTACGACATGACCGATGACGACCGTTGTGAGCGAAACAACCTCATCGATGATCCTGCACGGCATGCGGAAATCGAGGCCTTGCGCCAGGATTTGCTCAAGCTCCTCCGCCGCACCGGCGATCCGCTCGCCGAAGCATTCGCCCAGCGCAACGACCCGACTGTTGTCGCCGCGGCTCTCCATAAGTTAAGCGAGGAATATGCTCGGGTTCCGAAAGGCAAAGGTGATGAGAATCCCAAAGTAGCCACAGGGAAACCAGGTGGGGAATGACGTTGTCGTCCAATTCTCCCACCGAACGATTTATATCTAAGACATAAACTATCATATATTATGCGGCACCGAACAATTCTGATCGTATCACGCAACTTCGGATTTAGTAATCAGTCGCCGAGAAGTCCGATTTCAGCCGCACTGGCAAACGCGTTCCCGTTTAATTCGGACAAGGCCCGCACGAGCACGTAACGCCCTGTGGTTTCATCGCACTTGATGGTCTGCGGGGCCTTGGTTTTGGTTAGGGTGGCTTTGGCGGCGGGTGCGCCGAACTTGTCCGCACTTTCGCTGATGTAGAACTCGATGTCTTTGATCGCGCCATTCCATCCGCCGTCCTGGCGTGCAAGATAGACGAGGCCGCGAATGCGATGCTCGGCACCGAGATCGATGACGAGTTCATGCGGAGGTTTGGCGGGATTGTCGCCGAAGCGGGTATGCCACAGGGTATCGGGATTGTCGTCGATGGCATGGGTGGCAAATTTTTCATTTGCCGTGTTCTCGCTGCTGACGCGTATGAGTTTCCAATCCTTGTTTGGAATAAGACCTTCGGTGGGCATGACACTTGCACTGGCTTTGCCAGCTTGGCCGTTACGCATTCGCTCCCGTTAGTTCGGCCACGGTGGGTAGTATATCGGGAAAATAGCCAAGGTGATCGCTGACACTGCCGGGCGCAATTTTACCGGGCCATCGCGCCATGAACGGCACGCGCACCCCGCCCTCATAGAGATTGCCCTTGTAGCCGCGATACTCGACGCCGGTCCGTGGGTTTTTGTTAGCGGAGAAAATCCCGCGTGGAAATTCCTTGGATGGGAAATAGTCCGCTCCACCATTGTCACCACTGAAGATAACGAGCGTGTTTTGTTCAATACCGAGTTCCTTCAACAGCGCGAGAATCTCGCCAACGTGCCGGTCCACCATGCTGACCATCGCCGCATAACTGCGCTCATCCTTGTTCCACGGCCTGTCCTTGTAGATCGCCCATGCGGGATCGGTTTCGGGGATGGTGAAATTGCCATGCGGCGGGGTGTAGGGCAGGTAAGCGAAGAACGGTTCTTTCGCGTGGTCGTGGATGAACTTCATCGCTGCTTCATGGATGAGATAGTGTGAATAGATCTTGCCGCTCGTGCCGTGATTGCCTTCGAGCGGCACTTCCTCGCTGTTGCGGATGAGATACGGCGGATAGTAGCTGTGGGCGTGGACCTGGTCGTAGTAGCCAAAGAAGAGATCGAACCCATGGTTCTCCGGCACGCCTGTTGAATCCCGTCCACCGCAACCCCATTTGCCGAAGCCGCCCGTCGCATAACCCAGCGGCTTCAGGATGGAAGCAATGGTTTGTTCATCGGCGCGCAACGGAGTGCCGCCACCGTTAGATCGCACCGAGGTGTGTCCGCTGTGTTTACCTGTTAGAAAACAGCAGCGCGTCGGCGCACAGACCGTGGAGCCTGCGAAGAGGTTGTTGAAACGCATACCCTCGGCCGCCATGCGATCAAGGCTCGGTGTCTGGATGAGCGTTCCTCCCATGAAGCCCGGATCGAAGTTGCCCAGTTCGTCATCCATGATGTAGATGATGTTAGGCTTTGCGGATTTACTATCTGCTGCCTGGATGGCTGCAATGGGCCAGAGCAGCACGGCGGTGAGAAGTGTAAGTGTGTATTTCATGGGTTTTTTCTACCGCCAGAGAAGGGCTGGCAAAATGATGTACGGTAAAAGATGATTCCATTCAATTTTTCATTAGGCATTTTTTGCTGGCTGAGGCTCTGGGTGGCATATCATTTAGCACGATCCGGTAGCGACTTCATGGGGATGTCCTTATCGTCTTTCGCCGCCGCTTTTTGGGAAGCGACCGGCAGAGCGATTACCTGCCCCTGCGCGAGAAGTCGCTGGCGCAGGACGGGATACGGCAGGTCTTGCGCCTTCACGCTCGCAGGCCTGCTCCACGGTCCCGTCTTGTCGCCAATCACCGTGCGCACGCGCCAATAGTAAGTGCCCGCCGCGAGAATATCCTTCGGCCGGTAGCAGTTCCGGTGAAAGCCCTGGCGCAGTCCAAAAGGGGTTCAAGTCCCCTGTGTGAAAATCGAAATGAACAGAAATGAACAAATAAGCACCAGCAGAGGCCAAGGTGGCGCGGGCGACCGTGCCGCTGAAAGAAGGCTATGCGAGTGCCCGAAGGGCCGCGATAGCTGCCTCAATTTAATGCGAAGCCACCCCGCAGATCGTCCCGCAGGGAGGATAAACAATGGAAACGACCCGGCCCGCGAAGGCGAAACCTACTAAAGTTGGGGGCGAACCCAAAGAAGGTTCACACGGCAACGCGGAGCCGCAAGGGATACTGGCGCATGAGTCGTAACAAGATCGTGCATCGGTGCTTGAATAACCAATGGCTGAAGGAGCAAGGGGTTCCCGAGATGAGGGAAATCTGGATCAAACTGCACTACGGGGGCGAGTCACGGCCTGTCTCCGTCGTCTGATAGGAACCGCCGGATGCAATGCCATGGCCGCTGTAGCGGCTCAGAAAAAACCGCGAAGCCTGACCGCATGGACGGAGGAACGTAGTCAAACCCGCATGTCCGGTGGTGTGGGAGGGGTGACGGGCGCAATCCCGTCACCTCGACCCGATTGGGCTATTCAATTGATCCATCTTCACGGACATATCCATAACTGGCTGTTGTGTATCCCAAGGCGATATGGCTTCCGTCTTCAGCAATCTTATATTCAGGTCCCGGTGAGTTTTCTCGATATTCACCGTCAATGTAGTATTCAACACCATCAACAAATTCTACTGCAATCGAGAATATTCGCGTCAAAACGGAATGCCAGTTACTCAACGCTTGTCGGTCAGGAAACATTTTCGGTGGATCGCAGATTTTGAGTTCGCCATTCTCGCCTACAAAAACTTCACAAAAAACTTCTGCATTTTCAATTTTTGCTGTCACTACATTAGATTCTTCATCGTCTGCGTAACTATATACGAGAAAGGATAAGTCCTCGTATTCGTCAGCTTCGAGTCTGTCCACAATCTTAAATAATGACACTTCAAGGGGAGGCCCTTCGTGATCTATTCGAATCGTGAACCCGATATCTTCGCAAATGTAAAGGTTGTCTTTTCGCTTAATATTCATCGTAGTGAAATTTTATTTGCCCAACGCCTAGGTGTGGCACCGCCTACTGAGAGCGCCACGATGAATACACGAAAATGTCAGTAAATACCATGAAACTTCAACTAGGAACGGGTAGGCGGTTGTCCACTACCGTCTTGTTCGCGTTTGGGATTTTGGCC
>JANXMQ010000183.1 GCA_025354565.1 Akkermansiaceae bacterium
CAGTGGAAAAGGCCGCGCACGCGAAGGCGAAACCTGCTAAAGTTGGGGGCGAACCCCAAGAAGGTCCACATGGCAACGCGGAGCCGAAAAGGATACTGGCGCATGAGTCGTAACAAGATCGTGCATCGGTGCTTGAATAACCAATGGCTGAAGGAACAAGGGGTTCCTGAGATGAAGGAAATCTGGATCAAACTGCACTACGGGGGCGAGTCACGGCCTGCCGCCGTCGTCTGATAGGAACCGCCGGATGCAATGCCATGGCCGCTGTAGCGGCTCAGAAAAACCCGCGAAGCCTGACCGCATGGACGGAGGCAGGCAGTCAAACCCGCATGTCCGGTGGTGTGGGAGGGGGTGACGGGCGCAATCCCGTCACCTCGACCCGATTAGCCAATCTTCATTTATTCGAAATTTGAGCTTACCTCTCTGGAACACAGCCGTCTGCACAGATCGGCGAAGACAATGCCGATGATGACCATAGAAAGCCCCCCGATGAACGACTTCGAAAGCACGCCGAAGCCTGTGATAACGAATGCAAGCGCTCCAACCGCCGTGCCGATTATATTCATGATCCACGGAATCTTTGATGAACCATAGATCATCCAGAGACTCCAAATCAAAGCTGAAGCAATCCCGGCGAGATGCCGAATAGGAGTGCCACCAAGAAGCCCAGCCAAGCCTACTCCGTGAATGACGACGGAAGTGTAAATGATTCGGAAACCGACGTTCTTGAGGGGATCTGATGGGAACATAGGGGTAATTCAGTTTTCGGCGAACGTTAAATGTGGTGGCACGGCGGCGCAATCCCGTCACCTCGACCCGATTCGCCTTGGCTTAGTCCCACCAGAGATTCACGTATCGCTCCCCAGCAAGCCCTGGCTTCCGGGTCGGTGTCCAGTCCATTGTCAGGTCATCGACTGCTGATGGACCAAATAATAAGGTGAGACTTTTGGCGTCTTCCGCTGTGATGCTTCCGAAAATTAATACATTCTCTGAGAACGGCCACTCTGATTCATCGGTATCATAAATCTGCAACCAGACCTCGGAGACGTCACGCTGTTCCTCAATTGCTTTTAAAGTTCGCTCGCAAACGTCCAAGCCCGGGTGGTCGGAAAGATTGCAACCAATGGAGGACAAATCGTCATTGCCGTCGAAAAACTCAGCCATGGTGACGAGCGCTCG
>JANXMQ010000209.1 GCA_025354565.1 Akkermansiaceae bacterium
AAGTGAGTTTTTCGATTTTGCGGCTCGAAAATGTGCCCGTGGCGTAGCTGTAAATGAGCAGGCCGAGCATCATGGAGGGCGGATATTGTGCGCTGCCGGTGCCGCGGTGATTGATTTTCGCTGAGCTGAGATCGAGCAGCATTACGGCATCCATCACGAAATGAACGATGTGATCGGCTGGCACCCATTCCCGCAGATCGGGCGGCAACAGCATCGGGGTGTCATGATCCACAGAGACGAAACGAACTGCCATGCGCGGAGTGTGATCGAAGCTCTGCGGAATTTAAAGTTTCTTCTAAGTCCGACAGGCTGCTAGGCGTTCCGCTTCCGCTACGGGCAGCGGCATGCTGGCCCAGTGATTCGTTTGGCGAAGGTGAGAGGGATTACGGGTTCCGCACAGGATGGTGGCATTCTCTGGGAGAAGCGCCGAACTGCCGCGCATAAGCATTTCATGTGTCACGCCGTCAAGATTGAGACAGGTTGGTTCAAATACATGATTGCCGATCACATGGATCTGATGGTCATCGCATTCGTTCCAAAGTGTGCGCAACATAGCAGCCGCCTTTAGATTAGCGGGTGTCTGAATGATCGTAAATGCTCCAGATGCAATGGCGGCTCGGATGACCTCTGGATTTTCAGAAGATACGCCCGTCTGCTTGGTTTTTCCCGCCTTTATCAGGCTCGTGCAAAGACTTATCAGCCGCTCGTCTTCTATTATTTCCAAGGGAGGATTATGCAGAAGAAATGCATCCACATACTCCATTCTCAGGCGCAATAGGCTGCTGTCGATACATTTTGACAGATAGGCCGTGGTGAATCGCTGTCGAAATCCGAGATGCTGCAACCCTTTTTTGACGAATTGATTCAATGGCCGGAACGGGTAGGGAAGATTCGAAAATCGGTATCCAGCCTTTGTTATGATTGTGAAGGATTCACGCCTTTCTCTCAGAACTTTTCCGATCAAGTACTCGCAGTCACCCGAGCCATAGGAATCGGCTGTGTCGATGACCTTCACCCCGATATCTAGCATCGTGGCGACGAGTCGGTCCACCTCCGATAATGAGGCGGCACGGCCCAGCGACGCAAGGGTTCCAGTGCCAAGTCCCAGCTTGGACCAGTTGGGTAATTTTTCCATGGCTTACAGGCGTTAGAGTGAAATCATTCAACGTGGAACAGACACCTGCCAGCAGGACATCACTAACAGGTCTTCACGCTTCATGTCGGCAAAATCAGGGTGCAGTGTTACCTTATCGAGTTCCTCTGGTGCCGCCCGCAGACATTCTTCGGCGACAATCTCAAACCCCGTTAGCGCATGAAGCTTGCGAAAATCAGCCATCCGCATCCGGTTCTGATGCTCTATGGGACTGTTATAAAATTTCCACGATTTCTCACTATAGCGTAACATATTAAAGCGAGTCAGGCGCTTATCGAAGCGGGCGTAGGTGTCCCACAGGCCCATCCAATGCACCATCACTCCCTGCGGGGAAATGATCCGGTGGAATTCCTCAAATATACCGGAGAGAATCACCTGCGGAATATGCACCAGGACACTGTCCGAAATGACTAAATCCACCGATTCCGCCTTCAAGCCGGTGGAGCGGGCATCCAGTACAAGTACGCCGATGTTCAACATTGCCAGTAATTTAACGGGGTCTTCTTCGACGGAATCAAGCGCCTCAGCAATGCGTGTCAGACGCTCAGGCCGTAAGCGAGGAAGCAGCTTCGCCAAACCACCGCTCGCGCCCTCATCCTGATAGAATGTAAGTACATGGTGGACGTTTTCAATTTTCAAAAGAGGCGAAATATCCGCCGTCCACACTTGTTCCGCCCCACACAAAAACAGGGCGATCGGGACCGTCGGGAACCATCCTGTGCCCAACTCAAATGCAGTGAATGGACTATCGGCCAGTGTCGAGTGTACGGCGAAGTAATCCAGAAATTGCGCACAGTCCCCGGCCATGTGCGCGAAGCTACCGGTGCCGGGTTCCAAGGAGCGGCTAAGATGCTTTTGCAGAAAATAATTCCATTCGTGGCTGCACGGGAGCCACGATATCGCGCGATGTATCGCCGATTTTATCAACCAGTGGGGCATTGCGTGTAAATAGGAGTGGGATTACGAGCCTTGAAAAGGCAGTCAAGAACTACCAGCTAGCTCCGGTGGAAAATGGAGATAGACGGTGCGCACGAATCTGCCGTATGAAGAGCTATAACTTCGCGACAGATTCTGGGGAACTTAGGA
>JANXMQ010000212.1 GCA_025354565.1 Akkermansiaceae bacterium
ACCCCCATGAAGAAATTCGTCGGCACGCTGCGCAACCACGAGAACCTGCTGATGAACTACTTCAAGGCCGGGAAACTTTATAACAGTGGCATCGTCGAGGGCCTCAACCTGCGGATCAACCTGTGTATGAGAAAAGCCTACGGATACCGCAGTTTCCATCTGCTACAAACCTCTCTCTATCACACACTTGGCGATCTACCCGAGCCAAAGTTCACCCACAGATTTTGCTGAAGAGCCCAATTTATGAAACTCCATCGCCTTTCCTCACTACTTCCCCACTGCCTCGCTGGAGCAATTCTGCTAGGCATTTCTCTATCAGCCCACGCAGCCGAAACTGAAAAACCGGCTACCAGACCGAACGTGCTGTTCATCGCCATCGATGACCTACGCCCCGAACTCGGCTGCTACGGCGTCAAGGAGATCATCAGTCCTAACATCGACCGGCTGGCGAAGAGCGGGCTCGTGTTCAGCCATGCATACTGCCAGCAGGCCGTTTGCCTGCCCTCGCGGGCCAGCTTGCTCACCGGGGCGCGGCCGGACACGACGAAGGCGTGGGACCTCAGCACGGATTTCCGCAAAGCGATGCCCGATGTCGTCACCCTGCCGCAGCTTTTCAAAAACAACGGCTATTTCACCATGGCGATGGGCAAGATCTATCATCATGGTTTCGACGACGTTCCCTCATGGTCCATCCCGACGGCGTTTCCAAAAGCGCCGCACGGTGCCGGTGCCCGTGAGCAGGATCCGGATGCCCCCAAGGTCGAACTTTCCGCCAAAGGCCGTGGTCCGGTCGTTGAAATGGTGGATGGCCCGGACAACTCACTGCACGATGGCGAACTCGGCGACATGGCCGTGGCGGCCCTTAAGAACCTGAAGGGCAAAAAGGAGCCGTTTTTCCTCGCGGTCGGCTTCATCAAACCTCACCTCCCATTCAACGCTCCGAAAAAATACTTTGATCTCTATGATCCGGCGAAAATTCCGCTCGCTCCCAATCCGTTCTATCCGAAAGACGCACCTGCCTATGCCATTCCACCCGGTGGCGAACTCAGATCCTATTCCGGAGTTCCGGCAGGCTGGCCCATCAAGGAGGATTTCGCGCGTAAGTTGAAACAAGGCTATTACGCCGCAGTTTCCTATGTCGATGCACAAGTCGGCCGCGTTCTCAACGAGCTCGATCAACAGGGCCTGCGCGACAACACCATCATCATCCTCTGGGGTGACCACGGCTGGAAACTCGGCGAACATCAGGCATGGGCCAAACACACCAATGTCGAAAACGACACCCACGCTCCCTTGATCCTCTCCGTGCCCGGCATGGGGAAGGTCGGCGGCAAAATCGACGCGCTTGTCGAGTTCGTCGATATCTATCCGACTCTGGCCGATCTCGCCGGGCTCCCCCTGCCCTCGCACCTGGAAGGAACCAGTTTCAAGCCCTTGCTGGCCAATCCAGATCGTCCGTGGAAAACCGCAGCATTCAGCCAATACCCGCGAGGGAAGAATCTGATGGGCTACACCATGCGTACGGACCGCTACCGCTACACCAAGTGGGTAAACCGCAAGGATCATTCCAAGGTCGATGCCGTGGAACTCTACGACGAGCAAACCGATCCGCAGGAAAACACCAACATTGCGAAGCTTCCCGCTAACAAGGAAATCATCTCTAAGCTCGACACCCGATGGCAGGCTGGCTGGAAGGCTGTGATACCCAAGTGAACCGCGCCTAACTGAACTTTTAATCATGAACTTCCCCACTCTCTCCCGCCGCCTAACACTTGCTATTTTCGCCTCTTTGTCGGTCACCGGCATGGCCGCAGCCAAGAAGCCAGCCGGTCAAAAGCCCGCCAAGGACGGCCCCGGCGAGCTGGGCAAAATCCCGATGGACTTCTGGCTAGCCGAAGGCGAGCAACCCGTAAAAATCCCGCCAACCCTGGCGAATGTCCCCTATGGCACGGACAAGTTGCAGGCGCTCGATTTCTGGAAAGCCGAGTCAGACAAGCCCACGCCGCTGGTGTTCTTCATCCACGGCGGCGCATGGTTGGCAAACGACAAGGACAAGGTCGCAGGCTTGCGCAAGTACCTGCCCGCAGGCATCTCCGTAGTCTCTATCAACTACCGGTTTCTCCCCCAAGCATTCGCCGCCGGAGTCAAGCCGCCGGTCAAGTGGCCGCTCGAGGACGCCGCCCGCGCACTGCAGTTCGTCCGCAGCAAGGCGGCGGAATGGAACATCGACAAGACCCGCATCGGCGCTTCCGGCGGCTCGGCAGGTGCCTGCTCCAGCTTGTGGCTCGCCTTCCACGACGACATGGCGGAACCGAAAAGCAACGACCCCGTTTCCCGCGAATCAACCCGCCTGATGTGTGCCGGACTGGTCGGTGCGCAAACCTCGCTCGATCCCCAACAGATGAAGGAGTGGACGCCTAACATCGACTACGGCCACCGTGCCTTCGGTTTCAATGGCGACAAGAGCGACAAGACCTCCGGCTTTCGCACCTTCCTCGAAAACCGCGACAAGATCCTGCCATGGATCAAGGAATACTCGCCCTATGAGCTCGTCACCGCCGACGACCCTCCAGTTTACATCCACTATGCGGATGCCCCCGCAATCGGCAAGAGCCACCCTAACGCCACGCACTCGTCCAACTTCGGTGTGAAGCTTCAGGAAAAGATGAAATCCGTCGGCGTGGAATGCCAGTTGATGTATATCGGTGCCAAGCCCGAGTATTCGGATCCTGTCGAGTTCCTCATCGCTCGATTGAAGGCCACGAAACTTTAATTCCACGTTAGCGTATCCCGGCTGTTTCAGAACCTCCCGCAAAAGCGACTGAGTTTTGCCTTATCCTTAATGAACTTATCTTAAGACCCGGCGCTGTCACTCCGCAGATCTTTTGTTTCGCGCTGCCAAAAAGCCGCCAAAGCAACCAAGTCAAGAAATTGAATTTCCTGGACAAGCTTGACATCTGCCATATGTTTTCTTGATTTCAATTCATCATCACCTACCCATACTTTAACTACCACTCCGCACAATTGAATAGGTTTCAGCGTTAACACCACTTGCACGGTTTGTATTCCAGATGCCAATGATTCGGAAAAATCCCAAAACTCACTTAACCACGCGGTGGATTTGCATCCCCACGCTTGTGCTCTCGTTGGTCGTTGTCGCCCCTCTCTACGCAGTGCCGCTGAGAATCATGCCGCTGGGGGACTCGATCACTGCCGGCTATACGGATAACCCGACATGGAATGTGCCCTTCGAGTTCGGCTACCGCAGCCGTCTCTACACGCTTCTAACGAATGCCGGTTACGACTTCGTATTCGTCGGCGGCTCGCTTGAGCCCTACAACAATGCGTTTGGCGATCCGACCCACGGCGGCACCGTCAGTCCCACACTCGATCTCCGCACGTTTGGACAGAACGGCCATCGCGGCTACGGCGGCGTCACGATCCCCACCACCACCACCAACGTCGCCAGCTATATCACGAGCGACACCCCCGACATCATCCTGCTGATGATCGGCATTAATGGCATCGGCACCAGCAGTCCAAGCCAGCTCGACACGCTGACGAACAGCATTTTCACCTCCACACCCACGGTGAAACTCGTCACCGCGCAGATCATTCCGAAAATCCCCTACACCTCGCTGGTCGTGGATTACAACACCTACATCCGCAATACCCTCCTCCCGAAATACCTCGGTCTTGGGAAAAGCATCACCACCGTCGATCTATACGCCAATTTCCTCACCAACCCCGCCGACAACACATCGATCAATACCGCACTTTACGCGAACGCCATCAACCACCCGACCGCCACCGGCTACAGCGCCATGGCCGACACCTGGTTCAAGGGCATCCTCACCATCATTCCGCCGACTTTGCCCGTGCTCAGTCAGACACAGTTCCTTTCCAGCATCGCTCCTGCCGCCACGATTGGCTCCTTCGCCCAGCCGCCGTCTCCCTCCACGGAAACCCTTACCTTCAGCCTCATCACCGGCACCGGTGATACTGACAACGCTAAGTTCTCGATCAGCAGCAACCAACTCCGAGCCGCCACCTACAATTTCAACAGTGATCCCGTCGGCAAGACCTACTCCATCCGCGTCCGCGCCACTGGCAATATCGGCGGACGCGTTGGCGAGCGTGTCTTCAGTCTTTCACTGGCCGATAGCGACACCGACGGCGACGGTCTGCCGGACTCGTGGGAGATGGCAAAGGCCGGCAATCTCACCTCCCTAACAGCCACCGGCGACTTCGATCACGATGGCCTCACCGATCTCCAAGAATACACGCTCAGCACCGGTGCCTATCCGAATATCGACCCCACCAAATACGACACCGATGGCGATGGCCTCTCCGACGGCGAGGAAATCCACGGATCTCCTCCCCGCCCACCGACGGATCCCACCAAGGCCGATACCGATGGCGACTTGATCAGCGACGCCGCCGAGGACAACACCGGCATCTATGTGAGCGCGATGAAAACCGGCACCAATCCCACCATCGCCGACACCGATGGCGACGGCCGCTCTGATGGCTTGGAATTGATCGAAGGTAGCAATCCCATGTCTTCCTCATCCCCGGGGTCCACAAGCCTTGCAACCGTCAACAGCACAACCGAACTCGCCTACGCGGGCCAGGTCAGCTCCGCCGATCTACTACAGGGACTGACTGGCACTAATGCCGTTCACACTGGATGGGATCTCGTAAATAATGCTTCGCCGACAAAGCTCAACGACGGCGTCCTCGGCGGCACCTATATCACTTCGCCTCCCACTGTCGAGGGCGCGTGGTCGGAGTCCTCAGGAAGTGTCAGCACCTTCACCCTTCCCGCTGGAAATGGGTCCGGCTGGGACCTTAACTCTATCGTCACATTCGCTGCTTGGAACTCAGCGGGCTTTGGAAACCAGCATTACGATGTTGCCGTCCGCAGAGTTTGGGAAACTACCTTCTCCACCATCGCTTCCATCAATTACCAGCCATTCTCCGTCACAGGCAGCGGCGGCACAAAGGTGACTATAACCCACCCCAGCGGAAAGCTTGCAAGAGGCGTGAATGCCATCCGCTTCACCATGCTCTCCACCAATGGCAACAGCGGCCGCTCCGTCTATCGCGAGTTCGACGTGTTCGGCACCGCTACCGTTCCGCCCGCTCCCAGCACCTCGGGCCTACAAGACTCACGGACTTCGCGCAGCGAGGTCAGCATTACCTGGCTTTCCTGGCCTGCGAAAACCTATCGCGTCGAGTCATCGCAAAATCTCAAAGACTGGTCGGTCCTCTCGCCCACCTACCCTAGCGGCGGAGTGACGACCCGTTTCATTGAATCCCTGGTTCCCTTGAGCCGAACCAAGTCCTTCTACCGCGTCTCTGCCAATCCCTGATTCCGCACGCTCGGCGAACGGGAAAGCCCGGCCCGCATCGATTCGCGGGTTAATCATTCTATCAGTTATAGGATCGGGGAGTGGGTTGGAGGATCAGGCCAAGTCCGGCCACTTTAATCCTTGATTCCCTGAGGGAATTTGGATTTCATCGATTTTTAATTATCGCAATTTACCATGACCGACACACCCGTTTCCCGCCCTATTTCATGCCGCCGCAAACTCCTCACCCCTTGGCTCCTGCTCATGGCTGGCGTCCTGCCCGGATTCGGCGATGTCAGTTTGTTAACCGGTGACGCCAACAACCACATTTACAACAGCGCTGCGGCCATCTGCGATCTCTCCGCAGATGGCGATTTGGTGCTGTTTTCCACCAGTCCGCCGCCGGCCCCCGGCATCACAAAGGCAGGTCTCTATGTGCGCCGAATTTCCACCAACACCCTGACCTACGTGGACGACCCCGCCCACCCGTCCAATATCGAGTCCACCTTCAGCGACGACGGCCGCTACATCGCGTGGGTGAGCGTCGATAATTTCATTTACTGGCACGACGTGCAGACAAAAGTGACCCGTCTCATTAACTCTAACTGGTACTCAGAAGGCCGACTTCGTGATTTCCACCGCACTGGGCAAAACCTCGCTCCTCCCCGGTGGCAGCACGACCTTCAAAATCACCTTCAAACCCACGGCACTCAAAACTCGTAAGGCGATCCTGCATGTTGCCAGTAATGATGCGAACGAGAATCCCTTCGATATCAATCTAACCGGCCTGGGTGTGCCTTAACGATACAAGACAGTCGTCACCGTCGTTTCGACAGGCTCTGATCCCATCTATATCGTATCAAGCTCGTGATCGCTTTTCTGCCAACCGTGCAGATCCCCCTCGACCGTGGCTTTGCCTGCCAGCCTGAATGACATGGGTCGTGCCCGCTTTCTTAATAATCTAACTTATTCACTCCATGAAATCTATCAATCCCACGTCGTGTCTCATCGCGGCATCACTTTTCATCGGCATCTTCCACGCGACCGCAGCAACCGAACCCGATCCCGCAACAACGCTGCAGTATGCCCAACCGGCCGCCGACTGGGAGCGCGAGGCCCTTCCCATCGGCAACGGTCGCCTCGGAGCCATGGTCTTCGGCGGGCTCGGTCGCGACCGGATCGCGCTCAACGAGGAGTCCGTGTGGTCCGGCTCGCGGGCCGAAAATAACCGGCCTGATGCCTCTAAAAATCTGCCAGAAATCCGCCGCCTCTTGCTTGCTGGCAAGAACGTCGAGGCGGAGGCGTTGGTCAATCAAACCTTCACATGCCAAGGCGCAGGTACCGGGCGGGGCGGTGGCGCGCGCGTGCCGTTCGGCTGCTATCAAGCGTTGGGCGACTTGAACATCGTCTGGAAACCGGCCTTTCCACCTGCCGTGCTCAACGACTGGAAATGGAGCGTGATTCCGGGAAAGGATGTGAAGGAAGTGACGGGAAAAATCGCAGATGCCGTCAGGCTGGATACCGACGATAGAAACTGGAACGATTACCGCATCGCCGATGGTAAGCCCGTCGGGGCCGGTGACATGCAGGAAGGGGAATATACCGTCCTGCGCCATCATCTCAAACTCACCGCAGAGCAGGCCCGGCACTTGGGCACGCTGCGCATCACACCAGCGGATATGAACGGCTCCGTTCACGTCAATGGCCTGCCGGTCGGAGAGTTTGCCGGCTGGCAGGCGATGGGCAATGCCGTGTTCCAGGGGGATGTCGGAAAATTGCTCAAAGCAGGCGACAACGTCGTGGTGGTCGTCGCTCACCGCTACCGTCGGCACGGACGTTTCCCGCTTTCCGTGACCCTCGAACCCCGCGAAGACGTGGAAAATTACCGCCGCAGCCTGGACCTCGGCGACGCCGTCACCGCCGTCCGCTACCGCAAGGACGGCATCAATTTCACCCGCGAGGCATTCTCCAGCGCACCGGATCAGGTGATGGCATTTCGTTTCGCCGCCGACAAACCCGGTGCCATTTCCTTCACCGCTACCTTGGATCGCATGGAGCGTTTTGAAACTGTGGCCGACGGATCTAACGGACTCTTGATGACGGGCCAGCTCAACAGCGGAGTGCCGGACGTGGCAGGACTTACCCACGTCACCCGCGTGCGCGCGATTTCCCACGGCGGCAAGGTGTCGGTGGAGGGCGGAAAACTCCGCGTCGAAGCAGCCGATGAGGTGGTCTTGCTAGTCGCCGGAGGCACGAACTATCAGGGCTTTGCCGGACGCAGCACGGCGGATCCCTTGCAGGCGACCCAGGACGACATCACCAAGGCGTTGGCGAAACCCTACGCCGATCTGCGAGCGGCCCACGTCGCGGAATATCACACGTTCTTCGACCGCGTCAGCCTGAGCCTTGGCGACGGCATCCCTGCAACCGGCGAGGCAGAAAAACTCCCGACCGACCAACGCCTCGCCGCGCTTGCCAATGGTGGCGCGGACCCGGCGATGGCGGCTTTGTATTTCAACTACGGTCGCTACTTGCTCATCAGCAGTTCGCGCCCCGGCACCATGCCCGCCAACCTCCAAGGCATCTGGGCCGAGGGCATCCAGACACCGTGGAATTGTGACTATCATCTCGATATCAACGTCCAGATGAACTACTGGCCCGCCGAGGTCTGCGGCTTGGGCGACTGCCACATGCCCTTGATGAAACTCATCGAATCCCTCCAGAAATCCGGCGCGGAAACCGCCAAGGCGTATTACAACGCCAAGGGCTGGGTGGCCCACGTCATCACCAACGTCTGGGGCTTTACCGCGCCCGGCGAGCAGGCCTCCTGGGGTGCTACCGCAAACGGCTCGGCATGGCTCTGCGAGCACCTTTGGGAACACTATGCCTACACCGGCGACAAGGAATACCTCAAGTGGGCTTACCCAATCATGAAGGGCTCCGCCGAGTTCTATCTGGACATGCTCATCACCGATCCGCAGCACGGCTGGCTCGTCACCGCGCCGTCCAACTCGCCGGAAAACGCCTTTAAACTAACCGATGGCGGCGTCGCCCGCATCTGCATGGGGCCGACGATGGACATGCAGATCCTGCGCGAACTCTTCGGAAATTGCATCGAATCCGCGAAAATTCTTGGCGGCGATGACGCCTTCCAGATGCGCCTAACAGAAGCCCGCGCCAAGCTCGCACCGACACGGATCGGCAAGGAGGGTCAAATCATGGAATGGCTGGAGGATTACGAGGAACCCGAGCCACACCACCGTCACGTTTCCCCGCTCTTCGGGCTGCACCCGTTCGATGAGATCACGCCCGACGGCACCCCCGAACTCGCGAAAGCCGCACGGGTCACCCTCGAACGCCGCGGCGATGCGAGCACCGGTTGGTCAATGGCATGGAAATCGAATTTCTGGGCCCGCCTCGACGATGGCAACCATTCCGATAAGTTGTTGAACATGCTCATCACCAAAGGCGGTAAAAACCTGTTATGTCTTCACCCGCCGTTCCAGATCGACGGCAATTTCGGCGGCACCGCCGCGATCGCGGAAATGCTCATGCAAAGCCACGGCGGCGTGATCCGCCTGCTGCCCGCCCTGCCCGACATCTGGCCAGAAGGCAAAGTGACCGGCCTGCGCGCCCGCGGCGGCCATCAAGTGGACATCGAGTGGAAAAACGGCAAAGTCACCAACTACCGCATCCGCTCGCAACAACCTGCCCAAGTCACGATCCGCATCAACGGCGAAACAAAAACGATCCAAACCGAGAAGAGCGGGCCGTCTCATTCATAATTTTTATGGTTTCCATCACCATATGGCTTCAAGTCTCGCCAGAATCATCAAGCACATAAAAATCCTAGCCGTCCGCCGACCATTCAACCTAGGGTGGAGACACGGCGATCAAGCGAGGGGGAGCACACGCGCCCTCGCGTGTAGTTTTCGACGCCCTCGTCGAAAACCTAGTTCCCAGTCATTGGATCCATCTCTTATCTCAATCGAAATGCGTTCCAAACCTCAAAGGAAACTCAGCCAG